>CAIMBM010000107.1 GCA_903839205.1 uncultured Holophagaceae bacterium | reverse complement strand
CGACCCGACCTTGCGCGAGCACCAGCTGGCCTTCTTCAAGGTCCTGGCCGCGGCGGGACCCGATGCGGTGGAGGAACTGGCCGGACGGGTCCACCGGGCCTCCTGCTCCGTGGGCCTGAGGCAGCTCACGCTGGAGTTCGGCTTCTACTTCCCATGGCCGGAATTGAGCCCCGTCATCGAACGCCTCATCCGGTATGAGAAGAACCTGGAACTCTTCGAGACGGGCGCGCGAACGCTGGGGAAGATCCGGACGCCGGAGTCACTGGACTCCCTTCGCACCCTCTCCCTGAGCCGCGCCACGCCGGGTTTCCGCGAGGTCGTGGCCCAGGTGCTCCTGGAATCCGACCCCGCGGAGGCCTTCCAGCACCACTTCTCCCGCCTGCTGGAGGGCAGTGCCCGTCCGGCGGAGGCCAATGAAGGCGCCCATCAGCTCGCGAGGCTCCTCCGGCCTGAGAGTCTGGAACCCCTTCGGGGGGCCCTCAGCCACCCGGATCCCCTGGTCAACCGCCATGCCCTCCGCCTGATCTGCCAGATCCCCTCCGAGGAGGCCGCGTCCTTCCTCCTGGGATACCTGGAGGAACTCCAGCAGGATGCCCGGGAGGATCACGAGGCCCGAACCCTCCTCACCGCCTTCCGGGTCCTCCCCCGTCCCGAGGTCCAGGCGAAGGCCCTCCAGGCCCTGTCCGCCCGCTGGCAAGAGAGGCAGCCCGAGGCCATGGCCGATCTGGACTCGGGCCAGGCGCAACGGATCCAGGGGGCGGCCGAGACCCTGCGCAGTTCCGGAGCCACGGCTCTGGACACCCTCCTGCTCGACGCCCTTCTCGCCGCCCTGGATGAGAATCCCACCCGGCTCGCCAGGTTCTTCACCCAGGCCGGTGACCTCGCCCACCAGCGGTCGCGCCGCCGGGACTTCGCCCTCCAGGTCTCCGCCCAGGGGCTGGCCGACATGGCGGACCGGGGCCACATCCAGGCGGAGCGGCTGCTCCCCGCACTGGCCGAGCCGCTTCGGCAGAACACCGGCAACGCCGGGGTCGCAACGGCACTGGCCCGGCTCGTCCCCGCCGGGGCCCAGGACCTGGTCGACCTCCTGCTGGACCAGCCCGAGGAAGCCATGCGGAGTGCCGCCCTGGAGGTCCTGGGCAACCGGAGGGATCCGGCCCTTCGAGCCGCCCTCCTCAAGCTGCGCCGGGATGCCATCTCGGATATCGCGGACCGCAGCCTCTGGCACCTGGGCCACCTGCCGGATCCGGTCGGCACCGCGAAGACCCTCCTCGATCATCAGGATCCCGGGGAGGTCCTGGTGGGCCTCCGGTTCATCGCGATCCACAAGCTGGAGGACCTGGTGCCCAGGCTCCTGGAACTCGCGGAGCGGGAGAGCCGGGAGACCGTGCTCATCGCCATCTTCGAAACCCTTGGCCAGGTGGGATCCCCCCGGGCCGTGGAACCGCTGCTGGGATTTCTGCGGACCTGCCTGAGGCCGAGGGTCCAGCTCGCTCTGGCCGAGGCCCTTCGCGACCTGGGAGATGAAGCCGGCGCCCTCGGACTCAGCGAGAAGGCCCAGGAGCAGAAACTCCCGGAACTCTGCACCGTGGCGGTGGAGGCCCTGGCCAGGGCGCACGGCACCTGGGACCGGCCCCTCCCCGGCACGGCAGCCCCGTCCCTGCTCGCGGTCACTCGGGGCGGCTGGTCGGCCAGGAATCCCTGGCCCTACCGCCAGCGCATTGCCGACGCCCTCCTGGCCCTGCATGTCCAGGACCAGGCCCTTTGGACGGGGCTGTCGAATCTCCTCCAGGCGACCCTCGACGAGAAACGTTCACCGGGGGCCCTCAGCACCGAGGAACTGGCCCACCTGCAGGCCTGCAACCGGGCCCTGGCCCAGAAGGCCCGGGGCTGACCGGCTTTCCCCAGCGCGGGTCCCGCGGCTGGACGGCTTGTGAATCCGGTGGCCCGGTGATAGTTTGACCTTCACGCCAACCACCATGACTCCCGACCACCGGCCACTCCTGCACCATGCCATCGCGATCATTACGTCGCGCCAGGGGGCCTAGGCCGGATCCACCCGAGATTCCGAGCCACCCCCCGCATCGCAAGGTCGGGGGGTTCTTCTTTACCAGGAGCAGCCTTGAGCCCAGCCACGGTCCAGCCCCCACCCCGGGACCTCCTTGAACGCATCCTCACGGCCCTGGTCTACGACGTGGCCATCGAATCGCCCCTGGAGCCCGCGCAGCAGCTCAGCAAGCGCCTGGGCGCCCAGGTCTTCTTCAAGCGCGAGGACCTGCAGCCGGTGTTCTCCTTCAAGCTGCGCGGAGCCTACAACAAGATCGCCCACCTGGATGAAGCCACCCGGGGCCGCGGCGTCGTCGCCGCCTCGGCGGGCAACCACGCCCAGGGCGTGGCCCTCGCCGCCCAGCGCCTGGGCTGCCGGGCCACCATCGTCATGCCCGTGACCACGCCCCAGATCAAGGTAGACGCCGTGCGGGCCCTGGGCGCCGAGGTGGTGCTGCACGGCGACACGTTCGAAGGGGCCTTCGCCCATTCCCAGAGGCTGCAGGCCGAGAGCGGCGCCACCTACATCCACCCCTACGACGACCTGGACGTCATCGCGGGCCAGGGCACCATCGGCATGGAGCTCCTGCGCCAGATGCCCCGGGGCATCGAGGCGGTGTTCGTCCCCGTGGGCGGCGGCGGCCTCATCGCCGGCATCGCCGCCTACCTCAAGCGCCTCCAGCCCGGCCTCCGCATCATCGGCGTGGAGCCCGCCGACGCCGACGCCCTGCACCGTTCCCTGGCGGCGGGCCACCGGGTGAAGCTGGAGCAGGTGGGCCTCTTCGCCGACGGCGTGGCCGTGAGCCAGGTGGGCGAGCACACCTTCCCGCTCTGCCAACAGTTCGTGGACGAGGTCGTGCTGGTGAGCACCGACGAGATCTGCGCCGCCATCAAGGACGTGTTCCAGGAGAACCGCTCGATCCTGGAGCCCGCCGGGGCCCTGGCCGTGGCGGGCCTCAAGGCCTGGACCGAGCGGAACCCGGACCGCCCCGATCCCGGCGCCCTGGTGGCGATCCTGTCGGGCGCCAACACCAACTTCGACCGGCTGCGCTTCGTGGCGGAGCGGGCAGAACTGGGCGAGCAGCGGGAGGCCATCCTGGCGGTCACCATTCCGGAGCGGCCGGGCAGCTTCCGCGCCTTCTGCGAACGCATCGGCCGGCGCTCCATCACGGAGTTCAACTACCGCTACGCGGACCCGGCGAGGGCCCACATCTTCGTGGGCATGCAGGTGGCCGACCGCGCCGAGACGCGGCAACTCCTGGAGCACCTGCGGGCCGACGGCCTGGAGGCCGAGGACCTCAGCGACAACGAGATGGCCAAGCTCCACATCCGGCACCTGGTGGGCGGCCGGGCCCCCTCGGTCACCCACGAGCGGGTACTCCGCTTCGAATTCCCGGAACGGCCCGGCGCCCTGCTCCGCTTCCTGGACCGCATGAACGCGGGCTGGAACATCTCCCTGTTCCACTACCGCAACCACGGCGCCGACTACGGGCGCGTCCTGGTGGGCATCCAGGTGCCGCCCGTGGACCAGGCCGAGTTCCAGGCCTTCCTGGACCAGCTCGGCTATGCCTGGGTGGACGAGGGCGCCAACCCCGCCTACCGGCTGTTCCTGGCCTGATACCCGCGCCTTTCAGAGCGAAATGATTTTTACCACCAAGACACCAAGACACCAAGAAAAGCCAACAGATAAGCTCTTGCAGTCCTTGGTGCCTTGGTGCCTTGGTGATGATCTTTTTTGGAACGACCCGGAGGATGTTGTGCAAGAAGAGTTGAGCGGCCCGGAACTGGTGGCCCTGGTGCGGCGCGTGTTCCAACCCCGCCCTGATGAAACGGCGATGGCCATCCTGGTGGATCTGCCCGACGTCAGGGTGCCCGATGACGCCCCCTGGGCCGCCCGCCGAGCCATCGCCGAAGCCTGGACCCAGGAGCTCAGGGCGCATCGCGCCGACCTCGGACTCGACACCGACCTGGTGGTCTACCCGAATGTCCACACCAACAACGGCGACCTGCCGGAGCGGGCCTGGGTCCATCGGGGCGGCCCCCTGCCCTCCGCCGATTCACTGGATCCCGCGGCGTCCCTCGCCTTGGCCGACCTCTACGCCACACACCCCATCCTCCTCGCGCTGACAAAATTCTCGGCCACGGCGCCGCTCAAGCTGGCGGCGAAGCGGCACCCCATCCGCGCCGCCACCATGCCGGGCTTCCGGGCGGACATGATCCCCGCCCTGCGCCTGGACTACACGGAGGTGAACCGCCGCGTGCACCTCCTGAAGAACCTGCTGGACCAGGCGGAAGGTGCGGACTTCCGTTTCGATACGCCGGGCGGCCCCTGCGGCCTGCACCTCGACCTGCGCCACCGCCCCGGCCACGCCTCCGGGGGCCTGCTCACCGAGCCCGGCATGGCGGGCAACCTCCCCTCGGGCGAGGCCTACATCGTGCCCTACGAGGGCGCACTCCCGGGCGACCCCAGCCGCACCGAAGGCGTCATGCCCGTGCAGTTCGGCGACGAAGTGGTGCGCTACCGAATCGCGGGGAACCGCGCCCTGGAGGTGCTCAGCGAAGGGCCGCGATCCCGTGATGAGGCTGCCCTGCTGGCCCGGGAACCGGCCTATGGGAACCTCGCCGAGCTGGGCCTGGGCGTGCTCTCCGCTTTCGGCCTCAAGCCCATCGGCGAGATCCTCCTGGACGAGAAGCTGGGCCTGCACCTGGCCTTCGGCCGCAGCGACCACTTCGGCGGCCAGGTGGGACCGGCCCAGTTCTCCGGCCCCGGTGCGGTCATCCACATCGACCGGGTCTACGTGCCCGAAACCCAACCGGACGTGAAGGTCCTCGCCGTGGACCTCCAGTTTCCGGACGGCGGCAGGCTGGCGTTGATGCGGGACGGGGAGTACGTGGTGGGATTCTGACCCGAGTCCCGATGGACCGGAGCGTTCCATGTTCCATCGTCCGAGGGGCGCCCACCGCCGGCCTGGTCTGTCTCCGGGCTCGTTCCTTTGGGTGAACTTGAATCGGGTGGAAGGAAAAGAGCCCATGGGATTTCTACATCGTTTTGCTAGGCTGAATGGAATGCCCAACTTGCCCGGTCCGGAAGGCCTCGGGAACCCGGCGAGGGGGGTCCGTTCCCAGGGGGCCTTCCAGAATGTCTCACCTCAAGAGCATGGTCCTCTGGAAGGCCGCCCTGCTCACATCCCTGTGCAGTCTGGTGATCTTCAGCCTGTGGTGGTGGGGACTGATCCATTCCGTGGAGACCCAGGGTCTGGCCCGTGCCGAGGACGCCCTGATCCAGATGCGGCAGACCATCTCCCGGGAGTTCCAGCGGGCGGAGGGGACAGGACGTGCCTTCGGGGCCTGGTGGACCCAGGAAGGCGGCCGCCTGGACAGCCCCGAGAGTCTCCAGAGCGTGATCCCCTTCCTGGGAAAAGGGGCCATCATCACGAATCTCATCCTGAGCCGCGAGAACGGGGACTCCGCCTGTGTCGTGCGGCTGGACGGGGAGTGGAACCTGCTGCTCTTCAAGGCCGGCATGAACCCCAAGCGCTATCTGGTGCAGGGGGGGAGGTGGATCCCCGGGCTCACGGATGACCGTGAGATCTATGACGCCCGCACTCGCCATTGGTACCAATTCGGGGCCAGCCAGGCCGCACCCAGCTGGACCCCGGATGCCTACCGGTATTTCTCATCTTCAGTGGCCGGCTTCACCTACACCGTTCCGATCCGCGACCCGCAAGGGGTCCTGAGGGGCGTCATCGGGGTGGACGTGTCGCTGGAGGAACTGACTCGTTTGATCTGGGCTCACCAGCCCACGGCGAACGCCCGGATGCTCGTCACAGATCCTGCTGGCCGGATGCTCGTGCCACCTCAAACCCCGGCGATGATGGAATCCGTCACCCGGTTCGCCCATTATCTGATGCCCCTGACCCCGGGCCTCCTGAGGAACCTCCAGGGCGGCGCCATGGCCGCCCCGCCCGAGGCTGCCCCCAGCCTCCTGGATCCCGGCAAAGCCTACGAGAGAGCCACCGGACCCTTCTCCTCGGATGGGACCCCCCGGATGAACCTCCACATCGCCATCCCAGACGAGGACCTCTTCCCCGGACAGCGCCGCTACGCCGCCGTCACGTTCCTCCTGGCGCTTGCCGCCGTCGCGGGTGTGGCCTGGACCCTGCTGGACCTCCACCGGCGCCTGGTGCGGCCCATGCGCCTGCTTGCGGAAGGATTGCCCGCGCAGGCAGGCGCGCAGTCGGAGACCATGAACTTCAATTCGGACATTTGGGAGCTCCAACGCGTCGGCGAAAGATTGCACCTGGCGGGCCAGACTGACCACGAGCTGAAGCGCATGATGCACCAGGTAGAACACAGCCAGAGGGTGGACTCGCTGGGCATGCTGGCCCCCGGCATCGTCCACGACGTGAACAACCAGCTGACCCTGGTGCTCGGCCAGATCACGACCTGCCGCACCCTGCTCGAAGCGCACCCCGAGCTCCAGCCCCACCTTCGGGCGGCCGAAGGCGCGACCATCCAGTGCGCGGAGGTGCTCCGGGCGCTCATGGATTACAGTCGGCCCAACCACGGCCACCGGGAGCGGTTGAGCCTGAACACCGTGGTTGAGGCCGCAGTCTCGCTCCTGCGGCGGGTGTTGGGCAGGACCATCCGGATCGAGGCAGAGCTTTCACGCGACATCCCCCCGCTGTTCGGCGAGCCGGTCAAACTCCAGCAGGTGCTGGTCAACCTAGGGCTGAATGCCCGGGATGCCATGCCAGAGGGGGGGCTGCTCCTGTTCCGAACCTACCAGGCCAACGGGAAGGTCTGTCTGGAAGTGAAGGACACGGGCTGCGGCATGGGCGAGGACGTGAAACGGCGTGTCTTCGAGCCCTTCTTCTCCACGAAGGCCCCCGATAGGGGGACGGGCCTCGGCCTGTCCATGGTGGCGAACATCGTCGCTGCCCACGCTGGGCAGATCCAGGTGGAATCCGAGCCCGGCGAGGGGACCCTCTTCAGGATCGAATTCCCGCCCTCCCTGCGGAAGCGGCCGGGCCTGTCGCAGGAGCTTGCCGGGCAGGAATCCACCTGAGGGTCCTAATCTCTGTCACCAAGCCTGACTGGCGACTGTTCGCCGCGATAGGCTCTCACCGCTTCGGATAGGCCGGAACCGGCGGGAAGGCCGGTGTCGGATTTTCCTGCAGCTGCTTCAGCAGAGTCCCGATGCCCACCTCCAGCTGACGGTCCTGGCCCTGGATGAGGCTCGCGGGGTCGTTCTCGACGGTGAGGTCGGGGTCGACACCGTGGTTCTCGACCCACCACTTGCCCTCGCGGCCATAGAAGGCGTTGTTGCTCTGCTCCACGCGCCCGCCATCCAGGGTGTGCTGGGTGTTGATGATGCCCACCAGTCCGCCCCAGCTGGGGACACCCACGATGGTGCCGAGTCCTCGCGCCTTGACATGGGACAGGAAGGCCTCCCCGTCGCTGCCGTTTTCCTCGTCGCTGAGGAAGAGGAACCGTCCATCCGAGGCGTTCACGGGCACGCGGAAGTGACCCATCCCGCGCAGGACGTCGTGGCCCACCGTCTGGCGCTCCAGCTTGTCGATCATGAAGTACTGGGTCCAGCCGCCGTGGTTGCCCCGTACGTCCACCACGATCCCCTTGCGGTAGCGGAAGGCCCGCCAGTACTTGTCGAACTGACCCACGCCGGCGGCATCCATCTGGGTGATGTGCATGTAGCCTAGCTGGCCCTGGCTGGCCTTCTCCACCGCCTCGATATTCCCGGCCACCCAGGCCTGGTAGCGCAGGTCCATGTCGCCCTGCGCGGGCTCCACCTCGATCACGCGGGCCCCTTCCAGGTCGGGCCTGGCATTCACCGTCAGCTTCACCTTCTGGCCCTTGCTCACCTGCAGCCGGGCGCCGATGGCTTCCGGTGGCAGGAGCGGCCGGCCGTCGACGGCCAGCAGGTAGTCGCCGACCCGGACCTTGGGCTCGGGATCGGCCAGGGGTGCCTTGAGGTCCCGGGCATAGGCCGTGGGCCCGAAGACCCTGGTGAACCGGTAGTGGCCATCCGCCTCGGTCAGGTCCGCGCCAAGGTGGCCGGTGAACACGGGGCTCGGGGAGAGCGCCCGCGGGCCCATGTCGCCGCCTCCCACATAGGTGTGGCTCACGCAGAGCTCGCCCACCATCTGGGAGAGGAGCCAGTTCAGCTCCTGGCGGGAGTTCAGCTCCGGCAGCCAGGCGGCAAAGCGGTCGTGCACCGCCTGCCAGTCGTGGCCGTGCATCCCCGGGTCGTAGAAGAAGTCCCGGTACCACCGCCAGCAGTCCTCGAAGACCTGCTGCCACTCCTGCCGTGGCACCACCGTGAGGCTCAGGCGCTCCAGGTCCACCCGCTCGGGCAGGGCCCTGGAGGTGAACACGGCCGAGGCCTCGCCCACATGGAGTGCCCCGGCCTTCTGAAGGATCAGCTGCTTGCCGTCGGCGTCGAAGTCCCAGCGGCCCACCGGTTCGGCCAGGACCGACTCCTTCTTGGCGGCCAGGTCGTACAGGTGCACCTTCCACTTGTCCTGGCCGGAGGCCTGCCACACCTCCTCCACCACGCTGTCGTCCCAGCCTTCCGCCTCGTCCCAGGCCACCAGGCCCTTGCCGGCCCTGAGGTGGAAATAGTTCCCGGCCTTCACCGGAAGCGGCGCGACCCGGTCCTGGAGGCCATCGGCCTCGATCCGGAAGCCGTCCACCTTCTCGGCGGCGGCCAGCCGGACCCGCATCACCTCGACGGGCTCAGGCTGGATGTGGTTGTCCTCGCTGGGGTCCAGCCGCGTGTCGAAACGGGAGTAGCTCAGGAAGTAGAGGGCGTTGCCGTCCGCCTCGAAACAGGGGTTGAGGCTGTCGTAGAAGCCGTTGGTCACGGCGAGCTTCTGCCGGGTGGCCACATTGCAGAGCCAGATCCGCCCGTTGCGGGAGGGCTCGACCACCGTGTAGGCCACCCACTTGGAGTCCGGAGACCAGGCGTAGTCGCTGACCTCCCAGGTGAATTCGTCGTTCTTGAGTTCGTGCCAGGTCTCCAGGGTGCTCAGCTTCCGGGTGGCCAGGTCCATGACGTGGATGGCGAAGCTCTTGTCCCCGAACAGGATCTTGGAACCGTCGGGGCTCCATTCGAGGTGATAGAGGGCGGTCTTCAGGCCCGTGGGCATCCGCTCCGCCTTGCCGCCCTCCGCGGGCTGCACATAGAGGTCGTAGTCGCCGCTGGCATCGCTGAAGTAGGCGACCCGCTTGCCGTCCGGCGAGAGGCGCGGCATGCGCTCCCGAACTCCGGGCGTCTTCGTGAGATTCAGGGCCGGTTTCGCGGCGTCCGTGGGCAGGAGGAACACGTCCCCGCGCGCTTCCAGCGCCACCTGCCCCCGGTGGAGGGAGAAGGACTGGATCCATTCCTTCGGGTTCACCGTGCGGGGAAGCAACTTCCAGGCGTCGCTGGCGGCCCGGACTTCGATCCGCCAGGTCCGGTGGCTGGCCAGGTCCAGGGCGTTGAGGTAGCCACCCTGGACGAAGACCACGGTGCGCCCATCGGTGCTCGGCTGCTGGATGTCGAAGTCCTGGGCCTGGGTGAGCGCCTCGACGGCCTTGGAGGCGGGGTCCGCTGCATAGAGGTCCATCAGGCCGGAAGGTCCGCGGTCCGAGGTGAAGAGGACGCGATGGCCCGCCCACATGGGATGGCCGTTCTTGCCCTCGTAGGTGGTCAGCTTCTCGAACCGGTGAGTCCTGAAATCCCCGACCCAGAGGTCCGAGGCCTGACCACCCTTGTAGCGCTTCCAGTAGTACTCGGGATCCCCCTTGGTACTGAAGGCGAAGGCGCCGTCCGGCCCAAACGCGCCGTCCCTGGCCCTCTTCAGCGGCAGGGCCTCGGGCTCGTGGCCGTCCAGGTCCACCGCGAAGATGCGCGGCACGGGATTGGCCGTCCGTTCGCGGAATTCCCGGTAGAGCACCTTCTTGGCATCCGGCGTCCAGCCCAGCACCGTGGCGCTGTTGCCCCAGGTGAGGCGCCTGGGCATGCCCCCTTCGGCCGGCATGAGGTAGACCTGGGGCGTCCCGTCATAGCCGCCGCTGAAGGCGATCCACTTGCCGTCGGGGCTGAAGCGGGCGTTGGTCTCGACCCCCGGATGGGTCGTGAGACGGCGTGCCGGGCCCCCTTTCAGGGACCCCAGCCAGAGGTCGTCCTCCCAGGTGAACACCACCCGGTCGCCGTTCACATCCGGGGAGCTGACGAACCGGGGGGGGCGCTCCTGGGCCACCAGGATGCAGGCGGCAAAGAACAACACGGAAAGGCGGAAATTCAGCATCAAGGACTCCAGGAACCGGTCGGACAATATACCTCGCGTCACGATATTACTAGAAGAGCTTCCCCACCAGGACCGCCAGGGCGGTCTCTGTGCGGAGGATGCGGGGGCCCAGGTCCAGGGGACGCAGGCCCGCCCGCAGGAGGCTCTGCACCTCGGCCTCGATCCAGCCGCCTTCAGGACCGATGGCCAGGGTGACGGGCGCCACCAGTGGGCTCGGGGCGGACTGCCCGGTGCCGGGATGGGCCAGCAGCCCGGTTCCCCCGCCCAGCAGCTCCGGGAGTTCGTCCTCCACGAAGGGCCGGAAGAGCCGGGCCAGGCGCAGCTCCGGCAGCACCGTGTCCCTGGCCTGCTCCAGTCCCAGCAGCAGCTGGGCGCGCAGGTGCTCCGGGTCCATCCGCGGGCTGCCCCAGTAGGCCTTCTCCACCTTCCAGGCGTTGAGCAGCACGAGGCGGGCGGCACCCAGGCTCGCGGCAGCCGCCACCACGCGGTTCAGCACCTTGGGGCGGGGGACGGCGATCACCAGCGTCAGGGGCAGCTTGGGGGGCGGGTCCCGGTCCAGGTCCAGGGCCAGCTCCAGCACCTCGTCGTCCAGCCGCAGCACCCTGCCCCGGCCCATCCTCCCGCCCAGCAGGCCGACTGCCACGTCTTCGCCGACCACCGCCCGGTGCACCTCGCGGACGTGCCGGAGGCGGCGACCCGTGAGGCGAGCGCGGTCGGAGGAGATCAGATCCTCGGGCAGGAGCAGCACCATGTTCACGGGCCTACTTCCGTCCCGTCTTGGGCCTGCCGCCGGCCTTGGGCTTCCCCTTGGGCTTGGCCTTCATGGCCACGGCGATGGCCTTGGCCATCCAGGGGGCCAGCTCCTCCGGATTTTCCAGGATCTCTGCGGGCAGCTCGTAGTACTGCATGGGCCGGTCGGGATCGCCGAAGGGCAGGAAAGGCCCCATGCCCGCGGCCTCGAAATCCGGGCGGTTGCTCTCGTCCACCTTGAAATAGATCACGCCGTCATCGGCCAGGGCGAAGGCCCGGCCCTCGGCGAAGAAGGTGAGACCGCCGAACATGGGCCGGGTCGTGACGGGGCGCACCTGGCCCAGCTGCTCCAGAAGGTATGTGCGGAAGCTCACAGAGACGGCCATGGGGGAATGCTACTCTCCCAGAGGCCGAGCTTCCTCGGTGTCTTTTCACAGGTCCTGCCATGCCGATCCGCACCCTCGAAGAGCTGCTCCGCGCCGTGCAGGACCGCCCCCGCAAGCGCCTGGTGGTGGCCTGGGCCAACGACGCCCACACCCTGGAGGCGGTGAATGCCGCCGTGGAGTCCGGTCTGGTGGAAGCCGTCCTCGTGGGCGATGAGCCGGCCATGGGGAGGACCTGCCAGGACCTGGGCCTGCCGAAGGAGCGTTTCCGGCTGGTCCCCGCCGCCACGGACGCCGAGGCCGCGGCCAGGGCCGTGGCCATGGTCCAGTCCGGCGAGGCCGACCTGCTCATGAAGGGCCTGCTCAGCACCGACAAGTACATGAAGGCCATCCTGAACAAGGAGCAGGGCCTCCTGGCACCGGGTGGCATCCTGAGCCACGTGACCGTCATGGAACATCCGGGCCACCCGAAGCTCCTCATCGCCGGCGATGTGGCCGTGATCCCCGAGCCGGACTTTCGGGAGAAGCTGGCCATCCTCGGCTACCTGGTGGAGACGGCCCGGGCCCTGGGCATCGAGGTCCCCAAGGTCGCCGTGCTGGCGGCCTCGGAGCAGGTGCAGCCGAAGCAGAGGGCCAGTGTCGAGGCGGCGCTGCTCTCGAAGATGGCGGACCGCGGCCAGATCAAGGGGGCCTTCGTGGACGGCCCCATGGCCCTGGACGTGGCCATCGACCCCGAATCCGCCGCCATCAAGGGCATCAGCGGTCCCGTTGCCGGGGACGCGGACTGCCTGCTCTTCCCCTTTCTCGAGGCGGGCAACACCTTCTACAAGGCCGGCACCAAGCTCGGCGGCGCCGAGGTGGCCGCGGTCGTGGCCGGGGCACGGGTTCCCTGTGTCCTCAGCAGCCGCGGCGACAGCGCCAAGACCAAGCTCAGCTCCATCGCCCTGGCAGCCCTGCTGGCCTAGGAATTCCTATAGCTTGTCGATGTTCCCCTGGGTGAAGGCCACCAGAATGTGTGTGTTGGCCTCGCCGACCTGGGCGGTCAGATCGAGGTCCGAAGGCACCACCAGCCCCTGGATGGGCCGGTACTTGATCAGGACCTTCACATGGATCCTGGGACCTCCGGACTTGTCCTTGTAGTCGGCCTCATAGCTGGAGAGGACCAAGCCTTCCCGTTGCCGGTCGAACACCGGGTAGATGACGGAATCGAAGGCGGGACTGTTGACCTTCATCTCCGTGACGGCGTAGGAGCGGTCCATCAGGATGTCCACCTTGATGTTCTCCTCCTCCACCCAGCGGACCCGGACCGTGTCGCCGGACTCCTCCAGGTTCAGGGCCTTGCCCGGGCTGGAGAACGGGGTCTGGAGCATGAAGGGGTGCCAGGTCTGGAAGAAGCCCGTGAGCATCTGGTCCATGCCGCCGTAGACCTGGTCCATGCCGGCCTTCGCCTGCGCGTTGGGCGTCTCGACATCATTGTGGGTGATCCTGGCCTCGCCTTTGGCATTCACCACCACGTCGAAGCGCACCTTCGCGAAGAGGGCCATGGCGGAGTCGAAGGCGGCGGGGTTGGTCCTCCCCAGGTCCCCCAGCAACTGGGCCCAATCCGGGATTGCCTTGAAGCGGTACTGCCTGAACCCCCGGGAAGCGAGGTTGTAGTAGGCCGCGCGAGCCTGGACCAGGATGCCCTTGGGATCCGGGCTGGGGAGAGGAGTGGGAGTCGGGGCCGACTGGGCCTGGAGGGGTAGCGCCAGGATCAGCGGGCCCAGGGTGGCGAGGAGGATGGGCAGGATCTGGGCAAAGCGTCGGCAACGGCTCAAGGGGCCTCCCCGGAAACGTGGTTCGTGGAACGGGATAGGCCCAGTCTAGGCGGATCCGTCGCGGGAACCATGATTTCCTGGGGAGCACCAGGATCCTTCAGGGACTCGGAGGGTAGTCCCTGGCGGCCTCGCGTCCGGACAACACGCGCAGGGCGCCCTTGGCCAGGGCTGCCATCTCGTTCTCGCCTGGGTAGACCTGGACCGGACAGCCCAGGGCGGCCGTGAGACGGCGCAGTTCCCCCACGAGCCTGGCCGAGCGGGCCATGCCGCCCGTGAGCAGGATGGCGTCCATGGGCTCGCCGTCGAAGGCGGGCACCAGGGCCGCGATGGCCTTGGCGACCTGGTAGGCCAGGGCCTCGAAGACCAGCCGGGCCTCGGCGTCTCCCGATTCCGCGCGACGCTCGACCTCGCGCAGATCCGAGGTGCCCAGCAGGTCCATGAGGCCGCCGCGGCCCTTGTTCAGGAGCTTCAGCTCGGCCCGGGTGTACTTGCCGGAGAAGCAGAGGTCGATGAGCTGGCCAGGCGGCAGGCTGCCCGAGCGCTGGGGCGAGAAGGGGCCCTCGCCGTCCAAGCCGTTGTTCACGTCGACGTAGCGGCCCTTGCGGTGGGCGCCCACAGTGATGCCGCCCCCCATGTGGGCCACGATGACGTTGATGCGCTCGTAGAAGGTCTCGCGCTCCTCGGCGTAGCGGCGGGCCGTGGCGATCTGGTTGAGGGCATGGCTGATGACGCGGCGGGGCAGCTCCTTCAGGCCCGAGACCTTCACCTTGGGCTCGGCCTCGTCCACCACCACCGGGTCCACGATGTAGGCGGGCTTGCCGGTGCCCGCCACCAGCTCGGCGGCGATGAGGGCACCCAGGTTGGAGGCGTGTTCGCCGCGGCCGCCGGACTTCAGGTCCTCCAGCATGGCCCTGTCCACCTTCCAGGTGCCGTGGGGGATGGGCCGCAGCAGGCCGCCCCGCGCGGACACGGCATCCAGGTCCGAGAGGGCCAGGCCGTGGTCCGACAGGAAGCCCAGCACCGCCTCCTTGCGGAAGGCGAACTGCGCGGTGATGGGCCGGCCCTCGAAGGCCTTCAGGGCCTCGGCCGGGTGCTGGAGCTCTTCCGTGAAGCGCTCCTCGTCGCCCTCGAATATGGAGGTCCGGGTGGAGGTCGATCCGGGGTTCAGCACCAGCACCCGGTGCCGGCGGAAGAAGGTGTCCTTCGGCGAGCGCTTCCACTGACCGTAGTGGTGCAGGCGCAGGACGGAGGCTTTCACCGCCAGCCGGATGTCCTCGGGGGTGCAGTCCATGGGCAGGTCCACCCCCTGGAACAGGAGGCCGAACATCACCGGGAACTTCCGCGCGTCGGGGAAGCGCGTGGCGTAGAGGTTGTAGAGCAGGTTCCCCATGTCCAGGTTGGGGCAGACGATCACGTTGGGAGCGCCCTCCCAGGGCATTCCTTCGGCGTGGTAGAGGTCGGCGGACCGGCGCGACAGCGCCACGTTGACCTTCACCTCCCCGCGGATCTGGATGCTGCGGTAGCGCTCGGCGTGCTGGATGCGCTCCGCCAGGATCTCGGGCACCAGGTCCGCGGCCTGGCGCACCAGTTCCGGGGAAGGCCCCTCGTCGCTGCCGCGGTTGGAGTAGGACACCATGGCGCAGCGGATCTCCGGCAGCACCTCCTCGGGGATGAGGTCCCGGGCCACGGCGCAGGTGCCCACGGCCACCTCCGCGAGGATGCGCGGCGTCATGGTGGCGTTCACTCCCACGTCCCCGAAGACCACGATGTTGTGGGGATAGACCTCCTCGGGGTGCTCGTCCGGCAGCACGAAGACGCCGGCCTCGCAGGTGACGCTGCGCTGGGCTAGCAGGTCCACCATGGGGCGGAAGAAGGCCTTGGGCTCGTGGATGGCGCCCCCCACCACCATGTCCGCATGGCCCAGCTTCACGGCCCAGATGCCGAAGCGCCCCGGCTCGGACACCATCGCCCGGGCCACGTCCAGGCTCATGGGACGCTCGTGGACCTGGCACCAGTCCAGGCAGGCGGCGGCGAAGGCCTCCACCAGGTCGGGTCGGGAATCGGGACTGACGAAGGCGCTTTCGGCGAGGGTGTAGGCCACCCGGTCCGAGCCGAGGTGGCCCAGCGCGCGGGCGGCCAGGGCCCGCACTTCGGCCTCAGGGGCCAGGAAGACCGGCCGGATGAAGCGGCCCAGGAAGCAGGCGGCTTCCAGGGTGCGGGCATCCAGGGCTTCCGGGAACATCACCGTGGGGCGGTTCCGGGACTCGGCCAGCAGACGGGTATCGAGGGAGGCTTCGATGTCAAACATGGGGCTCCGAGGCCACCAGGGGCCTTCGTCCGCCGAGTCTATCAGGGGACCGGGGACCGTTTTCTACCGGAAGGTCAAAAGAGCTCATAACAAAAACCCACATAGCCGCGCGAGGGTCGCCGGGCGAGCGAGGCGAGGAACGCGAGTCAAAGCGTAGCGGGTACTACGCGCGACGAGCGCGACGCTGCATGGCGACGCCCGCCGGCCCTCGCCCGGAGGGATGAAGCCAGGCAGGCGCTCCGCGGCGTCGTCGGGTTTTGTTATGAGCTCTAAGTGACCTCAGCGGTCTGCGACCCTTACCGATTCCACCCAGACCACCTCGCAGGAGCCATCCCCGGTATCCGTCCTGGAGAGGCTGCTGACCCAGTGCCACCCGTTCCTTCCGTCGGCCCGGACGAGCTGCCCGCTCAGTTCCACGACCTGGCCGGTCCGCACGGCCAGCAGGCGTCGTTCCACGGAGCCGCTGGACGGGATCATGTGCATGTTCGCGCTGTGGCTGATCACCTCGGCCGCTGGGATCGGCATGTTCCCGGAGCTCCAGAAGTACCAGCGGTCCCGCTGCCGGATGGTGAAGGCGTCGAGAACCCGGGTGTCGGACATGGGGCCCCAGCCCAGGGCGAAGTCCACAGGGGACAGCTCGGCCGCGCGGTCGAAGCGGTAGCGCTCGGTGCTGAGCACCCGGGCCCGGAGCTCGAAGCGGGCCAGCGGCGTGATCCTGTGGTCCCGGAAGGTCCAGGGCACCGCAGGGTCCGGATCGGCCTGGAGGGGATCCTGGGGCGCGAGGATCCCCGGGGGCTGGGCCAGGGGAAGCCCCTGCCACCACCAGGCCCCCAGCAGGACCGCCAGCACCCCGGCCAGGAACCACCCGCCACGTTCCCGGAGCCAGTCCACAAGGTCAGCCATGCTGCCAGCATACCTCCCCGGTTGGTCCGCTGTCCCCACCCCGGTTATCGATACACTTGCACCGACCCACCTCCGGAGCCGTCATGGATTCTTCCTGGCTGACCGCCTTCCCCGGCCTCTTCCTGCTGGTCCTCCTCGGCGGCGCCTTCGCCCTGATCCTGCTCAGCAAGTGGATCCGCTACATCCCCAACAACCGCGTGGGCATCGTGGAGAAGCTCATCAGCGGCAAGGGCTCGGTCAAGACCGGCCTCATGGCGCTGGGCGGCGAGGCGGGGTTCCAGCCGAACCTGCTGCGGGGCGGCTGGCACTTCCTCACGCCCTTCCAGTACCGCATCCACAAGATGCCCCTGGTCACCATCCCCCAGGGCAAGATCGGCTACGTGTTCGCCCGGGACGGCAAGGACCTGCCCCCCTCCCAGGCCCTGGCCGGCAACGCCCGGGGGGCGGACTTCCAGGACGTGCTGGCCTTCATCCAGGCCGGGGGCGAGAAGGGCCCCCAGCGGCAGATCCTCCGGGAGGGCATGTACGCCATCAACCTCGCCCAGTTCGTGGTGCTCACCGAGGACCAGGTCTACTACCTGCCCCTGGACAAGAGCGAGATCGAGACCTTCCAGAAGATGAGCGCCATCATCGCCGAGCGCGGCGGCTGGCGGCCCGTCATCATCCGTGGCGCCGACGACTCGGTGGGCATCGTCACCGTCCACGACGGACCCAGCCTGGGCAGCGGCGAGATCATCGCACCCACCGTGGGCGAGGATCCCCATCAGGCCCCCACCTACCACAACAACTTCCAGGACGCGGACAAGTTCCTGGCGGCGGGCGGCCAGCGCGGGCGCCAGCACCAGGTGCTGGTGGAGGGCACCTACTACATCAACCGTCTCTTCGCCACGGTGGAGCTCATCCCCAAGACCACAGTCGAGGTAGGTACGGTGGGCGTCGTGGTGAGCTACACGGGTGCCCTGGGCGACGACATCAGCGGGTCTGAGTACCGCCATGGGGAGCTGGTGGCCCCGGGCAGCCGCGGCGTCTGGAGCGATCCCCTGCTGCCGGGCAAGTACGCCTTCAACACCTATGCAGGCAAGGTACTCATGGTGCCGACCACGAACTTTATATTGAAGTGGACGAAGGGCGAAGTGGGCAGCCACAACTACGACGAGAACCTGAGCGAAGTGAGCCTCATCACCAAGGACGCCTTCGAGCCGAACCTGCCCCTCAGCGTCGTGGTGCACATCGACTACCGCAAGGCCCCCCTCGTCATCCAGCGCTTCGGCGACATCAAGAAGCTGGTGGAGCAGACCCTCGATCCCATGGTGAGCGCCTACTTCAAGAACGTGGGCCAGACCCGGACCCTCATCCAGCTCATCCAGGACCGCAGCGCCATCCAGGAACTGAGCGGCGTCCAGATGAAGGAGAAGTTCACCCAGTACAACCTGGAGCTCCAGGAAGTGCTCATTGGCACCCCCACCAGCGGGGCCCCGGGCGGGCAGATCGAGCAGATCCTGGTCCAGCTGCGCAGCCGGCAGATCGCCAATGAGCAGGTGGAGACCTACGCCCGCCAGGAGACCGCCGCCGTGAAGGAGCGGGAACTCCGCGAGGCCGAGGCCAGGGCCAAGCAGCAGACCATGCTGACGGAATCCGCCATCGGCATCGAGGTGCAGAGCAACCAGGGCAAGGCCGACTACGCCAAGGCCCAGCAGCAGGCGGCGCAGATCCAGACCCTCGCCGGCGCCGAGGCCGAAAAGGTGCGCCTCATGGGCGAGGGCGAGGCCAAGCGCATCAAGGTCATGGCCGAGGCCCAGGCCGAGCAGGCCGCCCGCGTGGGCATCGCCCAGGCCATGGCCATCGAGGAGCAGGTCCGGGCCTACGGCGGTCCCCAGTTCCAGCTGGTGCAGCAGGTCATGAACCGCTTCGCCGAGGCCATCGAGAAGTCCCAGGTGGACGTCGTCCCCAAGATCCTCATGGGCGGTGGCGACAAGGGCGGCGGCAGCCTCATCGAAAGCCTGCTGGGCCTGCTGCTCAGCGAGAAGGCGGGCCAGCTGGCGGGCGTGGCCCCTACGACGGTGGCCAGCCCCGAGGCCGAAGCCCTCAAGGCCGCGCTGCGAAAGGACCTGGGCAAGAAAGGGATGATCTAGGCCGGCGGGCCCTCTCTACCGGCGGGGCCGCCCCTTCCTCATGAAGGCGATACCCGTCGGCTCAGAACCGGGAGGCCACCTCCGGAATATCCCAGATGGACCCGCGCAAGCCGAAGCGAGCAAAGAGGGCCCGGGCTTCGGCAGCGGACCACTTCGCCCAATCCTCATCCAGGTGCCGCCCGTACCAGGTCTTCGCGAATTCCCACACCTTCGCCACGGGTTGCGCGTCGCCCCGGGGCACCCGGTGGCTTCGGCACCACCGATCGATGGCGACCTCGGAGTCGAATAGCAGCATGGTGCTGCAGGTGTAGATGACGTTGTCCCAGGCCTGTTTCATGGGGACGGGAAAATGCACGAGGTAGCCTTCGTCCCTCAACCGCCCACCCTCGATTCTCAGGCTCACCTGGTGGGTCTCGCCTCCCAGGGTGGTGGTGATGGTGGCGTCTTCCTTCAGGAGAGCCACGATGCCCAGGGAACACCAGGCACAGTTCCCCCACCAGGCCCGCTTCGCACCCTGCACCCAGAACGGGGTCGGCGCAGTGGAGAAGGGATGGATCACCCAGATCTCCGAACTACCCGGATGCAGGACGACGCCGTGGTACTCCTGGAGGGCTTTCAACCCCTCGACCACGGCCCCCCTGGGTTGGTCCAACCCCGCTGCTAGATCATCGATGGACGGCGCATTCCCGACCTTGATGAAATGACTGATGATTCGATGGTGCAGGCTGGAATGGGTGATGGGCGCGGGTCCGCAGGATGAACACATGGGCACTCCGGGAATGGCCTTTCACGGCCAGAACGGCTACTCCACCAGCAGCGCGTCGAGGACCTTCTCCACGTAGCCGGGCTTGAGGCCGATCGCCCGCAGCGTGCCGTTCCGGTCGATGACGGCGTAAGTGGGCCACCACTGGACGTTCCAGGCCGCCGTGCTGGCGCTGGCCACTCGCGCCGTGGGATAGGCCAGTCCCGTGGCCCTGGCGACCTCTTCCATCCTCTCCTCGCCCCGGCCGCTGCCGCAGGCGCCGATGACCAGCACGCCCCTGCCGGCGAATTTCTTGGCGAGTTCGTTGTTGTGGGGCACTGAAGCGCGGCAGGGTCCGCACCAGGTGGCCCAGAAATCCACCACGACGATCTTGCCCTTCATGGCGGAAGGACCCACCTCGCCGTTCAGCCAGCCGGACAGGCTCAGGCCCGGCGCGGGCCTGCCGAGCATGGGTCCATGGGCGGCCCAGCCCGTGTCCAGCCAGTGGCCTTCCCGGGCCAGGGCGGCCACCTGCGGGTTCTCGGCGGCGAAGCCCAGGGCGGGAATCAGCAGGCTCAGGGTCAAAAGGCTTGGACGGATCATGGGCTCTCCCGGGGAACGCACCAGGATAGCGGGGATCCCAGGCGGGTCCTCCGGTGTCCTACACTGGTCCCATGTCCGACGCCCTGCTCCAGGATCTCCTCGACGCCTGCCGCCGCCTCCACGCAGGGGGCCTGCTGGCGGCCTCGGATGGCAACCTGTCCGTGCGCCTGCCCAACGGCCTCATCGCCATGACGCCCAGTGGCGTGCCCAAGGTCAGGGTGCAACTGGGCGACCTGGCCCACCTGCAGCTGGACGGCACCATCCTGTCGGGCCGGCCCAGCAGCGAGCGGGCCATGCACCTGGCCATCTACCGCGCCGTGCCCCAGGCCAGAGCCATCGTCCACGCCCACCCTCCCACGGCCATCGCCTGGTCCCTGGCCCGGCCCAAATTGAGGGAACTGCCCTCCGACGGTCTGCCCGAGGTGATCCTCGCCGCGGGCCGCATCCCCATCGTGCCCATGGCCCTGCCGGGAACGGAAGACATGGGCACCAACCTCATTCCGTTCCTGCCGGAGCACCGCCTCTTGATCCTGGCCCGCCACGGCGGCCTCTGCTGGGGCGAGCACCTGGACGAGGCCGCAGGTGGCCTGGAGCGCCTGGAACAGGTCGCCACGATCCTCTGGAAGGCCGAGGCCCTGGGCGGCGCAAAACCTCTGTCCACCGAAGAACTCCAGGAACTGCGTGCGCTCCGGTCCAAGATAGGTCCGAAGATTATTTAATAAGAAATGGGTCCACAGATTCCACAGATTCACACAGATTTCTGGCGGACATTTTTTCTGTGTAATCTGTGAAATCTGTGGAAAGAAAATCTTTATGAATCCTTTCGACTCCCTCGGTCTCCGCCACGACGGCCGCAGGCTCTGGGTGCTGGACCAGACGCAGCTGCCGGATGCGGAGGTGTGGCTGGACGGCAGCGCTCCCATTGCCATGGTCGCGCTGATCCGGCGCCTGGCCGTGCGCGGCGCACCGCTCATTGGCGTGGCGGCGGCGGCCAGCCTGGCCACCTTCGCCGAAGCAGGGGTCTCCGCCACCGAGTACGCCGCCGCCTGCTCGGCCCTGCGCGGGGCCCGGCCCACGGCCGTGAACCTCATGTGGGCCATGGACCGCATGAAAGGCGCCTCCGATCCCGTGCGTGAGGCCCAGGCCATCTTCGAGGAGGACGTGCGGCTCTGCGAAGGGATGGCGACCCATGGCGCGGCCCTCATCCAGGACGGCGAAGGCATCCTCACTCACTGCAACACCGGCGGCCTGGCCACTGCGGGCATCGGCACGGCGCTCGGCGTCATCCGGCGCGCCTTCGAGCAGGGCAAGCGCATCCAGGTCTACGCGGACGAGACGAGGCCGTTGCTCCAGGGCGGCCGCCTCACGGCCTGGGAGCTAAGAAAGCTCGGCATCCCGTCCACCCTCATCACCGACAGCATGGCCGCCCTGCTCCTGCGGGACGGCAAGGTCCAGCGCGTGCTGGTGGGCTCGGACCGCGTGGCCGCCAACGGCGACTTCGCCAACAAGGTGGGCACCTACGGCCTGGCGGTGCAGGCGAAGCACCACGGCGTCCCCTTCCATCCCGTGGCGCCCTTCTCCACCGTGGACCTGGCCTGCCCCGACGGCGCCGCCATCCCCATCGAGGAGCGGGACCCGGCCGAAGTGCGCGGCTACGGCTCCCTGCGCTGGGCGCCGGAAGGCATGCCCGCCTGGAACCCTTCTTTCGACGTCACCCCCGTGGACCTGGTCACAAGCCTCGTGCTGGATAGGGGCGTGTTCAGCACCGCGGATCTAAACTCAGGCGTACTGATCAGGGCCTGCGGAACGGGTATGAAATGAAGCATGGTTCACTGCAGATGGCGCAGGGAGTGAGCTTCGTCGTCTTAAATCTGTGACATCTGCGGCTTCCTGATTCAGTTCATTGCCCCCGCCCGCTCCAGGCCTGGAGGCCCACGCCGACCACGATGATGGAGAGGGCCACCCAGCGCATGGGGGTCATGGCTTCGCCCAGGAAGGCGCGGGCCATGAGGGCGTTGGCGATGAAGCCCAGGGCCAGGAAGGGGTAGGCGTAGTTCACCTGCACCAGGGAGAGGGCGCCCAGCCACACGACCACGCTCACGGCGTAGCAGGCCAGGCCCGCCAGCACCCAGGGCTCCAGCATGAGCCGGAACAGGGGGCCCAGGGCCACCTGCATCCCACCGGCGGCCTGCAGTCCCTTCTTCAGGCAGATCTGCGCGGCGGCGTTGAGCAGCACGCCCAGCACGATGAGGGGGATGGCCTTCACATTGGGGCTCATGGGGCCTCCGGAACGGGGGTGCTGAGGTGGGCTTCGAGGGCCGCCCAGAGGGTGTCCGCGGGCAGTTGCGTCATGCAGGGGTGGTCCGGCAGAGGGCAGTGCCACTGCTGGCATTCGAGGCAGCCGAGGTCCTCCTTGCGCAGCACGGTCACGCGTGGGCCCCTGGGCGCCGTGTGGCGGGGGATGGTGGGACCGAAGACCGCCACCACGGGCACGCCGCAGGCGGCTCCGAGGTGCGCCAGCCCCGAGTCGTTGGCCAGCACGGCGGCGGCGCCCGACAGCCAGGCGGCACTCTGGGACCAGGGGACCTGCGCCGTGAGGTTCAGCACCTCGGGGACCTGCTCCCGCAGGCGGCCGCCCCAGAGGACATCGTCCCCGGGGCCGCCGAGCACCACGATGCGCAGGCCCCGGGCGAGCATCCGGTAGGCCATGTCCACCAGCAGTTCCAGTCCCAGGCGCTTGGCGCCCGCGGCGGCGCCGATGGCGAAGACCACGTAGGGAGCCTGGTCGAGCCCCTGGTCGCGGCGGGCCCGGGCCACGGCCTCGGCACTTTCGGTGCGCGGCCGGAAGGGCCTGAAGGCCGGCAGTCCCAGCTCGGGATATCCCAGACCCACGATGTCGCGGTAGCGGTCCAGGGAGTGGTCGTCCCGGTTCCAGTACCGGAGGCTGGCGGTGAGCAGCAGGGAGGCACCGCCATCGCCACAGCCCACCCGGCGGGGCACCCGGGCCAGGAAGGCGGCGGCGGGGGCCCGCAGGCTCTTGGCCAGGGCCAGCAGCGAGGCAGGGCGGCGGGTCCGCAGCAGGGCGGCGCCATCCAGCAGGCTGGGCTTCTTCGCGGGATCAGCCCAAGCGCCAACGTAGCCCGGGGAGCCCTCGAAGAGCTCCACGGTCGCCGCGGGTCCCCAAGCCACCAGGGGCAGGCCCGCGGCAAGGAGCGGCGCCGCGGCCTGGTGCATCATGATGGCGTCGCCCACGAACCGGGGCATGCGGATCCAGTGGGCGCCCTTCGGGATCATGGTCTCTTCCTCAGCAGCAGGATCTCGCCCCCGCCCGTGGGCACCGAGAGGAGCACCTCGAAGCGCGAGCGCAGGGTCGGGGTCATGCCCCAGGCATCCTGCTCCCACTCCCCGCGCTGGGCCACCAGACGGGCCTGGGGATCCAGGGCCTCCAGGGCCTGGGCTGAACGCAGTTCGGGCATGAGGTGATCCGTGTAGACCATGACGCCGCTGCGGATGGTCTGCCAGTAATAGACCTGGCGTCCCTGGATCAGGGGCTGGACAGCGGCTGTCCAGCGGCGGTAGGACTTGGGCGGATCCAGGAGGCGGAAGCCCCAGGTGCCCCCCACCAGGTACAGCCATCCCAGGCACAGCGCCACTCCCGGAATGAGCCGGGCCGCCCGTCCGCGGCCCGCCTGGACCACCACGTAGGCCGTGCCGACCATCATCCCCAGGGCCATGAGCCGCAGGGGGCCAAGAAAGGGCCCGACCTGGCCCCGGAGTTTCGGTCCCCCGACACCGAGGGCCAGGGCCGCCAGGGCCGCCCCGAGGAGCGCCAGCCCCCCTGCCAGCAGGCCGCCCAGGCGCCGGGCCCGGGCTGGCTCCATCCGTCGGAACAGGTCCGCCAGGAGCAGGGCCAGGAAGGGGTAGCCCATGAGCAGGTACTTGCCCTGCTTGCTCTGCACCAGGCTCAGGAAGACGAAGGGCACCAGGAAGGCCAGCAGCAGGAAGCGCCGCGCCGGCTCCACCGGACGACGTTCCCGGCGCAGGTGCAGGGCCAGGGCCGGCAGCAGCAGCACCCAGGGGAAGAAGTCCCCCAGGAGGTACTCGCCGTACTTCCACCAGGGCTGGATGTGGTCCCAGGCGTGGGTGGCCCGTTCAAAATTCTGGAGGACGACCAGCTCGTAGACATAGTGGGCGCCGCCCTGCAGGCCCGCCGCGAGGTACCAGGGCGCCACGAGAAGCAGGGTGAGCCCCAGTCCTGCCAGGACGTGGGTGCGCGGGAGGGCCTTGAGATCCCGCTGCCAGCCGAGGAAGGTCGCCAGCAGCAGCAGCGACAGCACCGGCGCCAGCGGCCCTTTGGCCAGGAAGGCCAGGGCCAGCCAGAAGTAGGCCTTCAGGAACCAGCGGCGAGATTCACTTTCAGGAAAGGACTCACCACCAAGACACCAAGACACCAAATAGAAAGACAGAATTGCTTTTCTTGGTGACTTGGTGTCTTGGTGGTAGATCTGTTGATTTTTTTCAATGGTGGGGGGATTGCTCAATAGCAGGTAGCCGCCCAGCCAGCAGAGCCAGCTCCAGGCCAGCAGGGCCGAGAAGAGGAGGTCGATCTGGATGAACTGGCTCTGCCAGAACCAGAGGGGCGTGGTGGCCAGGATCAGGGCGGCTGGTTCAGATAGGTCTGGTTCCAGAAAGTGGGCGGCCCAGCGGCGGAAGGCGGACAGGAACGCCACGGCGGCGATCGCCGAAGGCAGGCGCAGGGCCCAGGCCGCCACCCCCTGGGTGAAGCCAAGCCCCCCCGTGAGCGTGTCCAGCAGCACCGAGGAGGCCTTCATCACCCAGTAGTAGAGGATGGGTTTCTCGCTGTAGGGCACGCCGTTGAGGTAGGGCAGCAGCCAGCCGCCCCGCAGCCTCATTTCTTTCACGCACTGGGCGAAGTCCGGTTCGTCCGGGGCCCAGAGGTCGCGGATGGGCAGCACGGCCAGCAGGAGGAGGGCGAGGAGCAGTTCGGGTGCATGGGCCCGCAGCCAGCCGGCGAGGCGCACCCTGGATCCCGGCTGAGGCGTAGGTTCATCCATCCTTCCATCTTCCCCGGAAGCGGCCCCCTCGCCCAGCGCGATAGAATGGACCATGACTCCCGCGCTCCTCAGCCTCCTCCTCCTCACCGGCCTGGGCACCATCGACAGCCCGAAGGAAGACCTCAAGCACGCGGGCAAGGAGATCGGCCAGGGCTTCAAGAAGGGCGGCCTGGCCGTGGGTCACGCGGCCAAGAAGGGCGGCCTGGCCGTGGGCCACGGGGCCAGGACCGCGGCCAAGGGCACTGCCAAGGGCGCCAAGGAGACAGGGCACGGGATCAAAGAGGCGGTCAAGTAGCCTCCAGTCTGGGGCCCTACTGTCTGCGGGCCACCACCGCCACGGGGCTGCGGGCCACTTCCTCCCAGCGGGCCTTCTCTTCGGCGCTCAGCTGCTTCCAGCTGGAGGGCTTGGCCAGTACCAGCACGGGCCTGGAGGGGTCATCGACCTTCATGCGTTCGGCCATGGCACCCAGGGCGCGGGGATCCTCGTTGAACCAGCGACCGGCGTCCGGTAGGCGATCGCGGCCATAGGCCAGCTCCCCCGTGCCCGCCACCACCACAGCCCGGGTCCGGGCGTAGAAGGGGAGGCCCTGGAAATAGGTGCCATAGCTGATCCACTGGGCATTCACGGGACTCCTCCGGACCAGTTCCATCACGGACTTGCCCGGACCGGCCGCCGCCTGGGCGGCCAGGATCAGCAGCCACAGGACCGCGCCAAGGGCCGCCTTCAACCGGAGCGGGGTCAGTCCCCTCGGTCGGCGGGTCCAGAGGCCCAGGCCCGCGAAGGTTCCACCCAGGGCGAATACCCAGAGCATTCCTCCCAGGTCCCGGCGGAAGAGGGCCGCCGCCAGGAGGAAGAGCACCCCCAGCAGGATCAGCTCCACGCCCATGCGGCGCAGGGCCAGCCCTTCCTCGCCCTCGCGCTCGAAGACACAGGCCAGGGCGGCCAGGGGCACGATGCAGGGCAGGATGTAGGGCGGCAGCTTGGAGCCCGACAGGCTGAAGAAGGCCAGGGGCCAGAGGAAGGCGAGGAGGGTGATCCCCACGGTCCACCGGGCCAGCGGGTCCCGGCTCTGGGGCCCCCTGCCCTTGAGGAAGGTCCAGCTTCGCCTCAGCCCCGTGACCGAGGCCGACAGCCAGGGCAGCAGGCCCAGGGCGAGGATGCCGACGAAGTAGAGCTTGTCCAGCAGCCAGTTGTCCGAGCCCTGCCGGGCATGCTCGTGGGTGAGGAAGCGGGTGAAGTGCTCGTGGATGAAGAAGAACTGGGCGTGGCCTGGATTCAACTTATTCACGGCCCAGAACCAGGGCGCCACCAGGACCAGATAGAGCAGCCAGCCGAGGGGATCCAGGGCCGTGCGGACCACCGCCCTTCGCAGGTCCGCGTCCGGCCAGGCGAAGGCCAGGGAGAAGATCAGGATCCCCCCGCTGAGGATCGCCTCGGCCAGCCCCTTGGTGAGCATGGCGCCCGCCAGCAGGGCGAAGGTCAGCAGCGTCCAGCCGGTCGAGGCCAGACCCTCGCGGCGCCGGGCCACGGCCTCCACGAAGGCTGCGGTGGCGGCCACCAGGAAGGCGCTGAAGAGGGCGTCGAGGGTGAGAAGCTGCCCCACCAGGAAGGCCAGGAGCCCCGTGGCGGCCATGAAGGGCGCCCAGAGCGGCTCCCGGGCCCCCAGGCGCCGGGCCAGGCGCCAGGCGGCCCAGATCATCAGGCCGGAGGCCAGGGCCAGGGGCAGGCGCGCCGCCGCGCCGTTCACCCCGAAGAGCTTCATGCTGAGGGCCGACAGCCAGTACTGCAGGGGCGGCTTCTCGAAGTAGAGCACCCCGTTGAGCCGCGGCGTGAGCCAGTCCCCCGTGGCCAGTATCTCCCGGGGGATCTCCGCATAGCGGCCCTCGTCCGGCTCCCACAGGGGCCGGACCAGCAGGGGCAGGAAGCCGAGAAAGAACCAGAGCAGGAGAAGGGAGGTGCGTTCGCGGCGCGTCATGGTTTGAGGATTATCCAGAAGAAAAAGATTCACCACCAAGACACCAAGACACCAAGAAAAAACTTCTTTTCTATCTCAGCGCGGCTCCGCGACCATCGGGTGGGTCTTCATCAACCGCCGCGCTGAGCGGGCTGGAACCGAATTCGTCGGAACCTAATTCTCTGTCTCGACGACCTTCTCCAGCAGCTTGTGCTCCTCGATGAAGAAGTCCATGGCCTTCTTCAGCGAATCCCTCATGGACACCCTGGGCTCGAAGCCGAAGGTCTCCTGCATGCGCTTGATGCTGGGGGTGCGGCGGGCCACGTCCTGGTAGCCCTTGCCGTAGAACTCCCCGCTGCCGGTCTCCACCGTGCGGCCCTCGGGGAGGCCCCGCTCGATGCGGAACGGATGGTCCTTCCAGATGGCGATCATCATCTCGGCGATCTCGCGCACGCTGAAGTCGTTGGCGGGATTCCCGATGTTGAAGATCCCGCCGTCGGCCTTGCCGCCCTCGTTGCGCAGGATGGCCATGATGCCGTTCATGGCGTCGCTCACGTCGCAGAAGCAGCGGTGGGCATGGCCCCCGTCCACCAGGTTGAGGGGCTCGCCGTTGAACAGGTTCCAGCTGAACTGGGTCACCAGCCGGGAGCTGCCCTCCTTGGCGGTGTTGAGGCTGTCGAGCTTGGGACCCATCCAGTTGAAGGGGCGGAAGAGGGTGAACTTGAGGCCCTGCTGGAAGCCGTAGGCCCAGATCACTCGGTCAAGCAGCTGCTTGCTGGTGCTGTAGATCCAGCGGTTCATGGGGATGGGGCCGGTGACCAGCGGGGATTCGTACTCGTCGAACTCCTCGTCGGGGCACATGCCGTAGACTTCGGAGGTGCTGGGGAACACCACGCGCTTCTT
>CAIMBM010000106.1 GCA_903839205.1 uncultured Holophagaceae bacterium | reverse complement strand
GCATGCGCCAGAGGCGTTCCAGCAGTACCTGGGCCGAGATGGGCTTGGTGATGTAGTCATCGGCGCCGGCCGCCAGGCAGCGCACCATGTCCTGCTCATTCTGGTTGCTGGAGATGAGCAGGATGGGAACCCGTCCCTTGGGCGGGGGCAGGTCACGGATCTCCTGGACCAGGCGGAACCCATTCATGGCCGGCATCATGAGGTCCGTGGTGACCAGGTCGATATCCTGCTGTTGCAGGGTCTCCAGGCCATCGACCCCATTCGAAGCCGTGAAGACGCTCAGCCCCTCCATCTCCAGGCGCGCCTGGATGATTCGGGCGGTGGCCGCGTCGTCTTCGACCACCAGCACCTTCGTGTCTTCAGGCCAAATTCGACTCATAACCCAAGTCTAGCAAGGGTTTCACCAGATCCAGCCATTGCCGCGGATCTTCATGCCAAATCGCAGGGTGTGATCGCGATAGCTGGAGGGATCAGTGGTATTGGAAATGGGCAGGCCCGCCACGCTCTGGCCCCAGGAGGCGAAGAGGAGGAGGGGCGAGGCCGGCTTCGGCCGCCAGTTCCCGGCCAGGGTGTAGCCCCAGCTGAACTGGCTGGAGTCCTGGTTCACGGTCTGGCTTCCTGCCCAGGCATCGAGGGCGAGTTCCCAGCGCTCCTCGTGGGTCAGGGACAGCCCGCCGGTCGCGCCGTAGTACCGGTAGTGCTGGGGGTCAAAGAACCCCAGGTTCAGGACCTGGTTCTGCTCCTGGAGGCGGCTGGAGAATCCCAGCCGCCACTCCCCATGTTCGAAGGGGAACCGGTGTCCGGCGTCCAGCCGGAGGGCATTCTGGGTGGCTCCGGCGGACAGGAAGGCCCGGTTGAGCGAGAGGTTCAGGTGGTCCAGGGTCTGGTTGAAGACCCAGTTCTCATCGAGACCCCAGGTCCGGATGGTCGTGCGGAGATCGACGGCCAGCGGCGTGGCCAGGTCCGGTCCGAAGGTCTGGGAAAGGGCGACCGTCAGGCCAGGGGCGGCGCGCAGCCCCAGCGACAGGCTGTGCGAGCTGGAGGGGGCCCCCCCGACGTCGTCCACGCGACCCACCTGGGCCGCGAAGCCGAGCCTGGACCCCAGGGGCTGGTTCAGGCCGAGGAACCACTCCTGGGGGCGCTGCACGGGCTGCCCGGCCTGGTCCACGAGGTTGAGGGTGCCGCCCAGCCGGAGACTCCCGTCCAGGAAGGGGAGCGCCGCCTCCAGGTGCTGGGCCTGGGCCCTGAGGCCGTCATTGGAGTCGGTCCGGGTCTGGGACAGCTCGGCCCAGGGGCCCTGGGCATCGGCGAGATCGCGGAGCCTGGACTGGACGTCATCCCGGACCTCAGGGTTCTCCGCCAGGGCCTCGGCCCGGGTCTTCGCGCTGCGGAGGTGACCCTGCCGCTGGTCGATCTGGCTGCGCAGGAGCTCGGTCTCGGGGTTCTTGGTGTCCTCCGGTTTGAGCAGGACCAGGCGACGTTCGGCAGCCTCCGGGTCCCCGGCCCAGAGGTCCAGCTGGGCGAGGCCGAGCAGGGCCTCGCGGTCCCCCTTGGACTGCGTGAGAACCGCTTCATAGGCCTGGCGGGCCTGGCCGTGCAGGCCCCGCCAGCCGAGCACCCGGGCCCGGAGGATGAGGAACTCCCGGTCCCCGGGGTGGCTCCCCAGCCAGGTTCCAGTCATGGCCAGGCTTCGGTTCAGCTGCCCGTCCCAGCTGAGGAAGGTGGCCGTATCCAGGGTGGCCTGGCGGTCTCCACGGGCGGCATAGGGCTCCAGGATGTGCACGGCCTCCTTGAACCGCCTGGACCAGGCGGTGACCCGGGCCAGGGCCGGTTCGGATTCCGCCGCCAGTTCCGGGTACACCGCCAGGTGGCGCTTGAAGTCCCGGATCGATTCATCGAACCGCTTCATCCAGCTCAGGGTCTGGGCCCGCTCGAACAGGGCAAGTTGGTGGTCCTGCCAGAGGGCCAGCATCCTGGAATAGACCGCCACTGCCTCGGGCCACTTCTTCTGTCCCCGGAGTTCCCGGCCCTGTTCGAGCAGGACCTCGGCATCGGGAGCCTGGGCCGGTTCCTGCAGGGCGGGCGGGGCGAATGGGATCATCGGATGGTCCTCGGCACGTCGGGGGTGTCCGCCAGGGCCTTCTGATAGATGGCGAAGGACTGCTTGCGGAACCGGTGAAAAGTGGGCTGCTCCCAGGTGGGCCAGGTGAACAGGGGAGGTAATGGGATGCGGCCGTCCACGGCGGCGGGGAGGGTCAGGCGCAGGGTGCCGCCCCCTTCCCACAGGGGCCTGTCCGCCCCGAAGGCGGCGAACACGAACCTGAAGCCCGGCGTGATCCCTGTCCCCACCGGCCCCGGGACCTTCCTCTCGGGATCGTCGATCACCCGGCGGGCGCTGGGATCGGTGACATTCAGCAAGCCCCAGGGGATGCGCGCCTCGAGGAAGCCCCGCCCGTCCGCAAGCTGTCCGGCCTGCCACTCGGCCCGGGCATCATAGGCCGGGTCCGCGCGGTCCTGGGTGCCCCGTTTCAGCCACCCGATGTCTGTGCTGTGGCCAGGGAACTGGGTCCCGTCCCGGCCGATTCGGGGATTGTTGCTTCGGGCCGTGCCCATGAGGAACTGCCCATCCTCGTTGCTGAGGCTGCGGTAGCTGTGCGCGGGGTCGAGCCGGTGGTCCGGCAGGGCATAGGGTGCGTCCACGAAGACCCCGGTCCGGTTATCGCCCTGGAGCAGGACCACGAACTCGAGGCCGGCGCTGCTGGCCATGGGTGCCCCCCAGGGCAGCCGGTGGTCGCCCCGCCGGGGGTCCACGGTGTCGATGCCCACCAGGAAGGCCTCCCGGGACAGGTCCAGGGGCCCCGGGGTGACCAGGCCCAGGTGGACCCAGCCCTCGTCGGCCAGCACCTTGAGGGTGTAGCCCTGGCCCTCCAGGTAGGCAGGGACCTTGTCCCAGTCGCCGGCCTTCCCGTCGATGAGGATGTTCGGGCCCCTGGCCCCGGGGCGGTAGGCGATGAGGCCGTAGTTTTCCTCGGCATCCAGTTCGTTGTACCAGAGGGGCTTCCGGTCCAGGGGATGCTCGAAGGGCATGGTCAGCCAGTTCTTCTTGAACCACTCGTCGATCCAGGCGAACAGCACCCCTCCGGCACAGCCGGCCTCGTAGATGTCCCGCTGGAGCCGGGCGTCATGCTCCCCCTGCTCTCGCTCGTCCTGGCCCCCGTGGGTCATCCCCTGGGGCTGCCAATGGGCCACCAGCCGGGAGGAGGGCACGCCGAACTCGGCGATGAGGACGGGGTGGTTCCTGTGGTGGCGCACCAGGTCCAGGAGGTAGCCCTCGTAGTTGCTGGGCCCCTGCTCGTCCCGGGCCGTGGAGTACCCGGGGTCCAGGTTCATGAAGTCCGGATAGTAGGGGTAGACGTGGTAGCTGGCGAAGAGGCCTGCCTGGAGCAGCGGCGTGCTCCCGAACTTCTCCATGTCGAGGCCGACCGCGTCCTCGTCGTTGGGCTCTTCGCTGAGGGGGCCTACGGCTTCCCCGAGCTTCCGGCGGAGTTCGGCCTCCTCACGCTCCGAGGATTCCGTGAGGTGGTAGAGCGGATCCAGGGTGGGCCAGTTGGTGAAGGCGATGGGGCGCTGGGCATGAAAGCCGTCCCATTCGAGGGCGAGGAAGTGGTCCATGCTCTCGGCCAGGAACCGCTCCATGGCCTGCCCGTTCGCCACGGTGACGAAGCGCCCCGACCAGTCCGCCGAGCCTGGATGGAGGCGGTTGAACCCCACCACGCTCGAGGACTCCCACTCGCGGCCCAGGATGGTGGCCAGGACCCAGGGGCTCACGTCCGCCGTGTAGAGCCCCCCGGAGCGGCCCGGGCGGCGGCTGAGCCGGGCTTCGCCGTGGAGCACTTCGACCACGTCTTTCATATCCTGGTACCAGGCTTCCTTCCAGGACGGGTCCTGGAAGTCGTGGCGGGGCGGGAGCTCGGCCCAGACGCCATGGATGAGCCAGATGGGATGTCCGGCCTTGAGGTTGTGGGCGCGCAGGGCCTCGTAGAACTGGGGCGGATGGATCGTGTAGACCCGGATGGTGTTGATGCCCAGCTCGGCCATCTCGCGGATCCAGCCATCGTAGGTGGCGCGATCCGGGAATTCGCTGGGGTACCGGCCGGGGAGGGCGGCCCCCAGGTTCATCCCTTTCACATAGAAGGGCTGCCAGCGGCCCTGGCCGAGGGAGATCTCCAGGCGCCGGGCCTGGGCCCGGGCGGGGATCCGGGCCTCGGCGGGGCGCAGGTGCGGGCGAACTTCGGATTCCGGCGGCAGCCCGGTGAGGGACAGGAGCTCCTCCCGGATGTCGGCGCGTTCCGGATGGGCGGTGGCCAGCCGCTCAAAGGCGGCGATGGCCTCGGGGGACCGGCCCTCCTTCAGCAGGCAGCGGGCGAGACCCACGCCGGCGTCCGCATAGCCCGGAGCGAGTTCCAGGGACCGGGAGAAGAAGGCCCGGGCATCGGCGAGGCGGTCCTGGCGCAGGGCCACGAGGCCGGCCCCCAGCCAGGCATCGGCATCCTTCTCGTTGGATCTCAGCTGGGCCTGGAAGGCTGCGTGGGCCTCGACGACCTTTCCGGCCCGCAAGAGCGCAAAGCCGTCCGGGGCCTGAAGCGACAGGAGCAGGGTGAGGAGGAGGGGTGCCAGGGTCGACGCGAGCATCATCAGCATCCATTAGACTGGATGCCCCCGGCTTTGCGGGAGGAATTCGAGGGCGCACATGGCTAGGTGGCGATGGATCGGGGGACTGCTGTTGGCGGCCTCTTCGCTTTGGGCACAGACCCCGACCCTCGCGGAACGGCTCGGGTACAACCGCCGGGACAAGCTGCTGATCATCAATGCCGATGACGCGGGCCTGATCCACGCCGAGAACCTGGCCACCCTGGATGCCCTGCGGCGGGGGCTGGTGTGCAGCTCGACCCTCATGGTCCCCTGTCCCTGGTTCCCGGAGATCGCTTCGGCGGCGACGGCCGATCCGAAACTGGACTTCGGCGTGCATCTCGTGGTCAACAGCGAATGGAGCACCATGCGCTGGGGCCCGGTGCTCGGCCGCACGGCCGTGCCCTCCCTGGTGGACACCCAGGGGTACCTGCTCGGGTCGGTGCGCGAGGTCCACGCCAGGGCCAAGCCTGCCGAAGTGGAGGCCGAGTGCCGGGCCCAGATCCAGAAGGCCCTGGACACCGGTGTCGACGTGAGCCACCTGGACATGCACATGCACACCCTGGCCCTGGACGCCCGGCTCTTCGAGGTTTACGTGAAGCTGGCCCGGGAATTCGACCTTCCGGCGCGGTTCCTGCCCACCCGGGAGGAGCTCTACGGGGCCCAACTCGCTCGCTTCAAGCAGGAGGGCATCCTCACGCCAGACCGCCTCTACCTCGGGGCTGTCCAGCCGGGAGAGACCGTGGCCGACGTGTGGCGGCGAGTGCTGCGCGGGCTGAAACCGGGCGTGAGCGAACTCTACATCCACGTCTCACTGGACGACCCTGAGCTGCGGGCCCTCACCGGCGACGATCCCATGCGAACCGGGTGGCGGGACCGGGTGGAGGAGTACCGCCTCTTCGTCACGGACCCGGAGCTCCGCCGGCTGCTGGAGATCCAGGGCATCAAGCTGATCCACTGGCGGGACCTGCGGGACCTCCAGCGCCGGGAGCGCCGGGGGAAGTGAGCTACCAGGCCAGGAGCCGCTGAACCTCTGATCTCACGGCCACGGCCGAGGGCAGGCAGGCGGCCTCCAGGGGCGGGCTGGCGGGGGTGGGGGTGTCCGCCGCGCCCAACCGCAGGACCGGCGCGTCCAGCCAGGGGAAACAGGTCTCGCCGATCAGGGCTGCCAGCTCCGCCCCGGGGCCGTAGGTGCGGGGGGCCTCGGTGAGCACCAGCACCCGGTGGGTGCGCCGGGCCAGGGCCGCGATGGCTTCGTCGTCCAGGGGCCACAGGGTGCGGAGATCCAACACGGCCACGTCGAGGTCCGCCACCGCCTCCAGGGCCACCTGCTGGGCCGCGCCGTAGGTGAGGATGCAGGCGGAGTCGCCGTCCTTCCGCAGGGCGGCCTCGCCCAACTGGGCGGTGGGGGCCTCGTCCCACTGGTCCTTCAGGCGCCGGTAGAGGTGCTTGGGCTCGAGGACCAGGACCGGATCCGGATCCTCGATGGCGGCCCGGAGGAGGGCGTAGGCGTCCCGCACCGTGCCGGGGACCACCACCTTCAGGCCGGGGCTGCCCAGGAAATGACCCTCGGGATTCTGGCTGTGGAAGGGGCCGCCCCCGTTACCGCCGCCGCTGGGGCCGCGGAACACGGCGGGCACGGAGGCGCCCCAGCGCCAGTGGGCCTTGGCGGCGAAATTCACCATGAGGTCCGAGGCCAGCAGGGCGAAGTCCATGAACTGGAATTCCGCCACGGGCCGCTGTCCCATGAGGGCCGCGCCGATGGCCGCGCCCGCGATGGCCTGCTCGGCGATGGGCGTGTCGATGACCCGGTCGGGGCCGAAGCGATCCAGCAGGCCCTCGGTGGCCCGGAAGGCGCCGCCGTAGGCCCCAATGTCCTCGCCCAGGCAGCAGACACGGGGGTCGGCCTCCATGGCGTCATGGAGGGCCCGGCGCACCGCCTCGACGTAGGTGCCCGAAAAGAGCGTCATGCTTCCGGTTCCAGGAGGCCTCGCCCGGCCAGCCACGCATCATTGAAGATGCTGCTGAGGTAGCGGCCCGCGCCGTCCGGAAACACTGTGACGATCCGGGCCGGGCGATCCATGGGTGGCAGCTTGCTGGCCACCTGCAGGACGGCCCAGAGGGCGGCGCCGCTGGAACCGCCCCCCAGGATGCCCTCCTCCTTCACGAGCCTGCGCGCGTGGTGGAAGGCCTGCCGGTCAGTCACTTGGAGCATGTCGTCCAGGACGCTGAAGTCCATGGTGGAGATCAGGAATTCGTCCCCCAGGCCCTCGAGGCAGTAGGGCCCCGCTTTCAGGTCCTTCTTGCCGTGAAAGTGGTCGGAGAAGACGGACCCCACCGGGTCCACGGCCACGACCCGGATCTTCGGATCCTTCTCCTTCAGGTAGCGGCCCACGCCGCCGATGGTGCCGCCGGTGCCCGCCCCGGCCACGAGGTAGTCGATGCGGCCCTCCATCTGCTCCCAGATCTCGGGGCCCGTGCCGTGGTAGTGCGCGGCGTTGTTTTCTGGATTCCCATGCTGGTCCGGGAAGTAGCAGTTCGGCGTCTCCCGGGCCAGGCGCGGGGTAATGTTGTTGTAGCTGTCCGGATGCTCCGGGGGCAGGCTGGTGTCCGCCTTGTGCACCTCCGCGCCCAGGGCCAGCAGCTGGTTGAGCTTCTCCTGGGAGATGGTGTCCCGCACCACCACCTTGAGCCGGTAGCCCTTCTGGATGGCCATGAGGGCGAGGCCCATGGCGGTGTTGCCCGAGGAGTTCTCGATGATGAGGTCGCCTGGCTTCAGGCGGCCGTCCCGTTCCGCCGCCTCGATCATGTACTTCGAGATGCGATCCTTGCTGCTGCCCATGGGGTTCATGAATTCCAGCTTGGCAAAGGCCTCCACCGGCAGGTTCTCGACGACGCGACGCAGCCGCACCAGGGGCGTGTTGCCGATGGCCTCTACGACGCTGCCACAGGGCTTCCGGTACGACATGGGGCCTCCTCCAAGGGCCAGTATGACCTGGGCAGGGCTCCCTTCCGTTACCCTGAAGCCATGCTCTCCTCGCTCCGCATCCAGAACCTGGCCCTCGTCGAGGACCTGTCCCTGGACTGGGGGCCGGGCTTCACGGTGCTCACGGGCGAGACCGGGGCGGGCAAGTCCCTGCTGGTGGACGCGCTCTCGCTGCTGGTGGGAGCCCGGGGAGACTCGGAGCTGGTGCGGCACGGGGCCGAGCGCGCCACGGTCGAGGCCGTGGTGGAGGGCCGCTTCGAGTCCTGGCGGGCCTTCCTGCTGGAGCGGGGCCTGCCCGACGAGCAGCCCGTGGTCCTGCGCCGCGAAGTCGGCCCCGGCCGCAGCCGGGCCTGGATCAACGGCGCCAGCTGCGCCCTGGCAGACCTGCGGGAGGCGGGCCGCCTGTGGATGCGCCTCACCAGCCAGCACGACCACCAGTCACTCCTGGGCGAGGAGCGCCATCTGGCCCTCATCGATGAGGTGCTCGGGCTCGAGCCCCGCCTGGAGGCGGAAGCACAGGCCGTGCGGGAGGCGGCTGACGCCTTGAAGGCCCGGCGCCGCGGCGAGGCCGAGCGGGCGCAGCGTCTGGAACAGCTCGCCGAGGCCCTGGCGGACCTGGACAAGCTGGCACCGCGCCCCGGCGAGTGGGCCCAGCTCAAGGCCGACCGAGAGCCCCTCCGCCACGCCGTGCACCTGGAGCAGGCCTTCCGCGAGGCCGCCGAGGCCCTGGGCGAGGGGCTGCCCAAGGTCGAGCTGGCCCACCGGGCCGTGATGCGGGCCGTGGCCCACTGGCCGGACGCCGTGGCCGACCAGGACCGCCTGCGCTCCGCCGCCCTGGAGCTGGAGGATCTGCTGGCCCTGGCCCAGGACCAGGCCCTCCGCTGGGGGGCTGCCGGGGCCGATCGCATCGAGGCCATGGAAGCCCGCCTGGCCCTCTACGAGAGGTTGGCCCGGCGCCACCGCTGCGAGCCCGAGGAGCTGCCCGGCCGGGAGCAGGCCCTGAAGGAGGAACAGCGCTCCCTGTTGGCGGGGGATGCCCCCGTCAAGGAGCTGGAGGCCGCCCTGGCGAAGGCGGCGGAAGGCTACCGGGCGGCGGCGGAGGCGCTCCACGGGCGGCGCGCCGCGGCCATCCCGAAGCTGGAGTCCGAGGTCCAGAAGCGCCTGGGCCGCCTGGGCATGAAGGGGGCCCGGCTCCAGCTGCGGCTCTCCCTTGCCGAGGAACCCGGCAGCCCGGTCCAGCAGAGCGGCCGCCCCGTGAAGGTGGCCGCGGCGGGCTTCTCGGCCCTGGCCATCTGGATCGAGCCCAACCCAGGCGAGGGCTTCCGGCCCCTGGCCAAGATCGCCTCCGGCGGTGAGCTGAGCCGCCTCATGCTGGCCCTGGTGGGCGCCGGCCTGACCCTGGGTTCCGGCGTTCGCGACGGCTTGACCCTGGTGCTGGACGAGGTGGACGCGGGCCTGGGGGGGGAGGCGGCCCTGGCCGTGGGGCGGGCGGTGGCCGAGCTCGGGCAGGCCCACCAGGTGCTCGCGGTGACCCACCTGGCCCAGGTGGCGGCCCGGGCGGACCGGCACGGCACCCTGCAGAAGGAGACCGAGGGCGGCCGCACGCGGAGCGCGCTCCGGTGGGTGGGAGGCGAGGCCCGCAACCGCGAGCTGGCCCGGCTGCTGTCCGGGCAGCCGGACCGGGCCGAGGCTCTGGAGCACGCCAAGGTGCTGCTGGAGGGCTAGAGTTTCTTGGTGGACTTCTGTCGGACCCGCTTGGGGGGCGCGGACGGGCCCTTGCGGGGGGCCTGCTTGGCGGCGGGCTTGGGGCCTTCCTTCTTCTTGGGGCGGGGGCGCGCCTTGACCTTGTCGACCCGCTGGGCCTGGAGGGACTCGTTGCTTCGGGAGGGCTTGAGCCCTTCGCCGGGGTCCAGGATGCGGCGCACGGCTGCGACCTCGGCCTCCTCGCCTTCGCCCTTCTGCTTCTTCTGGATGCTGAGGCGCAGGGGCACGCCGGCGAGGCCGAATTTCTCCCGCAGGCGGTTCTCCATGTAGCGCACGTAGCTGAAGTGGAGCCCGCGGTCCGTGTTGGCCTTCACCACGAAGCTGGGGGGCCGCACGCCCACCTGGGTCATGAAGTAGAGCTTGGGCAGCTTGCCGTCGATGGCGTGGGGGCTCATGGTGTCCACGGTCTCGCGCAGGAACCGGTTCAGCTCTCCCGTCGAGATGCGGCGCTTGTGGGCCTCCGCCAGCTCGTCGATCATGGCGAAGAGCTTGGACACACGCTGGCCTGTCAAAGCGGACACAAAAATCATCGGTGCGTGGTGCAGGAAGCCCAGGCTGCGGCGCAGGTCCTCTTCCGCTCCGTAGATGGTGTGGGTGTCCTTCTCTACTAGATCCCACTTGTTCACCACGAGGATGACCGCGGCGCCTGCCTCCTGGGCGTAGCCGGCGATGACCGCATCCTGGTGGGTGGCGCCCTCCACGGCGTCCAGCAGCAGGAGACTGACGTCGGCCCGGGCCATGGCCTGCTTGGCCTTCAGGATGCTGAGCTTCTCGGCGCCCTCGTGGGTCTTGCCCTTCTTGCGGATGCCGGCCGTGTCGATCATCCGGTAGACCTTGTCCTGCACGTGGAAGACCGTGTCCACGGTGTCCCGGGTGGTGCCGGCGACCTCGCTGACCAGGCTGCGCTCGTATCCCAGGAGGCGGTTCGTGAGAGAGGACTTGCCCACGTTGGGTCGGCCGATGAGGGCGAAGCGGAGCTCGTCGGAAAGCGAATGGACCTCGGCCTCCTCGGGCGTGCGGTGGAAGGGCAGGCGGGCCCGGATGGCGGTGATGAGCTCGGGCACACCGGCCCCGTGGGCGGCGGAAATGGAGAGCACCTGGTCGAAGCCCAAGGTGTAGAACCCGGCGTCCGGGGCCCCCCCCTTCATGCCGTCCAGCTTGTTCATGACCAGCAGGAGCGGCTTGCCCATCCGGCGCAGGCGGGCGGCGATCTCCTCGTCTCCGGCGGTGAGGCCGTCGTGGCCGTCCACCAGGAGGATGGCCACGTGGGCCTCGCCGAGGGCGGCCTCGGCCATGCGGGTGATGCCCTGGGTGATGACGTCGTCGCCTTCGAAGTCGAGGCCGCCGGTATCCACCAGCTCGAAGAGTTCCTCGGCCTCGCCCTCCTCGCCCAGGCAGGTGACGCGGCCGTAGCTCCGGTCCCGGGTCATGCCCGGCAGGTCGTGGACCAGGGCCGCGCGGCTGCGGGTGAGCCGGTTGAAGAGGGTGGACTTGCCCACGTTGGGGCGTCCGCAGAGGGCGACGAGGGGCAGTTTCATAGGTGTTCCAAGCCCTCCAGTGTATCGGGCACCGGTCGAAAGGGCACGGACGGATTTTGCTGGGGCCGCTACAGTGGGGCTCTCATCCTCGGAGCACCCATGAGTCGTGTTGCTTCACTCCTGCTGCTGCCGGCCCTCCTGGCTGCGGCCACGCCCAAGGTCCTCAGCCCGGGGGCCGCGGTGCAGCGGCAGGTCGAACGGTTCAACGCCCATGACCTGGAGGGGTACCTGGCCCTCTTTGCGGACGACCTCGAAGTGGCCGACCTGCCCGCCTCGCCCTGGGGCACTCGGAACAAGGCCTGGCTGCGGGAGGTCTATGCGGAGCGCTTCAAGGCCGAGCCCGACCTCCGGGCCTCCACGGAGGCGCAGATGGTCTCGGGGACCTTCGTCATCGAAACGGAGCGCATCCGGGGACGGGCCGGGCAGGCCGGGCCGCTGGACGTGGTGGTGGTCTACCAAGTGAAGGATGGGAAGATCTCGCGGATGTGGGAGTTGAGGGACTAGGGTCCCTTTCAACTCCAAACGAATGCCCAGAGCCGGTCCAGGGCCTCATCCCACTGCTGGGAGGGGTTCAGACGCGCCAGCCGCAGCGCCCCTGCGGGCTTGCGTCCCCCGGTCTTGCTCCGACAGGACATCAAGTCCTGTCTCCGCAATCCCACTCGCGGGTTCGAGTACCGTCAGCCCCGTCGTTCTCCGCCCTTCGTGTCGACCCATGCGATCGAGGGCTCGATCGGGTCCGCAGCGCCCTGCGGGCTTGCGTCCCCCGGTCTTG
>CAIMBM010000105.1 GCA_903839205.1 uncultured Holophagaceae bacterium | reverse complement strand
GTCGAGATGGCCATCGCCCGGGCCAAGGCCTACGCCCCTTACGCCGACCTCATCTGGTGTGAAACCTCCACGCCGGACCTGCAGGAGGCCAGGGAGTTTGCTGAGGGCGTCCATGCGGAATTCCCCGGCAAGCTGCTGGCCTACAACTGCTCACCCTCCTTCAACTGGAAGAAGAAGCTCAGCGACGAGGAGATCGCCACCTTCCAGCGCGAGCTGGGGGCCATGGGCTACAAGTTCCAGTTCATCACGTTGGCCGGCTTCCACAGCCTGAACCACGGGATGTTCGAGCTGGCCAGTGCCTACCGCACCGAGCACATGACCGCCTATTCCCGCCTCCAGGAGGCCGAGTTCGCTTCCGAGGAACGCGGCTACACCGCCACCAAGCATCAACGCGAAGTTGGCACCGGCTACTTCGACGAGGTCGCCCAGGCCATCAGCGGCGGTCTGGCTTCCACCCTGGCGCTGGTGGGTTCCACCGAGGCCCAGCAGTTCCACTAGGGTTTTCCGGAGAGGATCCGAAAGACGTTCACCGTGAATTCCCCGCCGGGCAGCGAGCTCGGGTAGCGCACTGACAGGGAGAGGCGCATCCCGTCCTTCCCCACCAGGTCAAACAGAAAGGGCCGGTCCTGCTGGGACCAGCGATCGGGGGCGACCTTCCACCGGAGGGTCGCCCTCGGTTCGCCGGGAAGGACCTCCAGATCCTGTCCTTCGGCGGTCTCGGCGCGCCAGGACCCCAGCGGGAGCTTCAGCTGGCAACACCACTGGCCCTCGATTTTGCGGGCCTCGGCGTGCAACTCCTCCATCTGCCGTCCGCCCATGCTCGTGTCCAGCTGCCTCGACTCAGAACAGCAGACCACTCCCGCCAGGAGCAGAAGGGCCAGGGCCAGGTTCCGCGGTGGCACGGCAAAGACCGGGGACTACTTCGGTGCTTCTGCGGCCTTGCGCTCCGCAAGGGTCTTGTCGTTGATCACGTTCTTTGCGTCCTCAGGCTTCTTGACGCCCGCTGCCGCATAGGTCTTGCCGGTGTGGTGATAGGTCAGGTACTCGCCGAAGAAGACGGCCATGAGGTCGGCTCGGTCCTTGAAGTAGGCGAAGCCATGTTCCTCGCCGTCCTTGACGGCCACATCCACCCCCGGCAGGCCCTTCAGGGAGAGGGCATTTTCAAAGGCGTCCTTGTCGCCGCTGGAGGCCAGAACCAAGGTCGAAGCCCTTCCCTGCAACACGGCACCCTTCAGCTTTTCGAGCGCCCCCTCACCGAAAGCGCCGGTACCTGCGGGGCTGAGGCTGAGGATGGCCACGGGCTTCACCGTGGGGGCGGCCAGAATCACCGAGAAGGCGCCTACGCTGGAGCCCGCGAGGCCGATGCGACGCCCATCCACGCCCGGCTGCCTGCGGAGCCACGCGGCAGCCTGGACCAGGTCGGCGGGGATCTGGTCGAAGCCCATGGCCTTGGCGGAGGCCACGAAATCGCCCGAGACCGTCACCTCGACGCCACCCTTTTGGGTGCTGGCACCGTGACCGCGGAGGTCCAGGGCCAGGGTGCCGATCCCCCGTGCGGCGAGGCGCTCGGCCAAGGGTGCCCAGCCCGAGCGGTCCGAACGGAACTGATGGGCCAGGATCACCACAGGGACCTTGCCCTTCGCCGCGGGAAGAGAGAGCGTGCCCTTGAGTGCGAACCCATCCGCACTGGTGAGAGCCATCTCTGTGGAGGTGGGGGTGGTGGCGGGGGCGGCCATCAGAGCCAGGGATGCCAAGGGGGCCAGCAAGTGCAGCATGCGCATGGGGACCTCGGGGAATGCCCCACTCTAGGAGCCTGTCTGAGGAATTGAAAGGCCCGGGGCTCGAATACTTGGATCAGGCCCCAGCTCAGGGGAGAACCTGCAGGGGGCTCCCCCCTGTTGTATAAATGAAAGCCGTTCAACATGAGGTGCCCATGTCCACCCAGACCCCCGATGCCATCCTGCAGGAGACGAAGCG
>CAIMBM010000104.1 GCA_903839205.1 uncultured Holophagaceae bacterium | reverse complement strand
GGCATGCGGCTCGAGCAGGAAGTGTAAGGAGCCCCCATGCGTCACAACGTTGCCGGCAAGCGCCTGGGCCGCACCACCAACCAGCGCAAAGCCCTGATGAAGAACCTCGCGACCGCCCTGATCCAGAGCGAGCGCATCGAAACCACCCTTGTGAAGGCGAAGGAACTCCGCACCTACGTGGAGCCCTTCATCACCCTCGCGAAGGCCGACACCGTGGCCAACCGCCGCCTGGCGATGGCCCGTCTCGGGAGCAAGGACGCCGTCCAGAAGCTCTTCGGCGCCGACTTCCGCAAGCGTTTCGAGAACCGTCCCGGCGGCTACACCCGCATCCTCAAGATGGCCCATCGCCTCGGTGATGCGGCCGACATGGCCCTTATCGAGTTCGTGGACTATACCCTCCCCGAGCCCAAGGTCCAGGACGCGGACTAGGTTCGTCCCACCTCCATGCGAGAAGGGCACCCCGGTGGGGTGCCCTTCTCGCGTATGACAGACTTCCGTGAGGCCCGACTTCACCTGGGGGACGGGGAACCCCGCGAGGCTCATGGCCTTTCGTACAACTCAAGAAAATAGACGCGAACAAGGCCAGCCAGGCTGAAGAATACGATAATGGTGACAAAGCGTTCCCAACTCAGCGAAAACTGGGAGGCTGGAACGAGCCCAAACAGGGTGAAGAGCAGTGTCCAGAAATTCTGCCGGATCAGAATCGGGCTACCGCAGCTGCGACAGGCGCGCGGGGAGAAATCGAAGGCCAGAAATTTGGCGAGCCATGGGAAGGCTGGCTTGTGGCAGTTGGGGCAAAGCAGTTTTGGGTTCATGGCGATTCCTGTGGGACATGGAAGACCGGGTGCCCTCGGCAGGCGCGGCCTGTGCACTGGGGTACCGGGACCAATCTGGTCAGGCTGAATCCTGCTCGAGCGGGGAAGGGATGGGCACTATAGAATAAGCGGCCCTCGGGCCGATGGCGGCCCCATCTGCGGTTTCTGCTTCCAATCGCCTCTTGAGGCGGGATGGGGACCCGATGGTATGGTTAGCCTGAGCAGGGCAGGACCTGGAAGGGATGCTCCAGGTCCGGGGGTCCGGGGAGGGGCGATGCTGATCGACGATGCGGTCCGGTTCCTGTCCCAGATTCCTCCGTTCCAGTTTCTGGAGGGGCCCACGCTGCGGGAAGTGGCCCAGAGCCTGACCATGGAGTTCTATCCGAAGGGCACCGTGATTCTGCAGCAGGACGGGCCTGTGAGCGAGTCCCTCCGCATCATCCAGAAGGGCGTGGTCAAGATCTCCATCCGGCCCAAGGGCAGCGGAGACGAGGAAGTCAGTGACTACCGGGAACGGGGGGAGACCTTCGGGCTGGTTTCCCTCATGGGCGGACACCAGAAGACCACCATCGTGGCCATGCAGGACACCATCTGCTACCTGCTCTCCAGGGAGAGTCTGAACGACCTGATGAGCAGCCACCCGGCCCTCACCGAGTACCTCCTCCAATTCCACCTCACGAAGTATGTGGACATGACCTCCCGAGAGATCCAGGGGAAGAGCCTGCTCCTTGGCAGCAGCGACCGCCTTCTCTTCACGGCCAAGGTGGGCGAGATCTGTCGCTCGGCGGCGACCATCGTGTCCCCGGAAGCGACCATCCGGGAGGTCGCGGGCAGGATGGCAGCCGATCGGCAGAGTGCGGCCCTGGTGGCGGGGCCCGGCGGGAACCCCATCGGCATCGTCACGGATTCGGACCTTCGGAGCAAGGTGGTGGCCCTGGGCCATTCCATCGAGGCGCCGGTGAGCCAGATCATGAGCCATCCCGTGGTCAAGGCGGACGAGCATGAGGCCTGTTTCGAGGTGGTGCTCAGGATGCTCCAGGGGAACATCCATCATGTGGCGGTCACCCGAGGGGATTCGCTGTGCGGGGTGATCACCAATCACGACTTCATGGTGCTCCAGGGTCGCAGTCCCCTGGCCTTTTCCGAGGACATCGAGCGGCAGACGACCCTGGAGGGCCTAGCCCCCGTGTCCCAGAAGGCCCTGACCATCATCGGGGCCCTGCTCCGGGAGGGGGCCCGGGCCGCGAACATCATCCGCATCATCTCCGAGCTCAATGACCGGATCGTCCGGCGGGTGCTGGAGATTGCCGAGCGGGAGCTGGGGCCTCCGCCCCTGCCCTACTGCTGGCTCGCCCTGGGCAGCGAGGGGCGGAAGGAGCAGACCTTCCGCACGGACCAGGACAACGCCCTCGTGTACGCGGATCCCCCCCCGGATCTGCGGAAGGAAGCGGCGGAGTACTTCGCCCGATTCACGGCGTTCATGCGGAACGGTCTGGTCAGCTGTGGCTTCGAGCCCTGTCCCGCGAACTGCATGGCCAGCAATTCCGAGTGGTGCCAGCCGATCTCCATCTGGCGGGGGTACTTCACCGACTGGATCTCGGCACCGACCCCCAAGGCCGTCCTCAACTCCCAGATCTTCTTCGACTTCAGGCCCCTGCATGGGGACGAGTCCCTGGCCTGGGATCTCCGGGAACACCTCAATCGGCTGATCCCGGACTACCCCATCTTCCTGGGCTTCCTGGCCAACATGCTGGTCAAGAACCGGCCCCCCATCGGCTTCTTCGGGTCCGTGGCCGTGGAACGCAGCGGCGAGCACAAGGACGGGCTCAACTTGAAGATCAAGGGCGTGACCCCCCTGGTGGACATCGCCAGGATGTTCTCGCTGGAACAGGGGGTCCGGCACTCATCGACGATGGAACGGCTGGAGGCCCTGAGGGGCGGCTCGACGCTCATCGCCGACCTGGTGGACGAGCTGGAGTACGCCTTCGAGTTCATCTCCCTGCTCCGGATCCATCACCAGTACCGCCAGATGGAGGCGGGAAAGCCCATCGACAACTTCATCCACCTGGAGAGCCTCAGCCATCTGGAGCGGCAGTCCCTCAAGAACGCCTTCCGTCTGGCGCTCCGGGTCCAGGACCAGGTCATGGAGCGGTACCGGTCCTTCATCATCTGAGCGAGGAGGCATGGCATTGTTCAGGTGGTGGCGGGGAATCTGGAGCAGACCGGGACCCGAATCGAAGGGACCGACCGCGGAAGCCAGCTATGTGGTGCTGGATACGGAGCTCACGGGACTGGATGACCGGAAGGACGGCATCGTCTCCATCGGGGCCGTCCGGATGCGTGGGGGACGGATCGCGATCGGGGGCACCTTCCACGAACTGGTGAATCCCAGCGCGGTGCTGGATGGGCGGAGCGTGGTGATCCACGGCATCATGCCCTCCCAGGTCGAGGCCAAGCCACCGATCGACCAGGTGCTGATGACCTTCATGGGCTATGTCGGGAGTGCCGTGCTCGTGGGGCATTGCCTCTCCGTGGATCTGGCCTTCCTGAACCGGGAAGCCCGGAGGCTGACGGGCAAGCCCTTCCGCAACCCGGTGGTGGACACCCTCTCCCTCTATGGCTGGCTCCGGCACCGCTTTCCGGACACCCAGGCCTTCACGGCCAGCCTTCCGGGGCTGAGCCTCTTCGACTTGGCCCACCTCTTTGACGTCCAGGTGGCCGAGGGACACACGGCCCTGGGGGACGCCTACATCACCGCCCAGCTGTTCCAGAGGTTCCTGCCCCTCCTGGCTGAAGCCGGGGTGCGCGACCTGACAGGGCTCCTCCGGGTCGGCGATCCCGAGCGCCAGGCGGAGAACTTCATCGGCCCCGGCGGCCAGGCGCATTTCTAGGCACCAGTTCCAGCTTGAACAGCAACGGGGCCGGGGAATGTCCCCGGCCCCGTCGGCATTCGGAAATCCCAGGCTTCAGTGGCTGGCGCTGCCTTCGGCACCGACACCCACGTAGGTCCTGACCTTTTCCGATTCGAACATCTCCTCGGCAGATTCCTCACGCTTGAGCAGCGAGACGAGGATGCCCACCAGGAAGGCCGCGCCCATGGAGAAGATGCCAGGGCTCTTCATGGGGAAGGGGGCCTTGTTCACCTGGGCGACCGCCTGGTCCTTGGCGGCCTTGGCGGCGGCGAGGGCGGTGGGGAAGGTACCGCCCTGGAGCACGGCGATGTCCGCCTGACCGGTGGCAAGGGCCTTGGTCTTGTTGGCCTTGACCTTGGCGTTAAGGTCGGGGATGGCCAGGTCCACCTGGAGGGCAGCGACCTGCGTCTGCAGGGTGGCCAGTGACTTGGCCGTGTCCTTGGAGTAGCCGTCCAGCCGGGTGAAGGTGGCCACGGCCGCGGCGCGGGCCTTGACTGAGCTGTCCTGGAAAACATCCTCCCAAACGGTCGGGGAGAGGACAATCAGGACAACAGCGACGGCGAGGCCCGTATACATGCTCGAGACGGCCCCGGCGGTGGTGAAGCGCTTCCACTTGATGGACATCAGGAGGGCGGGGAAGTTGGCGCTGGCGGCCACGGCGAAGGCCAGGCCCACCATGAAGGCCACGTTCTGCTTCTTGAAGAGCAGGCCCAGCAGGATGGCGATGACACCGATCCCGACCGTGGAGATCTTGGCCACCTTCATTTCTTCCTGGTCGTTCTTGACCTTGCCGTGGCGGAAGACGCCGACATAGAGGTCGTGGGAGACCGCGGAGGCACCGGCCAGGGTGAGACCGGCCACCACCGCGAGGATCGTGGCGAAGGCCACGGCGGCGAGGAAGCCCAGGAAGGGGCCGCCGCCGAGGTGCTCGGCCAGGGCCAGGGCCGACATGTTGCCGCCCGCGTCGATGGAGGTGATGAAGGTCTTGCCGACGAGGATGGCCGCGCCGAAGCCGATGGTGACCGTGAGGATGTAGAAGTAGCCGATGAAGCCCGTGGCGTAGAAGACCGACTTGCGGGCCTCCTTGGCGTTGGGGACGGTGTAGAACCGCATCAGGACGTGGGGCAGGCCGGCGGTGCCGAACATGAGGGCCAGGCCCAGGGAGAAGGCGTCCAGGGGCTTGGTGATGAGGCCACCCGGTTCCAGGAATTTCGGCGTGTACAGCCGGACTGCCTCAGAAAACATCTGTGGATAGCTGAAATTGAAGGACTTCAGGGTCAGAAAGACCAGGATGGTGGCGCCGCCTAGGAGCAGGCAGGCCTTGATGATCTGCACCCAGGTGGTGGCGAGCATGCCGCCGAAGAGCACATAGCAGATGATGAGGATGCCCACCAGGATGATGGCGGACTCGTAGGGCAGGTTGAACATCAGCTGGATCAGGGTCCCGGCACCCACCATCTGGGCCGTCATGTAGAACAGCACCGTGACCAGGGAGCCCACCGCGGCCGCGGTCTTGACGGGCTGGGGATGGAGCCGGAAGGCCACCACGTCGGAGAGGGTGTACTTGCCCAGGTTCCGCAGGGGCTCGGAGATGAGGAACATGACGATGGGCCAGCCCACCAGCCAGCCCACGGAGTAGATCAGGCCATCGTAGCCCTTGAGGGACACGAGGCCGGCGATGCCCAGGAAGGAGGCGGCGCTCATGTAGTCGCCCGCCAGGGCCAGGCCGTTCTGGAAGCCCGTGATGCCGCCGCCGGCGGCGTAGAACTGGGCGGCGTTCTTGGTCTTCTTGGCGGCCCAGTAGGTGATGCCCAGGGTCACTGCCACGAAGGCCAGGAAGAAGAAGATGGCCATGGGACTCAGGGTCCCGATGATCGACTGCGGTTGAGCCTGCATGTTGGTCACCTCTCCATCTTTTCTTTGACGGCCTTGACCATGGGGTCATATTTGCCGTTGGCCCAGAACACATAGACCCCGGTCAGGATCCAGGACAGGACGATGACGCCCACCGCAATGGGGATCCCGATGGTGATGGAAGATCCCGCGCTGATCTTCTCCGCCAGATAGGCCTTGTTGTAGGCGATGAGGGCGATGAAGCCGAAGTAGAGCACCAGCTCTAGGGCAGTGAGAATGGCCGAGATCCTGTCCTTTTTCCGTACGAGTTCTAAGAAGTCTGGATCATCAAGGATCTGATGCACCGTTTTCGGGGACATTGCGGTTCTCCTTTGGAAGGTGGATGGGAAGACAATGGGGTGGCGGCGCGGGGGCCCGTGCAGGTGGCCGGCCGCTACGTGTCCCGTACCAGGCATGTGGCGCGCCTGGTCGGGCGATGGAATTCAAAGTTTCGGGGATCGAGGTGCAAGTATGCGCCAAGTCTCTCCCGGATGGGAAGAACTTTTAGAAGCTCGAAATTTCGCAATCAGCCTCGGGGCATCGACAGCTCTGGTGATATTGAGACCGAAGATCGGATCTGTAGTTCAGCACTCACCCGACGGTCCAGCCGCCACCGGACTCATCCTCCATGGTTGTGAAATCCGCCTTCCGGAGGCGGCGGGACCGTGCCACGGTGACGGTGCAGGGGGCCTGGGCCGCCACCGGGCTCGATACGCTGCCCAGGAGGGACCTTCGGAGCGAACCGGCCCGGGCGCCAAGGACCACGTGGTCCACGTGATTGGCGTTCACGTACTGGAGGATGGCCGAGGCGGGGTCCGGGGACTCCAGCACGTGATAACTGATGCGGCCCTCCTCGAGTTCGAGGGGCTTGGCCCAGCTCTTCAGTTCCACGAGGCGCCGAAGATGGAGGTTCCTGCCCTCGGTGTCGTGCGTGGCGTCCAGGGTGATGAGGCTCTGCTTGAGCACATTGAGGCAGGCCACCCGGGCGCCGGGCAGCGTTGTCAGCATCCGCGCCACCATGGTCCGCAGGGTCTCGGCGATGGGGGCCGCCTCGGGCGAGAGGTCCACGGCCACCGCAAGGATGGGGGCATCGCCGTCGTGCCGGGCCGGGGTCTTGGCCTCTGGAAGGGGGAGCGGCGGGGCGGTGAAGCGGCGTCGAAGGACCGTGGTGAAGGCATCCTGCGCCAGCTTTTCGGCCCGGGCGGTGAGCTTGACCTGGTCGGGGTGCTGCAGGGCCAGGGACAGGTGGGCCGCCGTGGGGAACCGCCAGGCCGGATGCACCTCGAGACAGCGGAGGATGACTTCCTGCAGCCAGGGGGGGCAGTCCGGACGCAGCTGGCGCGGAGGCACCGGATCCCGCCAGATGCGGCGCTTGAGGCCGCTCAGGCGCTGGGGATTCCCGAAGGGACGCACCCCGGTCAGGAAGAAGTACATCAGCACGCCGAGGGCGAACTGGTCGCTGCGGGGGTCCCGCCGGTGGCCCAGCACCTGTTCCGGGGCCATGTAGGGCGCGGTGCCGTAGGGAAGGCGGAACTCCTCGCCCATGAGGTCCGGCAGCTCGTCGTGATGGGAGAGGCCGAAATCGATGAGCACCATGGCGCCGGTGGGGCGGGTCAAGAGGTTCGAGGGCTTCACGTCCAGGTGGACGACGTGCTGGCGATGGAGATCCTCCAGGGCCAGGGCGATGCGGCTCCCGAGCTTGGCGACTTCGGCCCAGGGGAGGGGAAGGCGCTCGAGGGTGGGCAGCAGGGAGGGGCCGGGAATGCGCTCCATGACGAGGTAGGGATGCCCTTCGAACTCGCCCTGGGCGAGGAACCGGGGCACGTGGGGGCCCGACAGCCGGGGCAGGATCATCTGCTCCATCTCGAAGCTGACGATGGCCGCCGGATCGGTACCCTCGGCCAGCACGGGGGCCTTCAGGAGAAGGGGGAAATCGAAGTCCGGGTGGCTCGCGGCCCAGAGCGAAGCCATGCCCCCGCGATGGATCCGTTCGGCGATGAGGAAGCCTTCAAGGGTGACGCCGGGTTCGATGCGGGGCCGGTTCATCGGTCAGAATCCCGTCTGCAGCCGCACCGCGAGGGCGGGAGGCAGCCCGGCCCGGAGGATGGCGGAGGCGGTGGCCTCGACATCGTAGGGCACGCGCAGGTGGACGATTTCTGAGCGGTCCGTGTCCAGGAGCGCATAGGAGGCGGCGGGATCCCCATCGCGGGACTGGCCCACCGCTCCGACGACGTTGAGCCATCGGCGACGCCGGTGGATTGGAACGGGAACCGAGGGCGTGGGCTTGAAGGAGACCAGCCTGCCTGTCGCGGTGCCGCCGTAGAGCGCGGCGATGTGGGTGTGTCCACAGAAGACCGTCGGGGCCTGGGTGGCATCCAGTGCCGCCTTTGCGGTCGTCTCATCATTCACGTAGATCCAGGCCCGGGGGGTCTGGGGACTGGCGTGGACATAGAACCGGGACTCGTCCTCGATATACAGGGGCAGGCCGGAAAGGAATTCGCGAGCCTCCCTGCCCAGCTGTCCCCTTGTCCAGGCCAGGGCGACCTCTGCGTCGGAGATCATGGATTCATGGGTATCGGCCACCGCCTGGTCGTGATTGCCAAGCACGGCGACGGCCCCCTGGCGAACCTCAGTCATAACCCGCTCCAGCACCTCGTTGGGCTCGGGCCCATACCCGACATAGTCGCCCAGGAAGACCAGGCGGTCCGCACGCAGCGCGCGGGCGTGGTCGAGGCAGGCTTCGAAGGCGCGCCAGTTGGCATGGATGTCGGTCATCAGAGCGATTCGCATGCATGTCCGAAGTGTGGGCTCCCGTCCATCATAAGGAGTTCGCCATTCTCCCCAGCCTTGGGATCTCAGGCCGGGGCCGGAGCTAGGGGAAGGGTCGACCCGGGATGTAGACCTCGATCACCGCATTTATACAACTCGAGCCACATCATGGAAGTTGGATAATTGCGGCCAATATTTTCAAGCCTAAAATCAAAGATGATTCAAAGGTATTGTAAAATCAGAAATTGCAAGGCGTGCTTTCGGTCACGAAAAGAATAAATTTGGATTGATCCCGCTTGACCTGGATGGATCAACGGCGTTAGCTGAATGACACTCTAGCCACCCATCCCCTTTTGCCCGGCGGCAATTTTGCCGTGGTCCATTGCATCCACCCCTTTTGCGATGTCCAGCCTGGAGAAATCCAGCCGGGTGTCGCGCCACCGATCGGCCCCGGCCGGTTCGAGTTTGAAGCAGCCACCAGTGTTTTAGGTTCCCCAGCGGACCTTTCTTAGGAGGCGACACGCCATGGCCATTGCAACCGCCCAAGTTGAAGCCAAGCAGCCCCTCTCCAAAGAAGAACGGATGGTGATCGTCGGATCGTCGGTCGGTACCGTCTTCGAATGGTACGACTTCTATCTGTATGCGACCCTGGCGCCCTTCTTTGCGACCCTCTTCTTCCCCAAGGGGAACGACACGGCGGCCCTGCTTTCCGCCTTCACGGCCTATGCGGCCGGCTTCCTGGTCCGGCCCTTCGGGGCCCTGGTGTTCGGGCGCATCGGGGACCTCATCGGCCGGAAGTACACCTTCCTCGTCACCATCGTCGTGATGGGCCTCTCCACCTTCGGGGTCGGCCTCCTGCCGACCTTCGCCACCATCGGCTGGGTGGCCCCGATCATCATGGTGGTCCTGCGTCTCCTGCAGGGCCTGGCCCTGGGGGGAGAGTACGGTGGGGCCGCGACCTATGTGGCCGAGCACTCGGCCCACAACCGCCGGGGCTACAACACCAGCTGGATCCAGACCACGGCGACGGTGGGCTTCTTCCTCTGCCTGGGCATCATCATGGCCTGCCGCAGCGCCATGACCAAGGATGCCTTTGCCTCCTGGGGCTGGCGCCTCCCGTTCCTGGCCTCCATCATCCTGCTGGCCGTCTCGGTCTGGATCCGCCTGAAGCTGGCCGAATCGCCCATCTTCATCAAGATGAAGTCCGAGGGCAAGACCTCCAAGGCCCCCCTCAGCGACAGCTTCCTGAAGTACCCCAACAACAAGTATGCGCTGCTGGCCCTCCTCGGCGCCACGGCCGGCCAGGGCGTGGTCTGGTACACCGGCCAGTTCTATGCGATGTTCTTCCTGCAGATCAACCTGAAGCTGGACTACCAGACCACCTACATGCTCATCGGTGCCTCCCTGCTCCTGGGCACGCCCTTCTTCATCTTCTTCGGCTGGCTGTCGGACAAGATCGGCCGCCTGAAGATCATCCTGTTCGGCTGCCTCATCGCATCCCTCACTTTCTTCCCCCTGTTCAAGCAGTTGACGCACTACGTGAACCCCGCCCTGGAAACCTTCCAGAACAACACCCGGATCACCGTGGCAGGCGATCCCAAGGACGAGACCTTCAACCTGTTCGTGGGTCCCTGGAGCAAGTTCTCGGAACTGGACCGGATGAATGACCTGTTCGGCAAGCACGGCCTAAACTTCACCAAGGTCGCGCCCGAACCCGGGAAGATGGCGGTGGCCAGCATCCAGGGCAAGAACCCAGCGACGGGACAGTACATCACCACACGCGTAGAGGGTTTCAGCCCGGCGTCGGTGGCGGCCATCAACAAGGCGCTGGCGGACCTGGGCTTCCCCAAGGAAGCTGACAAGTCCCAGGTCAACTACCCCATGACCCTCCTGATCCTGTTCGTCTTCCTGATCTACGTGACCATGGTCTACGGGCCCATCGCCGCCTTCCTGGTGGAGCTCTTCCCCACCAACATCCGCTACACCTCCATGTCCCTGCCCTACCACATCGGGAACGGCTGGTTCGGCGGCATGCTGCCCCTCATCGCCACGGCCATGGTGGCCATGCATGGCAACATCTACTATGGCCTCTGGTATCCCTGCATCGTGGCCGGGATCACCTTCGTCATCGGTGCCCTCTTCCTGAAGGAGACCAAGGACCGGGACATCAGCACCTATCACCATTGACGCCGGCCGGACAGCGACCCGGTCGCTGAAGACAGGGAGGGGCCGGGCCGCGGGAGGACTGCCCCGCCCGGCCGCTTCCTCCGACTCAGGCGGTTGTTCCGGGATGACCCAAGCTAGCTCGCTCTGGAAATTCGCAGGGAAACACAATGATTACTGGACAAGGGTTTCCGCGATCAGGAAAATAGGTGTCACTGCACCTTTCCAGTTCCTATGACCTTCTCTCAGGATCAGCCCGGATGACCGGCCCGCAGCCGCTCCTCCGGTGCCTCCCGGCGGTTTCTCTCCTCATCCTCAACTCTTGGTACAGAGGCGGCTCATGTCCGAAGACCTCTTCCCCGTGAAGCCGCACATCCAGGAGCGGGCGCACATCAAGACGATGGAGGAGTACCAGCGGCTCTACCGCCTGTCCCTGGACAATCCGGAATGGTTCTGGGGCGAGCAGGCCAAGGCGCTTACCTGGTTCCATCCTTGGCAATCGGTTTTCGACGCCGACTACCGGGAGGTGGATTTCTCCTGGTTCTCGGGTGGGCGCATCAATGCCTGCTTCAATTGCGTGGACCGTCACCTTCCCCATCTGGGGGACAAGACCGCCCTCATCTGGGCCCAGGACGAGCCCGGCCAGTACACCCACATCACCTACCGGGACCTGAAGCACCAGGTGGCCCGGGTTGCCAACGTCCTGCTCCACCACGGGGTGAAGAAGGGCGATCGGGTCTGCATCTACCTCACCATGATCCCCGAACTGGTCTACACCATGCTCGCCTGCGCCCGCATCGGCGCCGTGCATTCGGTGGTCTTCGGCGGCTTCTCGGCGGAAGCCCTGCGCGACCGCATCGTGGACGCCCGCTGCAAGGTGGTGGTGACAGCCAACGAAGGTCTGCGCGGCGGCAAGCGGGTGCCCCTGAAGCGGATCGTGGACCGCGCCATCGAAGGCATGTCCCTGGTGGAGACGGTGATCGTGGCGCGACGCACGGACGGGGACGTTCCCATGCAGCCGGGGCGGGACCTCTGGCTGGACGAAGAGACCGCCAAACAACGATCCACCTGCACCAACGAATGGATGGGAGCGGAGGATCCGCTCTTCATCCTGTACACCTCCGGCAGCACCGGGAAGCCCAAGGGCCTCCTGCATACCACGGGGGGCTACCTCACCTACGCCTCGTTCACCCACAAGCTGGTCTTCGACTACCACCCTGAGGACATCTATTTCTGTGCCGCGGACATCGGTTGGGTGACGGGCCACAGCTACATCGTCTATGGGCCCTTGGCCAACGGGGCCACGTCGGTCCTCTTCGAGTCCACGCCGCTCTATCCGGACCCGGGCCGCTACTGGCAGATCATCGACGACCTCAAGGTGAGCATCTTCTACACGGCCCCCACGGCCCTGCGCGCCCTGGGCCAGGCGGGGGATGACTGGGTCGCCAACTCCAGCCGTAAATCCCTTCGGATCCTCGGCACCGTGGGCGAACCCATCAACCCGGAGGTCTGGCGCTGGTATCACGACGTGGTGGGCGAAGGCCGCTGCACCGTCGTGGATACTTGGTGGCAGACCGAAACTGGCGGCATCCTCATCGCGCCGCTTCCCGGCGTCACGCCCACCAAGCCGGGGTCGGCCACGCTGCCCTTCTTTGGCGTGAAGCCTGTGATCGTGGATCCGGCCACCGGCATTCCCCTGGAAGGAAATGATGTGTCCGGGGCCCTCTGCCTGGGCGCCCCCTGGCCCGGCCAGGCGCGGACCGTTCATGGCGACCACAAGCGCTTCCGGGAATCCTACTTCACCCAGTACCCGGGCTACTACTTCACCGGCGACGGCGCCCGGCGGGATGAGGACGGCTACTACTGGATCACCGGCCGCATCGACGACGTGATCAACGTCAGCGGGCATCGCCTGGGAACGGCCGAGGTGGAGAGCGCCCTCGTGGCTCATGAAGCCGTGGCCGAAGCGGCGGTGGTGGGCTATCCCCATCATCTCAAGGGCCAGGGCATCTACTGTTACGTGCTGCTCAACAGCGGCTACACGGAAAACGGGAACCAGCAGCTCATGGGCGCCCTCAAGGAGCAGGTCCGACATGTGATCGGCGCCTTTGCCTCGCCGGACGTCATCCATATCGCCTCGGGCCTGCCCAAGACCCGGAGTGGCAAGATCATGCGCCGCATCCTGCGGAAGATCGCTTCCGGCGAGTACGACGGCATGGGGGACCTCTCCACCCTGGCCGATCCCGACGTGGTCAGCCGTCTCATCGAAGAGCATCAGGAATTCAACGCCTGATATTCTCCGGGGGTTCTCCCCGCAGCGCGTGCGCTGCGGGGAGAACCCCCGGACCCCCGAGCAGAAGCCCGGCAAAGCCGGGCTTCTGCTTTTCTGCGCTCAAGGGTCTGAGAGCCTACTGCGGCAGGGTCTGGACGAAGGCCCGGACCAGGGACTCGAAACGTCCTGCGGCAGCGGCGCCGGCGGCCAGAACCTCCTGGTGGGTCAGGGCCTGGGGCAGGATGCCCGCTGCCATGTTGCACAGGCAGGAGATCCCAGCCACGCGCATGCCTTCGTGACGGGCAACGATGGCTTCGGGGACGGTGCTCATGCCCACGGCATCCGCGCCCAGGGTGCGGAAGGCACGGATCTCTGCGGGGGTCTCGTAGCTGGGGCCGGTGAGTCCTAGGTAGATACCCTCTTGAAGCGTCTGGCCGAGGTCCCGGGCACAGGCCTTCAACTGGCTCCGGAAGGCCGGGTCGTAGACCGCCGTCATGTCCGGGAATCGTGGCCCCGGTTCCACGTTGGGCCCGATGAGGGGGTTGGTCCCGAACAGGTTGATGTGGTCGCTCAGGACCATCAGGTCGCCCACGCCAAAGGTGGGGTTCAAGGCACCGGCGGCATTGGTGAGAAGCACGGCCCCCACGCCCAGGCGTCCGTAGAGCCGCATGGGCTGGACGACGAGAGGCATGGGGTGGCCCTCGTAGAAATGGAACCGGCCGGCCTGGAGCAGGACCCGTCGGCCCTCGAACTCACAGAACACCACCTTGCCACCGTGCCCAGCCACGGACGGGGCGGGGAAGCCCGGCAGGTCCGTGAAAGGGATGGACAGGCCCAGCCTCGCTTCGGCGCAGTCCGCCAGGGCACCCAGTCCCGACCCCAGGACAATGGCCAGATCAGGAACGAAGGGGGCCTTTTCCTTCAGGACCCGGAGCGCATCGGCGGCTGCCATGTAAACACCTGGGCGGAGATTAGGGGGTGGGCGTGATCGTGAGCGTCAGGGTGACATCCGGCTGGAGGACGGTGGGGCTGAGGAGCCGGATGCGCAGGGGGTGGTAGAAGGGGACGGTGCCGTTGACTGGCAGGACCAGAGGCTCGGTGGTTCCGCCGGTGCCCGTGAAGGTGAAGGTCCGCGGCAGCCGGGGCAGGTCCACTTCCAACTGGACGCCGGCCCCGAGCGCAGGCGTGATCGCCGCCGTCAGGGTGCAGGGCTTGTCCGCGGTCAGGTTGAAACCGGTGTAGAACACTTCCCCTTCGGAGAGGTTGGGGTAGGCCAGGGTCGGTCCGGGGTAGGGCTGGGTCACCTGGGTGGCCCTCGCCATGCTGAGCACCACCGGGGGCAGGGCGCCGGTGGGATCGGTTCCCCAGTTCGCGACAAAGGACGTGTAGGCGCCGATGGTCGGACGGGGCCAGGGAAGCCCGAAGGGGGTCCCCAGGCTGGTCAGCACCGCATCGGTGAACACCGAGGCCAGGTCCACGGGCTCAGCCGCAAGCTTGCCCTCCTTGAGGCGGTTGATCTGGGTGTAGATGTTGATCGGTTCCAGGTCGATGGTCGTGCCGTTGAGCGCCGTTCCCGTGGGTGCCCCGGGGGCCAGGAAGAACCGCGCGGCGGCCAAGGGGTTGATGTTGGCCCAGTCGGAAGTGGTGCCAGGGGAGGGGAGGCTGTTGGCCTTGAGGATGACCTCCCAGGCAAAGGCCCTGAGGGCCGGGGCTGAATAGGGGTTCAGCTGGGAGGCGCTGAGGCTGGAGACGTCCCGGACATCCACCACGGGGCCGGCCAGACCCGTGCCCTGGGTATCGGCCAGATAGGGGGACTGGAGCACGTTCGCGGCCATGGCCTGGGCGAGCCCCTCGATCCGGGCCATGTCTGGGCTGAGGTCCGCAAGGGGGGTTCCGATGGGATAGAGCGGATTCAGGGGAATGGAGTAGGTGCGGCCCTGGTTTCCGGCATAGAGGGTATTGCGCGCCAGCAGGGTGAGGATCACTCCCGGGTCCCAGGCATCGTCATTGGTGGGGCCCCCGCGCAGGGTCCCGAAGTAGACCGTCGACAGCAGGGACTGGGGGATCAGATTGCGATCGTAGACGACGTAGGAGCCGCCGGCATCCACGCCCGGCCAGTAGTGGAGGTCCAGGGCCGAACCCGGCGTGACCGTGCCGTACACATTGAAGAAGCTGGCGATGGTGTCCACGATGCCCAGCACCCGGCTGCCGGTTCCAAGCCCCGGGGTGCGCCCGGGAAGGCTGGTTTCCAGAACGGCCTGATCCACGAAGGCGGCCACGCCATTGCTGCTGGTGGTCGTGGGATCATAGACCCACCAGGCATCGTTCAGGCCGACCGTGAAATTCGCCACGGAATCCCCGGTGAACATCGAGGTCGGAACATTGCTGGTCGCCGAGACGGAACCATTGGCCGCCGCCCGCATGGCGTACTGAACCCGGTCGGCGGTCGGCACGGTGCTCTGGATGCCCTGTGGATCCGCAATCAGATTGACAATCTGGCTCCCCCCGCCGCTGAAGGAGCTCAGCACTTCCACCATGGTGAGGTAGCCCGTGGGAACCCGGGCCGAATAGAGCCCGGTGGTGCCGGTGAGGGTGGACCCGGCCAGGATCCAGGCATTGGTGATGGTTCCATCCGGAGCGGTCTGGGGCCGTTGTTGGTAGAAGCGGATGATGACCCCCTGGGCCGGAAGGCTCACGAGGTTGGCGGGGTTGGTGGCGTCGGCCAGTCCGGTGGGCACGCCCGAGGCGTCCCTGGCCAGGGGCACCCGCTGGTACATCACGGTTCCGGCGAGGGTGGCCGTGGGGACGCTGCTGCCGCCGCCCTTCCCATGACAGGCCAGGCCCAGGGCCAACAGGACAATGGCCCCCAGGCTCTGGAGGGAAGCTCGGTACAGCGGCATGACCACCTCGAAACGGCGAAAGGACCCAGTCTATCACGGCCCCCCGGGCCGATCCCGCGGGGGGAACGGGAGGGGCGCTCCACTCCTGTGCCGCGGATCCCGGGGAGGTTCAGCGGAAGGAGGCGGAACCCAGGAGGGCGTTCTGAGCTGCCATTTCGGAAGGGACTTCCTCTTCGTCATTGAGCGCCGGAAGTGGATTCTGCTGCACGCCGTCGATTCGCAGTTCGAAGTGCAGATGGGGTCCGGTGGCGTTGCCCGTGCGGCCGACTTCGGCGATCTTCTGGCCCCGCCGGACGATGTCGCCGGCCCGGACCAGGTTCAAGCTGTGGTGAGCATAGAGCGTGGCCACGCCATTGCCGTGGTCGACCAGGACGTAGTTGCCGTATCCCTTGTGCTTCCCGGCGAAGACCACCTGGCCGTCGAGGGCAGCGAACACCGCCGTGCCCGTGGGCGCCGTCAGATCCACACCCTTGTGGCGGCTCCGGTACCGGACGCGTTTCTTGCGCTGGTCCTTCACCCGGACGGTCTTGGTCCGCATCCGGGGGCCCCAGGCGGAACTGATGGTCCGGGTCTCCACCGGCCAGAGCAGGTCGAGTCGGTTGGGATCGGCTGGCGCAAAGGTCGGCAGGAGGGCATCCAGTTCCGCCTCGGAGACGGGGGGCATCACCTGCTGCATGCGGGCCAGAAGCTGGGCCGCCGTGCTGGGATTCTGGTGGGGGTCGAGGTTCATCGCGCTGACGGGCCCCTCGGCGGGAATGGAACTGCGGACCTGGTAGGGCAGCAATTGTTCCATGTGCGGCATCGGCGCGGGTGCCACAGCCGGACTCCCAGGCAGGGCCGCCAGGGGATGGCGGGGCAAGGAGGCTGGGGTCTCGGCCAGCAGGGTGGCCTCGGTCGGGGCCGAGGCCTGCCGGAGGTTCAGGCGGGTCCCCACCTTGAGTCGCGACAGAGAGGTGCCGGGGTTCAGCTCCGCCAATCTCGCCAGGCTCAGGCCATGGGCACGGGCCACCGAGGCTGCCGTTTCGCCTTTGCGGATCACATGCACGGCGCCGTCGGCTGATCGGGAGGTGGTTTTCCGGGAACTGCGCCTCGGGGTGGCTTGAAGGCTGAGGCTGAAGGTCGCTAGAACGAGGGTCAGAACGGCAAGGCGCATGGGGGGACTCCGGCTGGAACGGAAAAGCCTGCTTCGCTAGGCCTCCATGAGGGGGTCAGGACCCCAGTGGCGATCGAGAGGAACGATGAACCTCTTATCCTACCGTGGCGTCGGAAACTTGAACATGCAAATGTTTTCCAACTAGCCACCCCTGGTTCAGGGCTTCCAGGGACACCCCGGCCAGGGCAGGGTCAGGGTTCCCCTCTTCCCACCTTCCTTGCGCAAGAGTCGGGCCGGCCCCAGGGTCATGCCATGGCTCACGGCCTTCAGCATGTCGTAGAGCACCAGCAGGCCCACGGTGACCCCCGTGAGGGCCTCCATCTCGATGCCTGTGCGGCCCTCGCAGCTCACCTGGACCCGGAGCCAGGCCCGGCGGGCCTCGGGGTCCCAGTGGTGAGTCACATCCACGGCGTCGATGGCCAGGGGATGGGCCAGGGGGATCAGGTCCGAGGCTCGCTTGACGCCCCCCACGGCCCCGAGCCGGGCCACGGTCCAGGGGTCTCCCTTGGGGCCTCCGCCCCGGGCCAGGGCCTCGGCCGCGGAGGCATCCAGCTCCAGGTACCCGGCGGCCACGGCCACCCGGCGGGTGATGGCCTTGGCGGATACATCCACCATGACCGGGCGCCCTTCGGGATCCAGATGGGTCAGTTTGGCCATCAATCGCTCCAGGCCAGGAGGATGTCGCGCAGGGCGGCGGTATCCGGGGCGTAGGCCCGGGGGCCGCAGGCGGCCAGGGCCTCCTGGGCGTAGAACCCGTGCCCCACGGCCAGGCTGGGCACCCCGGCGGCCCGGGCCATGTCCAGGTCGAAGGGGGTGTCCCCCACCATGAGGATGTCCTCAGGGGCCAAGCCGGTCAGCGCCTGAAGCTGCTCCAGGGATTCCGGGTGGGGCTTCCCGTGGGTGACGTCATCGGGGGTGATGATGGGATCGAAGAGGGGCTCCCAGTCCCACTGGGCCATCTGCCGGAGGAGGGGCAGGCGCCGCTTGGAGGTAACCACGGCCATGCGCTGGCCCCGTCCCTTCAGTTCGGCCAGGAGCTCGGGGATGCCCTCGAAGGGCTGCATCATGTGCTCGTGCTCCGCATGACCGAAGCTGCGGTAGGCCTTCAGGACCGTGTCGCCGTCCAGACCCAGGGGATCGAAGGTGTTCCGGATGCCGGCTTCCACCGGCAGGCCCACGTACTTCAGCCATTCCTGCATGACGGACCGGGGCTGGCCGAGGGCATCCAGGGCATGGGCCATGCCCGCCTCGATGAGGGGACGGCTGTCCACGAGGGTGCCGTCGAAGTCCCAGGCGATGAGTTTCAAGGCTGCCTCCCAGGCCCCATCGATCCCATGGATCAGGCCGAGGGCAGGTGCAGGGCCTGGAGGAAGGTGGCCTCGGTGGCCTTCCGGAGCTCCTCCACCACAGCGGCCGGCACCGGCGAGTCGACAGACAGGACGACCATGGCCTCCCCCTTCTTCTCCCTGCGGCCCAGGCTCATGAAGGCGATGTTGATCTCGTGCTGGCCCAGCACCGTCCCGATCTTCCCGATCATGCCGGGGCGGTCCACATAGCTCAGGAGCAGCATGTGGGGCTCGGGCAGGAAGTCCATGGCGTAGTCCCGCAGGCCCACGATGCGGGGCGCGCCCTCGAACAGGGTGCCGGACACGACCCGGGTGCCCCAGGCGCCTTCCAGGGTCAGGGTGATCAGGTTGGAGAAGGCCCCGCCCTGGGTGGTCTTGTGCTCTTCCACCACGAGGCCCATGCGCTCCGCCACGAGGCTCGCATTGACCATGTTGACGGGCTGGTCCACGGCCCGGTCCAGGAGGGCGGCCAGGCCGCTCACGGTCAGGGGTGAGCAGTCGTGGGAGGCGATGGCGCCGCTGAAGCCGAAGGTCACCCGGTCCAGGTTGCCCTTCATGAGCTGGAGGCCGAATTCGCTGAGGATGGCCATGAGCTTGAAGTAGGGCCGCATCTGGTCCATGACTGCAGGGTCGAAGCGCGGCAGGTTCACGGCGTTCTCCAGGGGGGCCCGATTCAGATAGGCCAGGATCTCCTTGGAGACGTCGATGGCCACGTTCACCTGGGCCTCCTGGGTGTTGGCGCCCAGGTGGGGGGTCACCACCAGCCGCTCCTGGGCGATGAGGGCCTTCATGAGGTCAGAGGCCGGGGGCTCCTCCGAGAACACATCCACGGCCGCCAGGCTCACCTTGCCGCTCTGGAGGGCGGCGAGCAGCACGGGCTCGTCCAGGATGCCGCCCCGGGCCACGTTGAGGAGAATGACGCCTTCCTTCATGAGGGCCAGCTGGTCGGCGCCGATCATGCCGCGAGTCTCGTCGTTGAGCGGCGTGTGCACGGTGATGATGTCGCAGGAGCGGCACAGTTCGGCGAGGTCCACCAGCTGTACGCCCAGGTCCTGGGCCCGCTTGGCGCCGACATAGGGGTCGCAACCCAGCACCTCGCACTCGAAGGCCTTGAGCCGGAGGGCCACGCGGCCGCCCACCTTGCCCAGGCCGATGACCCCGGCGGTCTTGCCCTTGAGCTCGACGCCCGTGAACTTGGCGCGCTTCCACTCCCCGGACTTCAGGCTGGCGTTGGCGGCGGGGACGTGCCGGCAGGCAGAAAGCAGCAGGGCCAGGGTGTGCTCGGCGGCGCTGTTGGTGTTGCCCAAGGGGGCATTCACCACGATCACGCCCTTGGCGCTGGCGTAGTCCACATCCACGTTGTCGATGCCCACCCCGGCCCGGGCCACGATCTTCAGGTTCTCGGCGGCGTCCAGCAGGGCCCTGTCCACGGTGGTGCCGCTGCGGGTGATGATGGCGTCGTACTCGCCGATGCAGCCCAGCAGGGCTTCCTTGGAGAGTCCCAGGCGGATGTCGAGGTGGACGCGCGGATCGGCCCGAAGAAGGGCTAGACCCTCGCCGGTCACCTCGTCGGTCACGATGATCTTCATGGGGACTCCACCTTCAGGTGCGGGTTCGCTCATGGCGCGAAGGGAATCCATCACCATAGCCCTGGAAGGCCCGAAGGACAAGCCTGGAGCGGGGGATCGGCCCGCCTACTTTTTGTAGACGCCCGCCCCGAAGATCAGGTTGTCCCAGACCTCGATGTAGCTGGTCTTCGGCTCCTTCTGGCCGGTTTTCGGGTTGAGGTACTTGTAGTCGTGCCAACCCTTGCCCTTGGTCTTGGCAATCCGGACCCGGTCCTGAATGTATTCAACCCCGTCGGGGTCCTTGGCTCTGATCTGATTCACGCCCACCTTGCTTGCCCCCTGCCCGTGGGCGAGCACCTTGCCATCCATGTCGTACACGAAGACATAGAGCTCGCCTCCATGCCGCTGGAAGCGGCCAGTGGCATGGGTGATTTCCTTGAAGGCGGCCTCTTTCCCGTGGGCCTTGGCAAAGGCGATGGCCTCCTTCACGAGGGCTTCGGCTTCGGCTGGGGTGGCCTCCTGGGCCGCCAGAGGCAGACAGAGGGCCGGCAGGCAGAGAAGGGCGATTGGATTCGGTCGCATGGGGCTCCGGATACGCACACCCTAAGTTTCGGCCCCTCCGGCCTGAGAGTTGAGGTCCGGTCCACTCGCCCGGGGAAAGTTGGAAGGCCCAGTGCAGATGAGCGTTAGAATAAAACTTAAATTTGGAGTCAATGAAATGGCCGAGCCTAGGCGCTGGGATCTTGTGAATACCCTCTTCCTCACGGGGACCCTCGCCTTGGCGCTGGGGCTGGTGCCTTGGCGGCTGGCCGTCGCGGGGTTGACCTGGACCGAGGCCCTGGTCTTTCTCGTCATGACCTTCGCCATCGGCACGGCCATCAGCGGCGGCTACCACCGGCTCTTCAGCCACCGGGCCTACCGGGCCACCTGGCCGGTGCGGATCCTGTTCCTCTGCCTCGGCGCCGCGGCCTTCGAGAACTCGGCGCTCAAGTGGGCCAGCGACCACCGGACGCACCACCAGCACGTGGACACGGAGCGGGACCCCTACAGCATCGGCCGCGGGTTCTGGTCCGCCCACTGGACCTGGGTGATGGAGGCCCAGGCCCTGCCCCTCACGGGGGTGGCGGACCTGGAGAAGGACCCCCTGGTCCTCTGGCAGCACCGGAACCACTTCCTCATCGGGGCCGTGGTGGCCACCCTGCCGCTCTGGATCGGGCTGGCCACGGGCGACCTCCTGGGCCACCTCGTGTTCGGCGTGGTCCTGCGCATCGTGGTGACCCACCATACGACTTTCTTCATCAACAGCGCGGCCCACAGGTTCGGGACCCGCCCCTACACCGAGGCCAACACCGCCCGGGACAACTGGCTCCTGGCCCCGCTCACCTACGGCGAGGGCTACCACAACTTCCACCACCAGTGGCAGTGGGACTACCGCAATGGCGCCCGCTGGTACCAGTGGGATTCGACCAAGTGGCTGTTGAACCTGCTGGCCTGGATGGGGCTGGTGGGCCAGTTCAGGAGGGTATCCCGCTCGACCATGGCCCGGGCCCGACTGCACATGGAAGAGCAGCGGCTGGGGGAGCGCCTGGTCCTGGCCAGCCCGGGGGTCGCCCGCCCCATGCGGGCCCGCCTCGGCTCGGCGCGGCTGCGACTCGACGCGGCCCTGCACGAACGGCATGAGGCCTGGAGCCACCGGAAGGCCCAGTGGCGGACCCGGGGATTGGCCGGGGCCGAGGCCTGGCGGGAGGCCAAGGCAGAGTGGCGGGCCTCGGTGGCCCTGCACCGGGCGGAACTGAAGCGTGCCTGGACGGAGTGGCGGGCTGCCCGGCTGGAGGCGCGGTCCATGCTGGTCTGCGTCTAGCCCCGACGAGTTCCCGCCCTTGTGGGATCATGAAGCCCACGTTCTTTGGAGCTCAGCATGGCTTCCTTCGACCTCATCGTCATCGGTTCCGGCCCGGGGGGCTACATTGCCGCCATCCGGGCCGCCCAGCTGGGCCTGAACACGGCCATCGTGGAGAAGGACTCCCTGCTCGGCGGCACCTGCCTCCACCGCGGCTGCATCCCGGCCAAGACCTGGCTGGAGACGGCCCACCGCTTCGAGCAGATGAAGGTGGCCGATGACTACGGCATCGAGGGCGTGGAGGCCAAGGCCCTGAAGCCCAACCTGGCCACCATCGTCAAGCGCAAGGGCCGCATCGTGCTGAAGAATGCCAAGGGCATCGAGTTCCTCATGAAGAAGAACAAGGTGACCGTGCTGAAGGGCTTCGGCAAGCTGCTGGGCGGGGGCAGGGTGCAGGTGGAGGGCGAGGTCCACGAGGCCAAGCGCATCATCCTGGCCACGGGCTCGGCGCCCAAGCCGATTCCCGGCCTGGAAACGGACGGACAGCGGGTCCTCAACAGCGACCACATCCTGGAGCTCACCGAGCTGCCGGAGCATCTGGTGATCCTGGGCGCCGGGGCCATTGGTGTGGAGTTCGCCTCGGTGTTCAGCCGCCTGGGCTCCAAGGTGACCCTCGTGGAGTTCATGGAGACGATCCTCCCCCTGGAGGACCAGGACATCGGCCTCGAGCTGGCCAAGATCTTCCGGAAGTCTCACAAGATCGATGTGCGGACCAAGACCAAGATCACCCGCATCGAGAAGCGGGCGGATGGTGTGCTCTGCCACCTGGAGGGCGAGTCCGCCGGCGAGGTCGTGGGCAGCCACCTGCTGGTGGCCGTGGGCCGCGCGCCCCTGGTGGAGGGCATCGGGCTCGAGAAGACCAAGGCCCGGGTGGACCGGGGCTGCGTGGCGATCGATCCCTTCATGCAGACCGGCGAGCCCGGCCTCTACGCCATCGGCGACATCGTACGCACCCCCTGGCTGGCCCATGTGGCCAGTGACGAGGGCATCGTGGCCGCGGAGCACGCCGCCCAGAGCCTGGGCAAGGATGTCCATCCCCATCCTGTCCGCTACGACCGCTTCCCGGCCTGCACCTACTGTGATCCCGAGGTGGGCACCGTGGGGCTCAGCGAGGAGGCGGCCAAGGCCAAGGGCCACGACGTGCAGGTGGGCAGCTTCCCCTTTGCGCCCATGGCCAAGGCCAACATCATCGGCGAGCCCCACGGCTTCATCAAGATCGTGGCCGACAAGCGGTACGGCGAGATCCTGGGCATCCACATCCTCGGCCCCAAGGCCACGGAGCTGGTGGCCTCCAGCGTAGCCCTGCTGGGCGGCGAGTTCACGGTGGAGGAACTCATCCACACCATGTATCCGCACCCGACCCTGAACGAGGTGTTCCCGGAAGCGGCCCGGGCGGTCTACGGCCGGGCGCTGAATATGTAGGCTCGCTCAGCGGATCAGCACCGGGCGCAGAAGTGCGGAGGACCGGGCAGGCGCGCCAGGCCCGCCAGGGCCAGTTCCCAGGCCCGCACCGGGCCCCGGAAGGCCGCGATCTCCGGGGTGAGCAGGCGGAGCGCGTGGAGGGCCGAGGGGTCGGCGGGCAGGGGGAGGAGGGGCACGGCCATCCCCGTGGCCGTGCGGAGGGCGGCCCGCAGGACCTCGGTCAGGGGCGTGGCCGAGGGCAGCACCAGGGGCGGTACCCGCAGTTCCGCCCCCTCGGGCACCGGTACACCGGTCCAGAGATCGGTCTCGAAGCCGCCGTGCTCGCCATGATCGGGCGCCTCCCGCCACTCGGGACGGCGGAAGGTCATCTTGCGGCGGTCCTTCTCCCAGTCGGCCAGGAAGGTCTTCAGCTCCCCCTTTTCCAGGGGGCCCATGGGCGCCTTGGCGAGCGCCACCGGGGTGGCTCGGTGGATCCGGCCTGGCAGTCGCCGGGCCAGCATGGGCCTCCCGCCCAGCCAGGGCAGGCCCGCGTCCAGGGCTGCCACCAGGGCGCCGATGCGGCGGCGGTGCAGGTCCAGGGCCGCCGGCAGATCGCAGCCGGGCAGCGGAACGAGGCCCAGGAGGTTCACCTGCAGCCCTCGGGCCTGCATCCTTTCGGCGGCCTCCAGGGCTTCCAGCAGGTCGGCGGCCGCCAGCCCCAGCACCGCCACCTGGGGCAGGCCGTGCCCCTGGATGCGTTCGACCAGGAGCAGCCCTCCGGCCGCGCCTGTGAGCAGCGTCCCGCCCAGTTCCGCGGCCAGCTGGAAGGCGGCAGGGTGCATCATTCCTGAAACTCCCCCGCCTTCATGCCGCCCGAGCGTTTGATGCGGGAGTCGAGTTCCGGGGCGGGCATGCCTGGATGGTAGCAGTGGTCAGGAGGAAGGATCAGTGACTGATCCGGATCCAGAAGGTGGTTCCATCCTGGCCGGTGTCGAAGCCTACCTGTCCATGCAGGATGCCCTCGCCGAAGAGCTTCATGGCGTAGGTGCCCAGGCCGCGTCCGACGGTACCCTTGGTGCTGAAGGATCGCTGGAAGATGCGGCTGCGGATCGCCTCCGGAATCTCCCCAGGATTGTGGACCTGGAAGCGGAGGTATGGGCCCTCCCGATGGGCGGAGAGGGTGATGGTCTCGCCGGTCAAGGAGGCCTCCACCGCGTTCACGGCCATGTTCAGGAGCACGCGCGAGAGCAATTCGGGATCGGTGTGGATCGCCTCTTCCTGACTGAGCAGGATCTCGACGTTGCGCTCCCCGGCCAGGGTGTGGCGGTCCAGCAGGTCTCCCACATCCCGGAGGATCTCCATGGGCAGAATGGTGCGCACACGGGGTTCCAGCTCCCCGTGTTCCGCCTGGGCCATGGCCCGGTGGCTCTTGAGTTCCCGGTCCAGCAGGTCCGTGAGATGAGCCAGCTTCTGGGCCACGCTTTTCGAACTGTTGACCCCCGAGGCGAGGAGGTCGGCCCAGCCGCGGATGCCCTGCATGAGGTTGGCCACATCGTGATAGAAGAGGCGTTCCAGGGCGTCGCGGCGCTTCACCGCACTGAGGTCGTGCAGCACCACGGCGATGAACCGGTAGGGGCCGACCTCCAGGGGACTGGCCACGATCTCGAACTCTGCGCTCTCAATGAGATCACCGTGGCGCAGGGTGAGGAGGCACTCGGAGTGGACGGCCTCTCCGGTGCGCTGGGCCTCCAGCACGGCCAGGACGGCCCCGCAGTGGGCACAGGATTGGCTGGTGCCACATCCGCCAGGACCCTCCGGCACATGGACGCAACCGAAAATTTCGCCGGTACGGCGGCCCAGGGGGGACCCATCTTCCGGGTCAACCACATCCATGACGCGGTCATTGGTGGCAAGCACCTGCCGGTGGACGTCGAGGATCAGCACCAGGCCGTCCAGCGCATGCATCAGGAAATTCGCCACAGGATGGCTCAGGCAGGCTTCGGCCTCGAGGCGCAACTCCTCCCCCTCGGCGCGTTCGGCCGGGGCGAAGTGGGTGGGGGCCCTGGGTTCCTGTCTCGACGAATCCTGGGGCACCATGGACACTCCCGGACTGCGGATACAAGAGGGTTACAAAGGATGTATCGGTCATATTAAACCCAAGATTAGCTCCTTCGGGGGCGAACCACCTATGCTGGGTGCCTGGAGGGCGGCATGGACCTGGGCATCCGCGGGAAAGTGGCGATGGTGGCCGCGGGCAGCAAGGGGTTGGGCCGGGCGGCGGCCCTGGCTTTGGCGGCCGAGGGTTGCGCGGTGTCCGTCTGCGGGCGCGACCCCGAAGCCCTGGACAGGGTGAAGGCGGAACTGGAAGCCCTGGAGGTCGCGGTGGCGGTGGTGACCGCCGATGTGTCCCTAGCCGAGGACCTGGCCCGCTGGCACCAGGCCACGGAAGCGGCCCTGGGCCCCGTGGACATCCTCATCACCAACACGGGCGGGCCCAAGGCGGCGGTGTTTGCAGACCTGACCGATGGCGACTGGGCCGCCGGCGTGGAATCCACGCTCATGAACGTGGTGCGGATGGCGCGTCTGGTGCTGCCCGGGATGCGGTCCAGGCGGTGGGGCCGCATCGTCCACATCACCAGTCTGGTGGCGAAGCAGCCCTATCCCCTGCTCACCATCAGCTCGACCCTGCGGGCCGGGCTCTCGGGCCTCACCCGCACCCTGGCCCTGGAGACCGCCAGGGATGGCATCACCGTGAACGCCCTGCTGCCGGGGCATGTGATGACCGATCGCCAGACCCACCTGGCGGAGGTGAAGTCCGCCGCCGATGGCCTCTCCGTGGCCGAGCACCTGGCCCGGGCCGCAGCCTCCATCCCCGCCGGACGCATCGGAAGGCCCGAGGAGGTCGGGGCGGTCATCGCCTTCCTCTGCAGCGGGCCAGCCTCCTACCTCACGGGGCAAAGCCTGCTGGTGGATGGGGGGCTGGTGCAGGGTACGTTCTGAGGAGAGGGGTCCCGGCAGCCGGGTGGCGGACCCTTCAACCCTTCGCCTCCGCTGCCCCTCCTTAAGGGTGAAGCTCAACTCGGGCTTGCTCCTTGCCAACCGCCGAGGTCGCCATGCGCGAAGCAACCCTCCTGCACCGTTCCGGTTCCATGGGTTGGGTCGCTTCCCTCACCCTGGCATCCTCGCTGGCCCTCGTCGGTTGCACCCCGATCCAGGTATGGATGGGATGGCGGGTCCGCCTGGAGAAGACGCCCATCGCCTCCATGGCCGCGACCCTGCCCAAGGGGGCCATGGCCCCCGGGGACAGCGCCCCCCTGGTGGTGACCGTGGTGCAGCCGGACGGCACTGCTCTTCAGACCGAAGGGGTGGCCGGGGGCAAGGTCCTGTGGGAGGACCTCCAGATCACGGCCACGGTGGTCGCGGTGAGCCCGAAGGGTATCATCTCCCTCCCTGCCGATCCCCGCCTCAGCGATGGGAGGACGCCGCACCTGACCATCTCGGTGCCGAGCCATCCCGGACTCCAGACGGAGTTGGGCATCGCCGTCCGGTACGATGGGGCCTTCAACTCCAACTTCTCAGGCAGTCCCGGTATGTCCGGCATGGATGGCTCGGCTGGGAGCGATGGGATGAGCGGCAGCATGGGTTCCTTTGATCCCAACAATCCCTCGCCGGGGGGAGACGGATCGGATGGCAGCAACGGCTCCGACGGCCAGGATGGCGGGCCAGGCGGGGATGCTCCGTCCGTGCTGGTGAACGTGGCCTTCAGGCCTGGCGTCCGTCCCCTGCTGCAGGTGAGCGTGACGGGTGGGGGCCGGGTAGACAGGTTCCTGGTGGACCCCCAGGGCGGATCCCTCACCATCAAGGCGGAAGGCGGTCCCGGCGGTTCTGGGGGTCGTGGTGGCCGGGGGGGTCGCGGGGGCTTCGGCGGTTCCGGAATCCCCAATGGTTCAAGCGGCCGCGACGGGATGAGTGGACGGGATGGCTCCGATGGATTTCCCGGAAGGGCGGGAGGCATCACCGTGGTCTACGACCCCCGGGCCAAGCCCTACCTGGGGAGCCTGCGGTTCTTCAACCGGAAGGGATCGGGAGGCGCCGGCCCGGCCCCGGTGCTTATGGAGGCAGCCATGCAGCCCCTATGGTGAGGGGCCGCTTTCTCAGGCAAGGACACCCACTCAGCGCTTGAAGTTGCTCACCGTCTCGAAGTAGTGCGCGAAGGCGGCCATGCCGCCCGAGGCCTGCTCCCAGTCGTAGTTCTCGTTGGGGGCGTGGTAGCCGTGGCTGGGGAGGCTGAGGCCCAGGAAGAAGACCTCGCAGCCCAGGATGTCCTCCATGGTCTTCACGGCGCCGATGCTGCCGCCCTCGCGGGTGAAGGAGCAGGGCGCGTTGAAGCCGAACTTGTAAGCCTCCTTGATGGCCGCGGCGTAGGGTCCGACGACATGGCCCTTGAAGGGTGCCAGGCCATGCTCCTCGTGGAGCTGGACATCGGGGAAGTGCTCGTTCACGAAGGCGCGGATGCGGCCCATGGTCCTCTGCTCGTCCATGTCCGGCACCAGGCGGCAGCTCAGCTTGACCTCGGCCCGGGGCGGCACGGCGCTCTTGATGCCGGGTCCCGTGTAGCCGCCGACCACCCCATGCACCTCCATGGTGGGCCGCCCCCACACGCGCTTCATGACCTTCATGGGGTCCTCGGTGCGCATCCCGGTGATCATGTGGTCCTTCTTGAAGGTCTCCACGCTGAACCCCGCGTGGGCCCATTCCTCGAGTTCCTGCTTGGAGGGCTTCACCACCTCGTCGTAGAAGCCGGGGATCTTCACCTTGCCGGTTTCGCCGTCCAGCATGGCGGCGACCACCTTGATGAGCTCGGCCAGTGGGTTGCGCGCGGCGCCGCCCACCACGCCGCTGTGCAGGTCGTGGTCGGCGGTCTCCAGGGTGAGACGGAAGCCCTTCAGTCCGCGCAGTCCCGCAGGGGTGCTGGGCCTGCCCCGGGTGATCCAGACCGTGTCGCTCACCACGATGGCGTCGGTCCTGAACCGGCCCTTGTGGCGGTTAAGGCCGCCCTCGAAGCTGGGCGAGCCGATCTCCTCCTCGGTCTCCCACAGGAAGTGGATGTTCAGGGGCACGCCCGCGCGGCGGGCCGCCAGGGCTCCGCAGAAGGCGGTCACGGCGGGGCCCTTGTCGTCCGTGCTGCCCCGGCCCCGGTAGGTGTCGCCGTCCACCACGAAGGTGAAGGGGTCGGCGGTCCACTCGGGCTCGTTGGCGGGCTGCACGTCCATGTGGTTGTAGACGGTGATGGTGGGCTGGCTGGGGTCCTCGCCGAACCAGCCGTGGATGAGGGGATTGCCGCTGGTCTCCAGGATCTCGGCCCGGCCGCCGTGCCGCTCGAAGAGCGAGCGCGCCGCCTCGGCCACGCGGCGCACGTCGCCCTGGTGGGCCGGATCGGCGCTGATGGAGGGGATCTCCACGAGGGTTCTGAGCTCCGCCTCGAAGACTCCGCGGCACCCGTTGGCGAACTGGTCCAGGGCCTCGCGCGTGAGAAGGGAAGGATCCATGGCTGCTCCGGGAAGGGAGACCATCATCCCACAGAGCAAAGTGTTGTCTATAAAAGGACCTACGGGTAAAGGATGGGTTCAGCCGGGGTAGGTTCCGGGGACCTTCAGGCCGGTCCACTCGGGCAGGCCCAGGGCCAGGTTCAGGTTCTGCACGGCCTGGGCGGCCATGCCCTTGCCGAGGTTGTCCAGGGCGACCATCACGACGCCGTGGCCGTGCCGGGCGGCCACGGCGAGGTCCGCGAAGGCGCTGCCGGTGGTGGCGGCCACCCGGGGGGAGCCGTCCACCATGCGCACGAAGAAGCGGCCTTGGTAGAAAGTCTCGAAGTGCGCTTTGAGGGCCGCCGTATCGAGGCCTGCGGGCAGGGGAAACTGGGCCGTGGCAAAGATGCCCCGGACCATCGGGGCACTCTGGGGGACGAAGCTCAGGGGTGCCTCCCAGCCCGCGCTAGCCAGGGTGCGCAGCACCTCGGCCTCGTGCTGGTGCCCCAGCACCTTGTAGGCCCGGAAGTCGTTGGCACGGGTGGGATGGTGCGTGGTCTCGGAAGCTGCGGCGCCGGATCCACTGGAACCCGTCGCCGCGGTGACGGCCACGAAGGCGGGCTTCCATTCCGCCAGGGGCAGCAGGGCCAATTGCATGGCCGTGGCGAAGCAGCCGGGGTTGGCGATGCGCTTGGCGCCCCGCATACGCTCGGGCCTCCAGTCCACCAGACCGTAGACCCAGGCGGGATCCAGTCGGAAATCCGCCGAGAGGTCAATGACGAGGAGGCGTTCCATCAGGCCGTGGGCCTTGCCGGCGGCCTCGATCTCAGGCCAAAGCTTGCCCAGCTCGCCATGGGGCAGGGCGGAGAACAGAACAGGGGCCTCGCTCTGGGCCAGGGCGGCCCAGTCCGGCGCGGCCTCGAAGACGCCCTCCACCAGCCCGCGCAGGTTCGGGTGCTGAGTGTGGAAGGGCTTGCCCGCATGGCTGCGGGCCGTGCCCCGCAGCGACTTCACCGCCGGGTGCGTCGAGAGCCAGCGGAGCAGCTCGCCCCCGCCGTAGCCCGAGGCGCCGAGAATCAGGACATCCACCATGGTCATACCTTCGCCGTGATCTTGGGTTCGAGGAGGTCGAGCACGAACTTGCCGAGGGCGTCGGCGTCGGCGCGGGCATTGCGGGCCGGCAGGCCGAGGGTGGCCACGAAGCGCTCGCCCACGCGGTTGTCC
>CAIMBM010000103.1 GCA_903839205.1 uncultured Holophagaceae bacterium | reverse complement strand
TGCCCCTCGGTGTATGCATAGTTTCATTCTGATGGCTCTGGCTCTGGCTCTGAAGGTCGAGGAGAGCGAGTTGTTGGTGGTTCCTCTTCCTCGAATGCCGTGAATGATTCAATCAGCTGCTTCCGTGGGGAAGGAGTGAACCCGGCATGGCAAACCATGAGGTCGTCCACGGTGAGATCGCGATCAGAATCAGACTCATTTAGATCCATGGCGAAACTCTCTGCACTGAACCCAACTAGTTTGGGCTCCTCAAAAATGTCGCTGGACGGAATGCGGTTGGGGAATTCTATAAAATCGAGCATGGTCGTTTCTCTCCCTGGCCACCTGGGAAATAGGGATGAAGTCAGGACAAGCCGGTTGCGCTTCGTGCATTTCCCGTTCTTCGCCTTCGGTGGATCGGGCGGCAGAGGTGGAAGGGGAGGCAGGGGCGGTTCCTTGGGATCTGGCGGCAACTTGGGTTTCGGTGGCTGTGGAGGCTTCGGAGGAGATGGGATCTCAACCGATGTTGGGTTTTCGTGCCTCTGACTTTCTGTCATGACGTGGTCCTCCAAAAAAAGGAGAACCAACACCCACTCTCAAGCTCCCTGAATTTTCAGATTTTGAACGGAGCCAAGTGAACCAATTCCGAGTGTCGGCGTCAGCCTTCTGACGGCCTCGGCCATTGCATTTGGAGCAAGATGACCATAGTGCTTCTCCGTAATGCGGGTATCCGAGTGCCCTAGTTGAGAGGCTACATAGGCCATGGGAAGCCCTGCATTCACAAGGCCAGAAGCATAGGTGTGCCTGAGGTCATCTTTACTCCTCATCTGCGCCTGGCCGATGGCCGCCATACACCGATGCCGCAAACCCTTGCGTCAGGGGGCGGTTTCGCGTGAATCGCGTAGGCGCTTTTTCAAGACCGATTAATTTACGGGGAGAACGTCACAGCTTCTGGTCCTCGCCCAGTGCTTCTCGGATCTCATACGAAGAGGCTAAGTCGTCGTTCAGCCTCACGACTCTTGCGCGCAGTATTCCGGACTCCGCATACGGGAGTTGTTCCATATTCAGGTGAACTTCATCACCCGACCCCACAAAGGCGTGGTCTTTCTCAGCTAGAAACGACACCAGGTTCCCAGAGCTTCTTTCTGGATTCGAATAATGGCGGGATTCCTGTCGGTAGTTCGCTGACTGGGTGGATCTGCCCCATCTTGGTCGACTGAATTCCAGGCACTCCCGGCCAGGCGATTCCTGTTCGAAACTCGACATGCCTCTCTGCTACCAACCAGTCACTGAGTGAGGTCGGCCTTGTCGGTTGCTTGCTACCTGCGCGGAGGACCTGGGGCGTCCCACGGACATTTTCTGTCCAAACCCCTGTGGCAGGATGATCTGGAACCAAGTCTGTCCTTGAGATGCCTGCATGAGCTACGACCCCTTTGATGGTGTGCTGCTGAACGACCCCCGACCGCCCGTGTCGGGGGCCGTCAGCCTCATGCTGCACCTGCGGGTGGCGCGGAGGCTGGCCAAGGCCCAGGCACGCACGGCTAGCCCCAGCCTGGAGGCGCTGAAAGCACGCGCTCAGGCCTGCCGGGAACTACTGGCGCAGGGACTTCTGCCTGCCACGCTTCGGAGTTTGCAGACCTACGGGCTGGACCTCGGCCAGCCCAAGGCCACCCACAGCCTAGCCAGTGTGCTCGCGCACATGGAGGCCTACCTCAAGGAGGTGGAAACGGGCGGCTACCTGGAGCCGGACCTGGCCCTCTGGCAGGCCGTGGATCAGGAATTGGCCGGGAAGCGGGGTCTCTGGATCGAGCGGACCGAAGCCGATGGACCGCTGGAGGCGGGACTCCGGGACCTGGTGCCCACCCGTCTGCGTGCCCTGGCCTGCGTACCTGGCCTGGGTGGTGCCACCTTCAGACTGGCTGCCCAAAAGGGCGGTGAGTCATCTGGCCTTTTCGGCAGCGCTCAGCCCCTGGTGGCATGGTTCCTTGATGGTCTGGAGGCCCACGGCGAAAGCCTCCCCAATGACCTCGACCTTTCTGAACCGGAGGGCTGGGGATCAGCCCCCTGGTCGCCCGCTCTGGAATCCCTGTTCGAGGGACCGCTGGATCTGAAGGACCATGCAGACACCTTCCAGCGGGGGCTCGTCGAAGGTCCCCTCGACCTGCTTCGCCATGCCATTGAGCAAGTCTGCGTCTGGCTGGATGCTGGGATCCCCCCTGCTGAGATCACCCTCATCCATCCCGAGCCTCAGACCGTGGCTGCTTTCCTTGCGCCCCTCCTGGCAGAAGAAGGCGTGGCGCTCCATGTGCGAGGAGGATTGGTCCCCCTCATCGCCAGCGAAGCCTGGAGCCCGCTCTGGACCCTTCTCATGGGCGTGCATCGGCTGGATCCCTGTGCCGTGTCCGCCGGGCTCCGTGCATCCAGGCGCGACGACCTGCGCCACTGGGCGGACGCCTTGGCCCTTGCGGATCAGAGCGGGACGCTCGCCTTCGAGGGCAGCTTCATGCACCTGCGGGACCGCGTGAAGGAATACGCCCAAGGCATCTGGCAAGAACTGGCCACGCTGAGGACCACCACCCAGGCCGCCCACCGGTGGGCTGAGCGCCTGGAGTCCCTGGCCACCACGTTGCGACTGCCCATGGATCCCGACGATTTCTACTCCCCGCTGGGCCTGCTCAAAGAGGCTTGGGGGCTCGAAACTTGGACCTTCGCCGACATGCTCCTGGCACTAGAGGCCTTTCTGGATGCGGCACGCAGCAGCGAGATCCCCCGAGCCATCGAGGGACTGCGGCTGGTCACCTCCGGCACGATCCTCGACGACTGGAACGGCGCTCGCGCCACCCTGATCCTCGATCTCTCCGAAGGAGCTTGGCCCAGCCGTCCCGCGGAGAACCCCGACCTGGATGGCGACCGCAAGGCCGCCATCAACAAGGCACTGCTCGCCTGGAGTCAGGCCGAGCCGACGACCACGTTCCCCCCCGCTCTGCAGCGTTTCTGGCTGCCCCGCAGCGAGCATGGTGATCAGATTCCACGTGCCTTCCAGCGGGAGGCCTACGCCTTCAACAAGGCGCTGGCCATGACCCGTGAGCGCCTGGTGGTGCTCAGTCCCGCCCAGGATGAGGATGGCCGCATGAAGTCGCAGGGGCCCTTCTGGACGGCGTTGGAAGGTGCAGCCCGGTGGAGTCCTGAACCCGCACTGCACAGCCGCCTGCGCTGGCGCTGGGAAGGCCACGATCAATCACCGCGGCACCAATCCCGAGCCCACGCCGCCCAGGCCCGCCCCTCTAATGAGTTGCTGCTGGCGGAAGCGCCCGACTTCGACCGTGCACCGGGGCTCCGCGCCGCATGGCTCAAGGGGCAGGACAGCGCCAGCCCCACAGCACTTGAAGGCCTCGCCAAGTGCCCCTTCCGTTCTTTCGCTGAGCGCGTTTGGGGCTTGCAGACCTTCGATGCGCGCACTCGGATGTCCATGGCCGTGGGCATTCTCGTCCACCACATCATGGAAGAAGCTCTGATGCCCTTCGTGGGCGAGAAGGATTGGCCGACTGCCTTCCAGACGGCACTGGGGCTTGGTCCCGAGGCCAGCGCCGATGACCTCATCCCCCACCTGCAATCCCTCTGGCAGGACCACCAGGACCAGTGGCTGAAGGAACTGAACCGCCACATCCCGCAGGAGCAGTGGCCTCAGGCCGTGCTCCGCCTGGAATCCCTTCTGCCTCATATGGCCGCAGGCCTACTGCGGGATGTTCAGGCGGAAGCCCCCGACAAGGGGGAACTGGCATTGCTCGACCCTGCACGTCTGTCCGCTCCGAAGAGCAAGAAGGCCGCAGCGCCCCCGCCCGAGACCTGGCGCCGGACACTCCTGGCCCTAGAGGGCAGCCTGGGACCGGTGACTCTGGATATGGGCGATGGGCGTTCCTTGGCCGTCAGCGGCAAGGTGGATCGCATCGAGCGCTGGACCAGTGACAGCCTCTCGTTCCTTCGGGTGGTGGACTACAAGACCTCAAAAAAGTCCTACCTCGATGCTTACGCCGAAGACGACGCGCCCTTCGGCTCCCACCTCCAGACCCCGCTCTACATGCTCCTTGCGGAGCAGGTCTACAAGGGCGAACGGGCCACGGCGGTGCTGTTTCCGCTGAAGGAGGATGAGCCCAAGCCCTTCACCAAGCACCTGGGCACTCTTGCCGAGGCCGGACCCGACGGAGCTTGGCGTCAGCGACTGCTTACGAACCTCGCCCGTTTTGATTCGCGGCTGGAGTCAGGGGATTTCCCGCCCACGCCTGGCGAACATTGCAGCCAGTGCCAGTTGGCGGCCCTCTGCGGGCGGCCCGTGGACGTGACTGTCGAAACCGATGGGGAGGGGGACTGAGATGCGAAATCTCAACCTGAGCGATCCCCGCATCCTCGACCAGTCGCTGGTAGTGAGCGCCAGCGCGGGGTCAGGCAAGACGTTCACCCTCACGGTGCTGGTCACCGCTCGGCTTGGTCGTGGCGACATCCGACCCTGGGAGATCCTCGCCACCACCTTCAGCGAGGCATCCGCGGCGGACCTCCGCGAGCGGCTGCTCCGCCCCCTGGACCTGCTATCCGCTTTGGATGAGGCGGCGTGGCAGCAACTGCTGCCCCACCTCGAAGCCCCCGTGGCCAAAGACATCGAGGCATTGCTCAAGGACCTCCCCACCATCCAGCACCTGAAGAAGTCCGCCGGTGAGGTAGCCCAAGCCGCCGCCCACTGGCCGGGTGCGCCCTGGCTCGGCTCACCCGCAAAGGCCCGTGCCTTCTGGCGCCGCGTGCGGCGGGAAGCCGAGCTGCTGCAGGTGTCCACCATCCACAGCCTGGCCATGCGCGTGCTGAGCAAAGGCGAGGGCAGCAACGACACCATTCTCGATGTGCGCTATCCCTCCCTGCTAAGGCTGCTGCGACTGACGGTGCGCGAGTCCCTGACCCTGCCCTCCGGTCATGCCGACGAGGTGCCCGCCCGATTGCTGCTCGGCTGGGCCGAGCAGAACTGGGAGGAGCTGTCCCAGGGCTTCGACAACCATCTCGATGCCCTTGGGCACCTGAAGGGTGAAGACCCCAGCCAATACCGGGACGCTCTGAGCCGTGCCCTGGCCGAAGCCCGGACCGCACTGGCACCCATCGCGGCGGATCCGGAACTGGCCAAGCACCCCAGCGGCAAGGGCCTCCACAACTTCAAGAAGGAGAACCTCCTCCCGGTCCCCGTCGCAGGTGCCGATCTGCAGACGAACCTGCGCTGGGCCCAGGCCCAGAGCGGGCGTGTGTCGAACCCGCCCCCTGCCTACTACTCCGATGCCTTCTGTGATGCGATGGCGACTCTCAAGCCAGTGGCCACTGCACTGGAAAGCTGGCTGCGCAGCCTACTGGTGAACGCCCTGCGGCGTTTCGAGGCCGAGAAACAGGCCCAGGGTTTGGCCACCTTCGGCGATCTGGTTCGCAAGGCCTTGGACAGCCTCAGGCACCACGGCCTGGAAACACCCGCGCCCAAGCTGCTCCTGGTGGACGAATACCAGGACACCTCCAAAGTTCAGGATGCCTTCCTTGAGGCCCTCGGCGCTGAACGCATGGTGCGCGTGGGCGACGTGAAGCAGGCCATCTATGGCTTCCGTGGCGGCGATCCCGAGTTGCTACGGGAGCGGCTTGAGGCCGCAGGTGAGGATGCCTTCCGCCTCGCCTCTAACTTCCGCTCCACGCCCGAGATTGTGACCCTGACCAACACCTATGTTGGTCAGGTCTGGCCCCAGTTGGATCTCACCGTCCGCGATCTCGACGGTGCCCAGGAACCTGTGGCTGCCTCCGGGCCTCCGGTGGGATTGGTGCGCACGCCTGCACCATCGGCGTCGGGCGACCTTCCGGCACTATCGGATTGGATCTCGGGCCTCTCGCGAGAGGCTGGCTGGACCGAGTCCCTCGGCGCTCCTGTGAAACCTGGCAGCCGTACACGGGCACTACTCCTCAAGCAGCGCACCCGCCTGCCGGGTCTTCTCCAGCGCCTCAAGGCGCTAGGGATCCAGCCCTATGTGGTGGCCAAGGAGGGATTCTTGGACAGTCCCGGTGTGCGGCTCATCCTGGCGGCCCTGGAGGCCGTGGCCCACCCCGAGCGCCCCATTCCCTGCGCGGCATTGCTGCGACAAGTGGTGGGCCTTACCGATGCCGAAATGGCGACCCTGGCCCATGACAGCGAAGGCCGTCCTGGGCTGCCGGGCCTGGGCCAGTTGGATCCCGAGCGATTGCCGGAAGCACACCGCGATTCTGCCCGCTTCCTCCTCGATCTGCGGCAGGCCTCCACACAGGCCATTGCAGGCCGCCTGCTGAGACAGGGAGCCGTACTTCAGGCCATCGCAGCCCTGAACGTGCATGGTTCGCTGGAACCCCTGCGGGCAAGGCGCAACCTGGCCGGACTGCTCGCCAGGTTGCAGGAACTGCCAGCCAGCCCCTCCGTGGCCTATGCCTTGCTGGATGACGAACGGAATGGTCTGGAGCGGGGTGACCTGCCCGCCTCTGTCGAAGATGCCGACCTGCTCATCCAGACTGCCCATGGGAGCAAAGGGCTGGAATACGACGACGTGATCCTGCCCCTGCTCAACGTGAACCCTCGCAGTTTCCGAAAGGGTGACTTGCGCACCCAGCCCGAGACCGGCGAGCTACTGCTGGCATGGAAGCTGGGGAAATTCACCGGACGCGCCTATGACGACCTCAAGCCCCTGGTGGAGTCCAAGCAGAAGCGCGACGAACTCAACCTGCTCTATGTGGCGCTCACCCGCGCCAAGGGGCGCCTCTGCGTCCTGCTCCAGGAGCCGAAGGACCCCAAAGAGCCCAAAGCCCCCAGTGAGTTCAAGACCTGGGCTAAGTGGGGTCAGGTTCTTGCTGGCGCTCACCCAGACTGGAAAGCTCTGACTGTCGCGCCGACGCCGGTGCCCGTGCCGACACGGGTCACCCACACGCCGGACTCACCGCCTGCGAGAACGGCCCTGGCCGATACCGCCCTACCTGCCGACGTTCATGACGACCTTCCCGGCGACACTCGCAGCAAGGCACGCCAGGAGGGTGAAGCCATGCATGCCTTCCTCCGGGATCTCCTGGTGCGGTGGGAGGATCCTGAGGCCTTCCAGGCCTGCCTCGACGCCGCCCCACCCGTGGCCCATGCGCGCGAGAACGCCCTGCGCTTCCTGGAGCAGTTCGAAGCCAGGGGTTGGCGACATCACCGCCGACGCACAGAGCTGCCCCTTGCTGGTGCTGCCAGCAGCGGTGGCCTCGGACGCGCCGACCTCGTCGTCTGGGGCGAGGCCCGCATCCACCTTCTGGACTTCAAGCATTCCAAAGCCTTCGGGGAGGGGGAGCTTGCCAGCTACCGAAGCCAGCTGCAGCGGTACTCCGCAGTGCTGGCTGTACGGGAGGGCCTGCCCGTGACCTCCTGGCTGGTGCCGCTCCGGGGCACAGCTTGGGTGAACCTGGCCTAGCCGCCGCCGCCTTCTCGATGAGCTAGAACGTCATCACCTTCATGGTGTTGGTCGTGCCGGATTTCCACAGGGGAAGCCCCATGGTCATCACGATGCGGTCCTGGTTCTTGGCACCATGCTTGGCAATCAGGAGGGCGTGGACCGCTTCCACCATCTCGTCGGTGCTGGCGACCCGGGGGATGATGAGCGCGGTGACCCCCCGCATGAGGCCGAGGCGCCTAGCGATCAGCTCGTCCACTGTGGCGCCCAGGACGGGGGTCTGCCCCGCGAGGCGGCTCACCATGCGGGCCGTGCCGCCACCTTCGGTGAAGGCCACGATCCAGCGGGCATTGATCTCTTCAGCCGTGTGGCAGGCGGCGAAGGCTACGGAGATGTCCGTGTGCGAGAGCACGTTCTCGGCCAGGGCCTTGGACAGGGGGGTCGTATGCTGCTTCCCGTTGGCGTCGGCCTCCCTGGCGATGCGGGCCAGCCACTGGATAGCTTCCAAAGGGTGGGCACCGGACGCGCTCTCGGCGCTGAGCATGACGGCATCGGTGCCGTCCCAGATGGCGTTCGCCACATCGCTGGCCTCGGCCCGCGTGGGCTGGGCGTGTTCGATCATGCTCTCCAGCATCTGGGTCGCGGTGATCACGGGCTTCAGGGCCCTCCTGGCGGCCATGATGATCTGCTTCTGAAGACCGGGCACGCGCTCGACGCCGAGTTCCACCCCCAGGTCACCCCGGGCCACCATCACGGCCCAGGACACCTCGAAGATCTCTTCGAGGTTGGCCAGGGCCGTCGGGTGTTCGATCTTGGCGATGATGGGCTGGGTGCCCCCGAGGTGGCGGATGATGGCCTTCAGCTGCTGCACATCCGAGGCCCGGCGCACGAAGCTCTGGGCGAAGAGGTCCACCTGGTGTTCCACGCCCCAGCGGATGTCGACGTGATCCTTCTCGGTGAGCGGGTCCATGGCGATGTCCATGCCGATGGGATGGATGCCCTTCCGCGCCTTCAGGGGGCCCCCGATGATCACGACGGCTCGCAGCAGGTCCGATCCCTTGCTGAGGATCTTCACGGTGATGGCGCCGTCATCCAGAAGCCAGTGCTGTCCTGGCTCCGCTCCTTCGAACAGTTCGGGGTGGGGTAGCGGCACCAGCCATGCACAGCCCTGGGGGGGGGGCGTGCCGGGGACGTAGAAGGCCCCCTCGCTTCCGTCCGTCAGGTCCAGGGTCGCGTCGAGCATGCCGATGCGCCACTTGGGTCCCTGGAGGTCGAGGAAGACCGGAATGGAGCGGCCCAGTTCCAGGGCCAGGCTTCGGACCAGTTGCAGGGCCGCGGCGCGGGATTCCGGGTCCCCATGACTGGCGTTGAAGCGGACCGCATCAGCTTCCTTCAGGGCTTCCCGCAGGCGGTCTCCCTGCAGGAGGGCAGGGCCCATGGTGATCACGATCTTGGTCTTCCGCACGGTGGCCCCCGGGTCTTGCCCAGACAATCTAGAATCATCGCCCGGTTTGGCCGCTAGGGGTAAGGCAGGCTGGCCGGTTCAGCCGGGGCCCTGATCTCGCCCTTCCTGGCGCCAGCGTGTGGGACTATCCCCCGCCCGCCCGGGATGAAGGTCCCGGGCTCATGCCTCGGCCCATCCTTCCCGATTCAGGTGGGGTCCCCCTTTGACCAGACCCCCATACGATGGAAGTGATTCCCGCTGCGGAGTCGGCATGTCCAAGGATCGGATCGAACCCAGCGAACACCGGCCAGGGGCCCTTCACCGACCGCGCCCCCCCTACGGGTGGATGACCATGGGTCTCATCGGGCTGGGCCTGGCCGCCTTGGCCCCTTTCCTCGCCCGCCATTCCTTCGAGCATGTCGCCCAGGACAGGTACCTCGGGCCCGGCCAGTGCAAGGAGTGCCACCCCAGGCAGTTCGAGTCCTGGGCGACGACCCGGATGGCCGCCTCTTTCTCGGTCCTGCGGCCCGGCGAAAAGGCCCAGGAGAAACGGTCGGTCGGCCTGGATCCATCGGTGGACTACACCCACAACGAAGCATGCCTACCCTGCCACTCCACGGGGTACGGACGTCCCGGAGGGTTCGTGTCCGTGGAGGCAACTCCCGAGATGGCTGGGGTCACCTGCGAATCCTGCCACGGGCCCGGTGGAGCCTACGCCGGAACCGTCATGGCCCCTGGCAACTCAGGGTTCCTGAGCGCCGACGCCCGAAAGGCTGGGCTGGTCTACCCCCCGGCTGAACCGGTGTGCAGGATCTGCCACAATTCCAAGAGCCCCTTTGCCCCGACGGATGGCAAGTTCGACTTCGCGGCGCGGGTCCGGATCGGGACTCACCAGCACTTCAAGCTGAAATACGGCCATGGCGACTGAGGCAGCACCTTGGCCCAAGCCGCGGCATGGGCTCTGCCGCAGCAGCCCGGGCCGCGCCCCGCCGTCTAGGCCTGGGTATTGATGTGGTTGCCCTTGTCCCGATCTGCGGCACCGGCCTTGTCGACATCCCCATCCTGGTCCTTGTCCTTCACCACCGGCGGGGCGGCAGGTTTCTGAAACTGAAGGGAGCTGGCGGCCGTGCTCGAGGCAACGCCCGGGATTGAACTCATGGCAACCTCCCTGATGTGGCGGGGCAGTCCTGCCACGCCCCGGTTGCGCTCCATCGGCAACCTCCCCATGAAACATGAGCAGATGTTAAAACAGCTTCCTCGGACTCCGGGGACCCACTGCAAAGGTCCGCCCGCCTCCGGCGCCTAGGGGGCGACGGGCTGATGGGTCAGCTTGCTCAGCGCGAGCTTGCGAACGTCGGGGTCCGGGTCGCTTTTGGCGACCTGGTCCAGCACACCCCGGACCGTCAGCCTGTCCACGGCGGCCCTGCGCACGCTCCATTCCCTGTCGTTCCGGGCCACCCCGGCCAGGCTTGCCTGGTTCGTCAGGAGGCCCACCGCCAGCTTTCGAAGGTCGGCATCCCCATCACCCGTGGCCACCCTCGCCAGGGCGACCTGGTCCGTCAGGAGGGCCACGGCGACCCTCCGCACGCTCCAGTCCCCATCACTGGTGGCCACCCTGGCCAGGGCGGCCTGGACCGTCAGACGGCTCACCGCGAGCCTCCGGACATCCGAATCCTCATCGGTCATGGCGACTTGCGCGAGGACGGCCTGGCCGGTCAGGCCCCTGACTGCCGCCAGTCGGACGGTCCAGTCCTTGTCCAACAGGGCGACCTGGGCCAGGGCGGCCTGGTCGGCCGGGCTGCTGGCCGGCAGGGGCCCCGGACCTTTGGCTTCTGGCGGCGCCGGCGTGGGCGGAACCAGGGGCTTGGCCTTATCCACGGCGGTCACGGGGACACTCTGACCCGGTGCGCCCTTGGGGACCTGTTCCGCCGCTGGTTCCACGCCCGGCTTGCCGGCCTCCGGTCCAGCCGCCGGGGGGGCCTCGGGCGCGGCCTCGTCCTCCGGGGTCTCAGGTGGGGTCGGCGGCTCCGCCGCGTTCTTGGCCGCAGGGGCGGCCTGGGTGGACGGAACCGGGGCCGCGCCCTTGGCTGCAGGGGCCCCCTGCTCCCCGGTGCCCCTGGCGACCTGGGCCGGCGGAACCTCAGCTGGGGTCCCGGAGACAGTCTTCCCAGCCAAGGGGAGGGCCTTGGCGGGGTTCACGGGGCCGGCCTCCTTCGCCCCTGGGGCAGGCTTGTCCGCGATACCCGCGACCGCCTTCGCCAGCGGGGATCCGCTGGCCGGACCGGAGGCCCTGGGGCCCTGGGCCTCGGGATTCCGGCAGGCCAGGGCCAGGAGGCCCGGCAGGAGCCCGGCGACGCACCAAGAAACGGCCTGCCTGGACATGGGACACCTTGGGCTGGGGGACCAGGCCCGGTTCCGGTCCGGGACTGGCGGTTGACCTGCTCCAGAATCATAAGCGCAAGGAGGACGGGTCCCGGCCCCGGGACCCCCTTTGAACCTCACGCCCTATGCTTTCCGGCGGGCCGCGAACAGGTTGTAGAAGGCCGGCACCACGAACAGGGTGAACACGGTCCCGATGGACAGGCCCGTGAAGATCACGAGCCCCATGGCCCGCCGACCTGCAGCCCCGGCCCCGCCGGCGATGACGAGGGGGAACACGCCCAGCACCATGGCGGCGGTGGTCATGAGGATGGGACGCAGGCGGATGGCGGCAGCCTCGGTGACGGCCTCGAGGCGGCTGTGGCCCTCGGCCTGAAGCTCATTGGCGAACTGCACGATGAGGATGCCGTGCTTGCTGATGAGACCCATGAGCGTGACCAGGCCCACCTGGGTGTAGATGTTGAGGGTGGCCACGCCGAGGTTGATGAAGATCATGGCGCCGAACAGGGCCATGGGCACCGACACCAGGATGATGAGGGGGTCCCGCAGGCTGTTGAACTGGGCCGCCAGGGCCAGGAAGACGATGATGATGGCGAAGACGAGGGTGACGAGGAAGCCGCCGGCCTCCTGCATGAACTGGCGGGACACGCCGGAGTAGTCGGCCTGGTAGCCTGGCGGCGCCGCCTCCCGGAGGGCCTTGCGGAAGAAGTCGAGCACCTGCTCCTGGGAGAAGGAGGGTCCGTAGACCCCGGAGATGGTGGCGGAATTCAGCTGCTGGAACCGGTTGATGGACTGGGGCACCACGGTGTTCTTGAGGGTGGCCAGGGTGGAGACCGGCAGCATGGTGCCATCCGTCGTGCGGACCTGGTAGTCCAGCACCTGGCCGGGGTTCAGGCGGTCCACCTGGAGGACCTGGGGGATGACCCGGTAGGAGCGCCCGCCGATGGAGAAGTAGTTCACATAGCCGCCGCCCAGGGCACCGCCCATGGCCCCGCCCACGTCCTGCAGGGTGAGCCCCAGGGTGGCCACCAGGTCCCGGTCCAGGACCAGGGTGCTCTGGGGCTTGTCGATCTTGAGATCGGTGTCCACGAAGAAGAACATGCCGCTGGCCCGGGCCTTGTCCAGGACCGCCTTGGCGACCTCGCTGAGCCGGTCGAAGGGCTCGGTGGTCTTGATGACGAACTGCACCGGGAGGCCGGTCGCGCCGGGCAGGGAGGGCGGCTGGAAGGTGGCCACCGTGGCCCCGGCAATACCCGCGCAGGACACCTGGAAGGCCGTCTGGACCGTCTCGGCGCTGCGCTTGCGCTGGTCCCAGGGCTTCAGGATGAGCCCCGCGAAGCCGCTGCCGGCATTGGTGAACTGGAACATCTGCTGGTACTCGGGGATCGCTTTGGCGATGCCGAAGACCTGGTCGGAATAGGTCTGCATCTGCTGCACGGTGGCGCTGGGCGGC
>CAIMBM010000102.1 GCA_903839205.1 uncultured Holophagaceae bacterium | reverse complement strand
GGTCGCCTTGGCCTGGTCGGGGGCGGACTCGAAGGCCAGGACCCGGCTGTCCGGGGCCCAGTCGTAGCCGTCCCCGGCGGCCACGTCCGCGTAGTTGGGGACGTCCGTGGTGAAGCCCGCCGTGAGGTCCCGGGGGGCGGCGCTCCCATCGGCTGGCACCACGAAGAGGTGGCTCACCTGCCTGGGGTCCTTCCACTCGTTCCAGTGGCGGTAGGTCAGCGTGGTGTAGAGGCGGCCCGTGACCTTGGAGGCCTCCTTGGCCCTGAGGTAGGCGGCGTTCTCGGCTTCCACGCCGCTGGGCACGGTGGTGCTGAGGAAGGCGATCCACCTGCCGTCGGGGCTCCAGGTCTGGCCCCCGGCGCCGCCGCTTAGCTTCGTGAGCTGGCGCTTCTTCCCGCTGCCCAGGTCCACGACCCACACCTGCCCCCCGGACTGGTAGGCCAGTTTCCGGCCATCGGGACTGAAGCGGGGCCGGGACTGGCTGCCGCCGCCCAGGTCCAGTTCCCGGGCCGGACCGCCCGGGGCCTTGAACCAGATGCGGGTGACCGTCTTGTTGGCCGCGAAGTCCACGGTCCCCACCTGGTAGGCCAGGGAGCCGCCGGCCGAGGCCTGGGGATCGCCGACGCGCCTCACCTTGAAGAGGTCGTCCACCTGCATGGGGCGCGAGGCGAGCAGGGCCAGGGAGGTCGTGAAGAGGAGGGCTGTGCGCATGGGACTCCCGTCAATACTCGGCGAGCAAGTACCGCGCGATCACGGTGCGCTGGATCTCGCTGGTGCCTTCGCCGATGGTGCAGAGCTTCACGTCCCGGTAGTACTTCTCCACCGGGTAGTCCTTGATGTAGCCGTAGCCGCCGAGAATCTGCACGGCCTGGTCTGCCACCCGGCAGGCCACCTCCGAGCTGAAGAGCTTGGCCATGCTGGCGGCCTTGGCATAGGGCAGCCCCTGGTCCTTCAGCCCCGCGGCCCGGTAGATGAGCAGGCGGGCGGCCTCGATCTCCGTGCCCATGTCCGCCAGCTTGAACTGGATGCCCTGGTGCTCAGCCAGGGGCTGCCCGAAGGTGCTGCGCACCTTGCTGTAGCGAAGGGCCTCCTCGAAGGCGCCCTGGGCCATGCCGAGGCCCAGGGCCCCGATGCTGATGCGGCCGCCGTCCAGGGTCTTCATGGCCTGCTTGAAGCCCACGCCGTCCTCGCCCAGCAGGTTGGCCACGGGCACCCTCACCTCCTCCAGGATCAGCTCGGAGGTGTCGCTGGCGCGAAGGCCCAGCTTGTTCTCCTGCTTGCCGGCCCGGAAGCCGGTCATCCCCTTTTCCAGGATGAAGGCGCTGATGCCGTCGGCGCTGCTGTGGCCGGGGCGGGGCGGCCGGGTGCGGGCCATGACCACGAAGATGTCGCCCACGGTGCCGTGGGTGATGAAGGTCTTGGTGCCGTTCAGGATGTAGTGGGAACCCTCCCGCTTCGCGGTGGTGAGGAGGGCGCCCGCGTCGCTGCCGGAGCCCGGCTCCGTGAGGCCCCAGGCGCCGAGGGCCTTCCCGCTGGCCAGGGGCACCAGGTAGGTCTGCTTCTGGCGTTCGTCGCCCACGGCATAGATGTGGTTGCTGCAGAGGCTGTTGTGGGCGGCCACCGAGATGCCCACGGAGCCGTCCACCCGGGACAGCTCCTCGACCACCACGGCGTACTCCAGATAGCCCATGCCCGCGCCGCCGTACTGCTCGGGAAAGATGACGCCCATCATGCCCATCTCGCCCAGCTGCTTCACCACCCCGGAGGGAAAGGCCTTGGTCTCGTCCCAGCTCATGACGTGGGGACGGATCTCGCGTTCGGCAAACTTGCGGACCTCCTGGCGCAGGGCCTCGACATGTTCGGGAAGCGTGACGTCCATGGAGCCTCGGTCAGAGGGTGGTGGCGACCGTCGTGGGGGCACCCTGGTGGAGGAGCTGCTTCTTCTGGAGCAGCCGTTCAGCCTCGGGCATGACCTCCAGGGCCTTGAGGACGGCGGGATCCTTCTCGCACTGGATCTTGAAGCCGGCCTCGATGCCGAAGGCCACGTTCTGCATCTCGATGGAGAGCTGCTCCTGGATGGCGCCGAGGTTGGCCGCCCAGTCCTTGTCGGAGAGGGCCAGCTTCTGGTCCAGGGCCCAGGCGCGGAAGCGCTTCAGGACGGCCTCGTCGGCGTGCTGTCCAGGCTTGATGCCGAACTGCTCCTTCTCGTGCACGGCGAAGCGGAAGAAGGCCTGGTGGCGGAACCGCAGATCGACCATGAACTCGTCGAAGCGGAGATTGGGCAGCGCGTAGTCGGGATTGATCCCGCCGCCGCCGTAGACCGTGCGGCCCAGGTCCGTCTTGAAGGCCGGACCCTGGGGCTTGGGGTCCTTCTCGTCGTCGGGATTGTAGTAGTCGTCCAGGCCATGGCTGTAGTCGCGCTGGATGTTGCGGCCGGAAGGCGTGTAGTAGCGGGCGGTGGTGAGGGTCAGGCCGCGGGAGCGGTTGATGGTGAGCACGCTCTGGACGAGCCCCTTG
>CAIMBM010000101.1 GCA_903839205.1 uncultured Holophagaceae bacterium | reverse complement strand
TCGCCGTCGCCCTGGTAGCTGATGACCACGCTCTCGGGGTTGGCGAACTTGTGGCCGAGGGCGACCGCGGGCGCCCGGCCGTGGGCGGCCTGGGTATTGCCCACATCAAAGTAGTAGTAGAGGAAGACGGAGCAGCCCACGGGACTGACAGCCACCGTGCGGTCCTGGATGCCCAGGGCATCGATGGCCTCCGCCAGGAACTTGTGGGCCAGTCCGTGGCCGCAGCCGGGGCAGTAGTGGGTAGCGTGGCCCTTCAGGCCCTCGGCATGGGAGTGGCGCTCGAACTTGTCATAGATGACGCTGGACTTGCTCATGCGCGGACCTCCTTCTTTCCCAGCACCTGGGCCATGATCTCGTTCTGCTGGGGCAGGACACCGCCCATGCGGCGGACGGATTCGAGTTCGGGGAACTGCCGGATACCGGCCTTGCTCAGGGCCAGGCGGACCTCATCCTCCAGCTGGCCGGCACTAGCTTCCACCACCACGATCCGGTCGGCGCCATGGATGGCGGCCTTCAGCTCCTCCACGGGGAAGGGCCAGAGGGTGATGGGCCGGAAGAGGCCGGCCTTGATGCCCTGATGGCGAAGGTCCTGCACGGCGCCCTTGGTGGTGCGGGCTGGCGTGTTGCAGGCGATGAGGACCACCTCGGCGTCGTCGCAGAGGAAGCTCTCGGCGCGGGCCTCCACCTTCATGGCTTCGTACTTGGCGTTCAGGTGGATGTTGTGGGCTTCGAGATCGGTCTCGGTGAGGAAGATCGAGGAGATGAGGTTCCGGCGGTGCATGGCGTCGCCGTAGACGGCCCACTTGGGAATGCCGGGCTTGATCAGGGCTTCGGGCAGCTGCACTTTCCCGGTCATCTGGCCCAGGTAGCCATCGCCGAGGATGACCACCGGGTTGCGGTACTTGAAGCTGAGCTCGAAGGCCAGCATGGTGAGGTCCAGCATCTCCTGGGGCGTGGAAGGCGCCAGGGTGATCGCCTGAGTATTGCCGTGGCCGAGGCCGTGGCAGGCGAGCTTGATGTCGGACTGTTCGGGCGCGATGTTGCCCAGGCCAGGGCCGCCGCGCATGATATCCACGAAGACACCCGGTAGCTCCGAGCCGATCATGTAGGAGACACCCTCCAGCATCAGGCTGAAGCCCGGCGAGGAGGTGAAGGTCATGGTGGGGAGTCCCGCGCCTGCGGTGCCATACATCATGTTCACGGCGGCGACTTCACTGACGGCCTGGAGGAAGGTGCCGTCGAGCTTGGGCAGGAACTTCGCCATCAACTCGGCCCCCTCAGTAGAGGGCGTGATGGGGTAGCCGTAGACATGGCGGCAGCCGGCGAGGATGGCGCCGATGGCCGAGGCGTAGGTGCCCTTGATGACCAGGGGCTCCGTGCGGGGCAGGGGCAGCACTTCGGAGGGCAGGTCCACCGGCACCGGCGCGTCGCAAGGCCTCACGCCGAAGAGCTTGGCCGGATCCTCCAGCTCGAAATCCTGGATCTCGCCTTCATGAGCCGGGCGCAGACCGTAGGGCTCGGGGCAGGCGTCCATGCAGAGGCCGCAGGCATTGCAATTCGTCAGATCCAGTTCCACGGGCACCAGCCCGGTCAGGGGGTTGATCTGGTCGCTGAGCGTGATGCAGTCCTTGGCGCAGGCATCGAGACACCGGCCGCAGCCCTTGCAGTACTCAGGGAGCAGAAAGGGTTTCGGTCGTTCTTTGAGGGCCATGGGGCCTCCTGACATGGGTACACGTCCTAACCTGCGCTGAAGTGTCGATCTGCCCCATTGTGCCTGCGGTCACAAGCATGAAAGGACACAGACCACCGCCGACCAATGGGGCCGAGATGGACTCCTGGCCGGGCGGTCTGTGCCGGTGTGCCCGCCTACCGGTCTCCCCAGTGCAGTTTCTGCTGCAGGAGGGAGAAGAAATCCAGGCCCGGCCGCTGAAGCAGGGTGATCCGGGTGCGGGCCTGGTACAGCCTCACCTCGTCCCCGGGCAGCACCCGGTGGCCCACCTGGCCATCCAACGTGAGGTGGGCGTCCTCCGCGTCCACTACCGTGATGATGATGGGCCCGTCCGCGGGCACCACCGAAGGGCGCAGCGTCAGCGTATGCGGGCAGATGGGAGCGATGACGAAGGCCTCCAGGCTCGGGTGCAGGATGGGGCCGCCGGCCGACAGTGAGTAGGCCGTCGAGCCCGTTGGCGTGGCCACGATGAGGCCATCCGCCTTCATGGGGCCCGCATCCTGATCGCCGACCCGAAGGCGCATGTCCATGATGCGGGCCAGGGCCCCCTTGGCGACGACGGCGTCATTCAGCACGGGCTGCCGGGTGAGCAGGGAGCCCTGGCGCCAGAGTTCCACCTCCAGCATGGTACGCACATCCGGCAGGAGCGATCCGGCCAGGAAGGCCTCCAGCGCCTCGCGGGCTTCGGACAGAGGGTGGGCCGTGAGGAACCCCAGGGAGCCCAGATTGATCCCCAGAATGGGTGTGCCACGCAGGCCCACCCGCCGGGCCGCGTAGAGCAGGGTCCCGTCGCCACCTAGCACCAGGCAGAGATCCGCCGGCGCCTCAGTGGTGCCCAGGTTCAGGTCGATCTTCAACCTGGTCGGATCCAGACCGGCCCGGAGCCAGGGGTCCTCGAGTCCCGGCTCGCCCGTGACGACCCAGCCCTGGTCCAGGAGCACCGGCAGGGCTTCGCGGAGCGTGGCGACGAGGTGCGGGGATTTGACCTTGGCGACGAGGATCAGTTGCTGGGACATGCCAACACTCTACCGCTCTACCGCTATCCTTGAACCCATGGCTTCCAAGCTGTTCTCCTCCTCCTCGCCCGCCCGCCGTTGGCTCCGGCGCCTCTTCTGGGCGTTCGCTGTCTTCTCGGCCCTGGGGGCTGGCACCCTTGCGGTGTCCTGGTCCGTGCTATCCCGGGATGCGGACAGTTTCCTCACCCTGTTCGCCCTGCGGGTGCCCAAGACCATCACCAAGGTGCTCGATCAGAGCGGCAACGTCATCGGCATCTTTGCCGAGGAACGCCGGGTGGTGATCCCCTATGGCGACATCCCCAAGGCCTTCGTCAATGCGCTGGTGGCCACGGAGGATACGGATTTCTGGGAGCACGGTGGGGTGTCGGCCTGGGGCATCGCCCGCTCCGGCTGGAATTTTGTTACGAGCTTTGGCCGGCGGCGGGAAGGGGCGTCCACGCTCACCATGCAGCTTATCCGAACGGTCACGGCCAAGCGGCAGAAACGGCTGGACCGCAAGCTGAAGGAGATCATCCTCGCCCGCAAGCTGGAAAAGGCCTACTCCAAGAAGCAGATCATGGAAATGTACGCCAACGAGGTCTACTTCGGCGGCGGGCGCTATGGC
>CAIMBM010000100.1 GCA_903839205.1 uncultured Holophagaceae bacterium | reverse complement strand
GGCACCGGCGCCGGCCTGCCCAAGATGATGGGCATCCCGGGCGAGGAGTACAAGGGCGTCTACACCGCCAATGAGTTCCTCACCCGCATCAACCTCATGCGCGCCGACCTGTTCCCGGAATACAGCACCCCGGTGACCATCGGCAAGAATGTGATCATCGTGGGCGCCGGCAACACCGCCATGGACGCGGCCCGGGCCGCCCGCCGCATGGGCGCGGAGCACGTGACCATCGTCTACCGCCGCACCATCAAGGAGTCCACGGCCCGCAAGGAGGAGCTGGAGCACGCGCACGAGGAAGGCGTCGAGTTCAAGTTCCTCACCACCCCCGTGCAGCTCCACGGCAACGAGAAGGGCTGGATGACCCACGCCGAGTGCGCCGTCATGGAACTGGGCGAACCCGGTCCGGACGGCCGCCGCAGCCCCAAGATGACCGACGAGCGGATCATGATCCCCTGCGAGACCCTGGTGGTCGCCCTGGGCTTCGATGTGAACCCGCTGATCGCCATGACCGAAAAGGGCCTGAGGACGCTCAAGGGCGGGGTCGTGGTGGTGAACGAAGAAACCGGCGAGACCTCCGTCCCGGGCGTCTATGCCGGGGGCGACGTCATCACCGGCGGGGCCACGGTCATCCTGGCCATGGGCCAGGGACGGCGGGCCGCGGCGGCCATCCATCAGCGACTCTCGGGCGCAGCCCAGCCGGTGGTCTGACCACCCGACCTTTGTGATCAATTTGACCCCATCATCTTGTATGATGTGCTGGTGCGATTCCCGTCCTGATACCCATTGCCGGATGGTCCCTGGGGCTTCCGGAAGGAGTGAACCATGAGCCAGCGAGAGATCAAGACCCTTGACGGGAACGAGGCCACCGCCTCGGTCGCCCACCGCCTCAGCGAAGTGATCGCCATCTATCCCATCACGCCCTCCTCGAACATGGGCGAATGGGCGGACGAGTGGAGCTCCCAGGGCAAGACCAACGTCTGGAAGAGCATCCCCTCGGTCATCGAGATGCAGTCCGAGGGCGGCGCCGCCGGTGCCGTCCACGGCTCGCTCCAGGCCGGCAGCCTCACGACGACCTTCACGGCGTCCCAGGGCCTGCTCCTGATGATCCCGAACATGTACAAGATCGCCGGCGAGCTGACCCCCTTCTGCATGCACGTCAGCGCCCGCACCCTGGCCACCCATGCCCTCAGCATCTTCGGCGACCATTCGGACGTGATGTCCTGCCGCATGACCGGCTTCGCCATGCTGTCGTCCGAAAGCGTGCAGCACGCCCATGACTTCGCCGCCATCTGCCATGCGGCGACCCTGCGCAGCCGCGTGCCCATCCTGCACTTCTTCGACGGCTTCCGCACCAGCCACGAGGTCGCCAAGATCGAGATCCTGGACGACGCGGACCTGCGCCACATGGTGCCCGACGAGCTGGTGGCCCAGTTCCGCAAGATGGCCCTGACGCCGGACGCGCCCGTGATCCGCGGCACCGCGCAGAATCCCGACTCCTTCTTCCAGGCCCGGGAGGCCTGCACGCCCTTCTACGAGGCCTTCCCGGCCATCGTCCAGGGGGAGATGGATAGCTTTGCCGCCCTGACGGGCCGCCAGTACCGACTCTACGACTACTTCGGCCACCCCGAGGCCGAGCGCGTCGTGGTGATCATGGGCTCCGGCTGCGACACCACCCACGAGTACGTGGAGTGGGCCATGAAGCAGGGCGAGAAGGTGGGTGTCCTGAAGGTGCGCCTGTTCAGGCCCTTCGCCATCTCCGAGTTCGTCCGCGCCCTGCCCGCCTCGGTGAAGAAGATCGCCGTCCTCGACCGCTGCAAGGAGCCCGGCTGCCCGGCCGAGCCCATGCACATGGACGTGATCGCCGCCCTGCGCGAGGGCCGCGAGGAGGGCCACACCAAGCTCGACCCCGTGGTCGTGGGCGGCCGCTACGGCCTGTCCTCCAAGGAATTCACCCCGGCCATGGTCAGGGGCGTCTTCGACAACCTGGCCAAGGACAAGCCGAAGAACCACTTCACCGTCGGCATCATGGACGACGTCAGCCACAGCTCGCTCACCTACGACGCCAGCTTCGATGTGGAGCCGAGCGACGTGACCCGCGCCCTGTTCTACGGCCTGGGCGCCGATGGCACCGTGGGCGCCAACAAGAACTCCATCAAGATCATCGCGGAGGAGACCCCCAACTACGGCCAGGGCTACTTCGTCTACGACTCCAAGAAGTCCGGCGCCATCACCATCAGCCACCTCCGCTTCGGACCCCGCCCCATCAAGAGCGCCTACCTGGTGACCAAGGCGAACTTCATCGCCTGCCACCAGACCAGCTTCCTCGAGAAGTACGAGATGCTCGAGACCGCCGTGAAGGGCGCCACCTTCCTCCTGAACACCCCCCACAGCGCCGGGAGCGTGTGGGAGACCCTGCCGAAGGAAGTGCAGGAGGCCATCGTCGAGAAGCAGCTCAAGTTCTACGTAATCGACGCCTACGAGGTCGCCAAGAACACGGGCATGGGCGTCCGCATCAACACCATCATGCAGACCTGCTTCTTTGCCATCAGTGGGGTCCTGCCCCGCGAAGAGGCCATCACCCAGATCAAGAAGGCCATCAAGAAGACCTACGGCAAGAAGGGCGATGCCGTCGTCGAGCAGAACTACCATGCGGTGGACGAAACCCTGGCCAACCTCCACGAGGTGAAGGTGCCCGCCACCGCCACCTCCGCCCGGGTCCGCCCCCCCATGGTCGCCCCCGAAGCCCCAGACTTCGTCCAGCGTGTCACGGCCGTGATGATGGAAGGCAAGGGCGACCTGCTGCCCGTGAGCGCCTTCCCCATCGACGGCACCTGGCCCTCGGGCACCACCAAGTGGGAGAAGCGCAACATCGCCCTGGAGATCCCCGAGTGGGATGCCGCCATCTGCATCCAGTGCAACAAGTGCGCGCTGGTCTGCCCCCACGCCGCCATCCGCGCCAAGGTCTACGTGCCCTCGGCCCTGGCCGGCGCGCCCGGGACCTTTAAGTCCGTGGACTACAAGGGACCCGAGTACAAGGGCCAGAAGTACACCATCCAGGTGGCTCCCGAGGACTGCACCGGCTGCACCCTCTGCGTCGAGGTCTGCCCCGCCAAGGACAAGAGCAACCCCAAGCACAAGGCCATCGACATGGTGGCCCAGGCCCCGCTCCGCGAGGCCGAAGCCGCCAACTACAGCTTCTTCCTGGACCTGCCCGAGGTCGACCGCACCACGGTGAAGATGGACGTGAAGGGCACCCAGTTCCTGGAGCCCCTGTTCGAATACAGCGGCGCCTGCTCCGGCTGCGGCGAGACCCCCTACGTCAAGCTGCTCACCCAGCTCTTCGGCGACCGGGCCCTCATCGCCAACGCCACGGGCTGCTCCAGCATCTACGGCGGCAACCTGCCCACCACGCCCTACACCACGAACAAGGATGGGCGCGGTCCCGCCTGGGCCAACAGCCTCTTCGAGGACAACGCCGAATTCGGCCTGGGCATGCGGCTCTCCGTGGACAAGCACCAGGAATTCGCCCTGGAGCTGATGCACCGCCTCGCCGCGAAGCTCGGTGACGACCTCATCGCCGGCCTCGCCACCGCGGACCAGAGCACCGAGGCGGGCCTCAAGGCCCAGCGCGAGCGGGTGGCGGTCCTCAAGCAGAAGCTGGCGGGCCTCAAGGAACCCGAGGCGAAGATGCTGCTGGACATCGCGGACTACCTCGTGGACAAGAGCGTCTGGATCGTGGGCGGCGATGGCTGGGCCTACGACATCGGCTACGGTGGCCTGGACCACGTCCTCGCCTCCGGCCGCAACGTGAACGTCCTGGTGCTCGACACCGAGGTCTACTCCAACACCGGCGGCCAGGCCTCCAAGTCCACGCCCAGGGGCGCCGCCGCCAAGTTCGCCATGGCCGGCAAGAGCCTGCCCAAGAAGGACCTGAGCATGATCGCCATGACCTATGGCGGCATCTACGTGGCCAAGGTCGCCTTCGGCTTCCGCGACGCGCAGACGGTGAAGGCCTTCCAGGAGGCCGAGTCCTACAACGGTCCCAGCCTCATCCTGGCCTACAGCCACTGCATCGCCCATGGCTACGACATGGCCCACGGCTGCGACCAGCAGAAGCTGGCGGTGGATTCCGGCCACTGGCCGCTGTTCCGCTTCGACCCCCGCCGTCTCGAGAAGGGCGAGGCCCCGCTGCAGATGGATTCCGGCGCACCCAAGGTGCCCCTGGGCACCTACGTGCGCAACGAGACCCGCTACCGCATGGTCGAGCAGCAGAACCCTGAGCACTTCAAGAAACTGCTGGACGGGGCACAGCTCGATGCCACCAACCGCTATTCCGTCTACGAGCAGCTTGCCAAGCTGTCCGTCGTCGCCAAGAACAGCTGAGGGGGGACGCCATGAACCTCAAGACCACCTACCTCGGCCTCGAGCTCGACCATCCCCTGATGGCGGGTGCCTCCCCCATGGTCGATGACATGGGCATGGTGAAGCGCCTGGAAGATGCCGGCGTCTCCGCCATCGTCATGCACTCGCTCTTCGAGGAACAGATCACCCGCGAAGAGCAGGGCATGATCATGGACATGGAGCTGTCCTCCAACGCCAGCGCCGAGGCCATCTCCTTCTTCCCGAAGGCCGATGAGTTCCGCCTGGGCCCCGAGAAGTACCTCGAGCAGGTCCGCCGCATCAAGGCCGCGGTTTCCGTCCCGGTCATCGCCTCCCTCAACGGCACCACGCCTGCCGGGTGGCTACGTTACGGCAAGCTGATGCAGGAGGCCGGTGCGGATGCGCTGGAGCTGAACGTCTACTACATTCCCACCGACGCGAAGGAATCTTCCGCCGAAGTCGAGAAGCGCACCCTCGACATCGTGCGCGCCGTGAAGGCCGAAGTGAAGATCCCCGTGGCCGTGAAGCTCTCGCCCTTCTTCTCCGCCCTGGCGCACTTCGCCGGGGAGCTGGAAGCCGCCGGCGCGGACGGCCTGGTGCTCTTCAACCGGTTCTTCCAGCCCGACATCAACGTGGAGGAACTGCTGGCCGAGCCCAGCCTGCAGCTCTCCAGCCCCGCGGACCTGCTGCTGCGCCTGCGCTGGCTGGCGGTGCTCCACGGCCACGTGAAGGGCAGCCTCGCCGTCACCGGCGGCGTGCATGACGGCATCGGCGCCCTCAAGGCCGTCATGGCCGGCGCGGACGCCGTGCAGATGGTTTCAGCACTGCTCATCCACGGCCCCGAGCGCCTCGCCCAGGCCCGGACCGGCCTGGCCGAATGGCTCGAAGAGCACGACTACGCCTCCCTGGCCCAGGCCAAGGGCAGCATGAGCCTCCAGAAGTCCCCCAATCCCCAGGCCTTCACGCGCGCCAACTACATGCGGATCCTCAACGGTTGGAGGCCCTGATCGGCCTTGCGGCCGCGAAAAGACCCCCGCGACCCGGGGGTCTTGGTTTTTTTTCGGCGGTGATAATCCCAGGATGTGTTTGACCTGAAGATCGTCTATCATCTACTCCATCCATCCAACCCTTTCTGTGCAGGTGACCATGCTTCCTCTGTCCCAGTCCTCTGGTTACGCGGTCCTGGCCATGAGCTGCCTCGAGGATCCGGGC
>CAIMBM010000099.1 GCA_903839205.1 uncultured Holophagaceae bacterium | reverse complement strand
AGCCCTTGAACAACGAACCACGTTGCCCTGCGGGCCCTTCCTTGCGGTGCATCCCGGCTGGCTTCATCGCGGTATCGTCGGGTTTTGTTACGACCTCTTAGCCACAGATGAACCCGGATCCACACAGATACAGCGTGGGCTAGCATCCGTGCTTATCAGTGTTCATCCGTGGCAAGAAATAGCTTTTGCTTCTCCTGGCGCTCTCCTGGCTGATCAGTTTTCAGTCGTTCGATGCTCAACCTTCGGCGCCCTGAGCATCCGCAGGCCGTAGAGCACGACCCCCACGAGGATGAAGCTGTCTGCGAGATTGAAGGTCCAGTAGTGCCAGGTGCCAAAGACGAAATCCAGGAAGTCCACCACGGCCCCGCGAAGGTAGCGGTCCAGGCTGTTTCCCAGGATCCCACCGAGGATGAACCCCAGGGCCAGGCGATCCAGAGTGGCCGTACCGCGCTCCAGGAACATGCGGCCGATGATGAACAGTGCCGCCAGACCTGCCACGGCGAAGAGGATGACTCTCGCCGGGGCCGGAAGCCAGGTGAGGCTACCGAAGATGGCACCCCGGTTGAAGCCGAGATTCAGGTTGAAGAACCCCTTGATGACCGGTTTCGACTCCCCCTCGGCCAGGAGGTTCAGGATCCAGGCCTTGGAAGCCAGGTCCATGGCCAGCACGCCCGCGGGAAGGAACAGCCAGAGCAGACGGCGCACTAGGCCCCCACCACTTCAGCGCAACGCACACAGAGCGCCGCGTCTTCCCCCTTGCCGGGACCGCCCTTGTGGTTCCAGCAGCGGGGGCACTTGGTGCCTTCGTGGGGTGTGACGTTGACGATGGGGCCGTTGGCAGCACCCGAATCTGCACTTTGAGCGATGGACGAGACCACCAGGAGGTCATCCAGCGACTCGCCGGTGGCAGCCAGGAGGTCCCATTCCCCCTGGTCCTTCAGCGTGATCTGAACGGCTGCATCCAGGCTCGTGCCGACCACCTTCGCAGCGCGCGATGGCTCCATGGCCGCCTGCACGGCCGCACGGACCTCCCACAGCTTTTCCCAGGCTGGCTCGGTGGCGGCCCCGCTGAGCTCCGGGAACCGCTGCTCATGGACGCTGCCTTCGACGCCAGGGATCAGCTCCCAGGCTTCGTCGGCGGTGTAGCTCATGACCGGCGCGAGCAGGGTGCAGAGGCCCTGGACCAGCTCCCAGCAGGTCTGCCGGCAGCTGCGGCGGCGGGGCGAATCCAGGGCGTCGCAGTAGAGGCGGTCCTTGATGATCTCGAAGTAGCGGCCCGAGAGCTCCAGCTGGCAGAAGCCATGGATGGCCTGGGTGGCCCGGTGGAACTCGAAGCGGGTGTAGGCGTCCCGGGCCTCGGCCGTGGTGCGGGAGAAAGCCTCCAGCACCCAGCGGTCGAGGGGGGCAAGCTCAGCGGTGGCCACCGCGTCCTTCGCGGGATCGAAGTCCGCCAGGGCGCCCAGCAGGAAGCGCAGGGTGTTGCGGATCTTGCGGTAGGCATCGGCGCTGCGGTCCAGGATCTCCTTGGAGATGCGGATGTCCTCGCTGTAGTCGCAGCTGGCGGCCCACCAGCGCAGGATGTCGGCGCCGAGGGTCTTCAGGATCTCCTCGGGCGTGATGACATTGCCCAGGCTCTTGGACATCTTCTGGCCCTTGCCGTCCAGGACGAAGCCGTGGGTGACCACCTGCTTGTAGGGCTTGGTGCCCGTGGCGGCGAGGTTGAACAGCAGGGAGCTGTGGAACCAGCCCCGGTGCTGGTCCGAGCCCTCCAGGTAGATGAACTGGCCATAGTCCGAGCGGTCCAGTTCGGGATGGGCCTCGCACACCACGGAGGCGCTGACGCCGGAATCGATCCAGACGTCGAGAATGTCCGTCTCCTTGAGGAAGGCCTTGGACCCGCAGCGGCAGGTGGCGCCGGTCGGAACCAGGTTTTCCACGGGCAGCTCGCCCCAGGCCTCGATACCGCCCTGCTCGATGGCCAGCGCGGCGGTCTCGAAGATGGACTCGGCCACCAGGGGCTCACCACAGGCTTCACAGCGCAGGACCGTGATGGGCGTGCCCCAGGCCCGCTGGCGGCTGATGCACCAGTCGGGTCGGCCCGCGATCATGGCCTGGATGCGGTTCTGGCCCTGGGCGGGCACCCACTGGGTCTGCTCCACGCCCTCGATGCCGAGCTCCCGCAGGCTCCGGCCCTTGCCGGCGAGTTCAGAGTCCATGGTGATGAACCACTGTTCGGTGGCGCGGAAGAGGATGGGCGTCTTTGTGCGCCAGCAGTGGGGATAGCTGTGCGTCAGGGTCTCCTCATGCAGGAGGCGCCCTTCCCGCCGCACCCGGTCCACCACCAGCGGGTTGCACTCGAAGATGTTCTTCCCTTCCAGGTCCGGATCATTCACGGCCGGCAGGAACTTGCCGTCGGGCCCCACCAGCTGCAGCAGCCCGAGGTGGTGGGCCAGGTTGAAGTCGTCGACGCCGTGGTCCGGCGCCGTGTGGACCAGGCCGGTGCCCGTGTCTGCCGTGACGTAGTCCGCCAGGAGCACGGGGCTTTCGCGGTCGATCCAGGGATGCCGGGCCACCAGGGTCTGGAACTCCTTGCCCCGGCGGATCTCCACCGTGTGCAGTGTCATGCCCAGCTTGGCCGCGAACGCCTCCCGCAGGGGCACGGCCACGATGTAGTGGATCTCACCTGCGCGCACCACGGCGTACTCGAAGTCGGGGTGCATGGCCACGGCCAGGTTGCTGGGCAGGGTCCAGGGGGTGGTGGTCCAGATGGGCACGAAGAGCGGTGTGGGCAGATCCAGGCGCCGGGCCTCGGCATCCGCCACGGGGAAGGCCACGGTGATGGCGGGGCTGGTCCGGTCCGCGTACTCGACCTCCGCCTCGGCCAGGGCCGTGCGGGCGCCATAGCTCCAGTGGACGACCTTCAGCTTGCGAGTGACGCTGCCGCTCCGGAAGAGCTTCGCCAGGTGGCGCACGGTCTCCGCTTCATAGAGCGGATCCATGGTCACATAGGGCCGTTCCCAGGCGCCCAGCACCCCCAGCCGCTGGAAGGCCGTGCGCTGGGTGTCGATCCACTTCTGGGCATAGGCCCGGCATCGCTGCAGGAAGTCGGCCCGGCTCATCTCCCGCCGCTTCGGTCCAAGGTCCTTTTCGACGGCGTGCTCGATGGGCAGGCCGTGGCAGTCCCAGCCCGGCACATAGGGCGATTCATAGCCCTCCATCCAGCGGGACTTCACCACCACATCCTTGAGGATCTTGTTGAGGGCGTGACCCATGTGGATGGCGCCATTGGCATAGGGCGGTCCGTCATGGAGCACTTCGCGGCCTTTGCCCTTCCCGGCGGCATTCTCGGACTTTCGCCGGGCTTCGATGCGGTGGTAGAGGCCTTCGGCCTTCCAGCGCTCCAGCCGCTTCGGCTCACGCTGGGGCAGATCCGCCTTCATGGGGAAGTCGGTCTTGGGAAGAAACACCGAATACTTCTTAACCGGAGCCTGCTCGCTCATCGGCGCCCTCGTGCGTCGGGGGGCGCACCCAAGCGCCCCGGGGTTGATCTTCCAGTTCACCACGGGAGCCCCTGGAGCGCCTAGCAAAACCCCACGGCGCCGCGCGGCGTCATCGCGGCATGGTCGGGTCTTGTTGGGCGCATTCAGTCCCACAAGCGAAAGGGCCCGGCGGACCGGGCCCTTCCAGCCAGGATCAAAGATTCAGAACTGGCTCGTGCAGTGCTTGCAGCGGGTGGCCAGGAGGGGCACCTGTTCCAGGCAGGCGGGGCATTCCTTCGTGGCGGGGGCAGCCGGGGCCTCGGGCTTCTTCATGAACTTGCCCAGGAACTTGACCAGCACGAGGAAAATCACCAGGGCGATGATCAGGAAATTGACCGTGGCACCCAGCACCGCCCCGATGCGGAACTTGCCGAGGACCCACTCTTCCCACTTGATGTTGGCGGGAAGCACGTAGGTCACCAGGGGCATGACGATGCCATCCACGAAGGCGGTGACGATCTTGCCGAAGGCGCCACCCACGACCACGGCCACCGCCAGGTCTATGACGTTGCCCTTCATGATGAAGGTCTTGAACTCGTCTCTCATCGACACGGATTCGCTCCAGAAAAAAGTGGCGGGGTACGCCCCCGCCACTTGGTTTTCATGCCTGGATTACTTGCTAGCGGGCTTCTTCGGGGCCGTTGCGGGGGCCGTTTCCACGGTTCCGGTCTCGGTCTTGCGGACCTCGGCCTTGGCGTCGTTGACCTTCACATCGATCTCCACCCGCCGGTTCTTCGCCTGGCCAGCCTTGGTCTTGTTGTCGGCGATGGGCTTCTCTGGACCCGAGCCGACGGTCATGACCCGGGAGGCCGGGATGCCCGCATCCACAAGGACCTTGGCCACGGCATCGGCCCTGAGCTTGGAGAGGGACTTGTTCAGGGCCTTGCCGCCCAGCGAGGAGGTGTGGCCACTGACCACGAGCGAGTATTCGCCGGGATAGGCCTTGAGCCCAGCGGCCACCTTCTGGATGGCGGCCTTGGCATCGGCACCCAATTCGGCCTTGCCGTTGGCGAAGTGGAGCACCGCCTCGTCCAGTACGATCTTGGCTGGCGGGGGAGGCGGCGGGGGAGGCGCAGGCACGACGACCTCCTTCACCGGCTCGGGAGCCGGAGGCGGCGGGGCCGGGGGCGCCACCGGCTCCGGCTTCGGTTTCGGTTCTGGGGCCGCCGGCTTCGGGGGCTCAGGCGCGGGAGCGGGCGTGGGCGCGACCACCGGGACGCCGCCCCAGACGTAGCCAAGGCCTAGCGTAGCCAGGACTTCCGTCCGATGGGAGGAGGCCGGCAGGTCCACGCGCACCGCCTTGACACTCACATCAAGCAACACGTGCTCCACGGGCCTGCCCATCAGGCCGGTCCCGGCGTGGTAGTTGAACCGGGTGGCGCTGCTGGTCTGCCCGGAGTAGGGAGCGTCCAGATTGGTCTCGCCCAGGCCAGCGGCCAGGTAGGGATACCAGTTGTCAGCGCCCGGACGCAGGTTGAAGAGGCCGGAAAGGAGGAGATGGGTCTCCTTCCCCGTGGCGACATTCAGTGGGTTGCTGTCCAGTTTGAGGTCATTCCGGAGAAAACGGACATCGACTCCCCAGCGGTCGGTGTACCAGTGACCCGCACCCAGGCCGTAGTGGATCTCGTCCGTCAGGTTGGTGGAACTTCTCCAGGCCGTCCCGCCCAGTTCACCGGCCACCCAGCGCGTCCCCTGCTGGGCAGAAAGGGACAGGGCGGTTCCGGCGAGCAGGAGCTGCAAGATTCTCTTCATGGGTCCTCCAGGGTTGGGGTATGACTTCTGTCACACCCTAACCCAGGGACCGCGGATCTGGCAACCCGATAAAGCCCTGGGCAAACCCCAGGGATGAGCACCATCGCCAATTTCGGGACCTGGCTCCCTCCTGGACATACCCTGTCGGCTGGAAATCACCTGTGGCGTTGCGCGAGACACCCATTGTCAGGTCCCGGGGGGCACTTCGGTGCTGAGTGGAGCCCCGTCGCTACGGTGGCGCCCTCCTGAACTCGCACGATCGAGACGACTGCGGTGGGGCCGGTCCTCAGCTCGTTCTGAACCAACTATCCCTTACTTATTCGCCCTCGTGCGCCGAGCTTCGGGTGGACCTGGGACAGGGGATCGGTGGACTTTGAAGTTCGGGCATGATGTTTGGGATGCGTTCCCCCACCCTGGCAAATCCGACGCTGGCCATCACACTCTCGCTCCTGGCCATCCAATGCGGGCGGAAGGGAGACCCCATCCCCCGGCCCCGGATCCCAGCCCAGGCCATGGAGGTTCGTCTCGATGCCCTGCGGAGACTCCGGATGGTACTGCCTTTGGCGGACGCCAACGGAGGTCCCCTCGTGGGAATCGAGAGCGTGCGGGTCATCTACCTGCCCCTGGGGCTCGTCAAGCCCACCCCCGAGGAAGTCTTCAGCCGGGGCGAGGTGGTGCTGGAACGGCGGCGTCCGGACCTGCCCGGGCCCGGCGGGATCTTCGTCCTGGACCTGGGTTCCCTGCAGCGCTCCCAGGGCTGGATCGTGGTGGTGGCGGTGCGCCTGGGCAATGTGGCCGGCCGGCCCAGCGAGGTGCTGCCTTGGATCGACCCGGCCCTCTGACGCTACTCCGGCCGGACCTCCAGCCGCTGGGCCCACCACTGCACCACGGCCCTGGCCAGCTGGTCCTTGGACTGGGGCCCCAGGGGCGGGTGCGGGCCCTGGGCCGTGAGGGGCGTGAGGGTACTGGCCTGGGCCCCGAACCCTCGGCCACCTTGGATGTCGTTGACCAGCACAGCGTCCAGGCCCTTCTTCTTCAGCTTGGCCATGGCATGTTCCAGGTGGTGCTCGCTTTCTGCGGCGAACCCGAGGACCCACTGGTCGGGCCGGCGCACAGATGAAAGCTGCGCGAGGATGTCAGGCGTCCGCACCAGCACCAGCGTCTCCGGCCCCTCGCCCTTTTTCACCTTCTCCGGGGACGGGCGCTCCGGCCTCTGGTCTGCCACCGCGGCGGCGCCCACCAGGCCGTCGGAATTCGCCCACCGGGCCAGGCAGGCCTCCAGCATCTGCTGGGCGCTGTGGACTCGGGTCGTCTCCACCCCCCAGGGTGCCGGCGCCTCTCCCCCGAGCACCAGGTGCACCCTCGCACCCACGTCCCGGAAGGCCCGGGCCAGTTCGATCCCCATGGTGCCTGTACTGCGGTTGGTGAGAATCCGGACCGGATCCAGGTCCTCCCGGGTGGGGCCTGCGGTGATGAGCACCTGGCGGTCCCTGAGGCTCCGCAGCTTGGGTGTCCCCTGCGCCTGGATGGCCTCGGCAATGGAGGCCACTTCGGCCAGCTTCCCCGAACCTTCTTCGCCACAGGCCAGCGCGCCCTCTCCCGGCTCCACCACCGCATGGCCGAAGGAACGCAGCCGAACCAGGTTGGCCTGCACCGCCGGATGCTCCCACATGCCGGTGTTCATGGCCGGGGCCCACAGCACCGGGGCCCGGGTGGCCAGCAGCACCGTGCTGAGCAGGTCGTCGGCCAGGCCGTTGGCGGCCTTACCGAGGATGTTCGCCGTGGCGGGCACCACGGCCACCAGATCGGCCCAGCGGGCCAGTTCAATGTGCTCGATGCTGGGATTCGCCCGCCACTCGCCCTGGTCGGGGTTGGCGCCGTAGCAGGGTTCCCCGGTCAGGCTGCTGAGGGTGAGGGGCGTGATGAACCTTGCGCCCGCCTCGGTCAGGACGCAGCGGATCCGGTGGCCCCGGTTGACCAGCAGGCGGGCCAGCTCGGCGGCCTTGTAGGCGGCAATGCCTCCCGTGATGCCCAGGATGATCTGCATCAGATCGCTCCCGGCAGGCCGTGCAGTTTCCGGATGATCCCGATCTGCCCCAGGTGGTAGCACTCGTGCATGAAGAGGAAGGCCAGCACCTGTTCCAGGGGCTGCTCCGTCCCCAGGGCCGGGTTGGTGGTCGGACGGTCCCAGTCGGTCACCTGCAGGAAGGCTGCCTTCAAGGCCTGGTCGGCGGACTGGAAGGCCTCCACCAGTTCAGGCCAGCCCAGGTGAGCCTTGGCTCCCGGGCCTCCCCTGGCATAGTGCTGTTCCCAGACCGGGTCCTCGGGCAGCTCCCCGCCGACCAGCCTCACGATGCGCCGGCGCGTGGAAACCAGGTGCCCCAGGATCCAGGCGGCTGACGCCACGCCGTTGGCGGATCGCTGGGAGGCCATTTCCGGCGCGAGCCCGGCCCCGTTCATCTCCAGGAGCCGCACATTGTTCCCGAAGGCCGATCGCCAGAGCCTGCCCCGTTCCATGGTCCCTCCCGGGAAAACCCTTCATCCTACCTTCAATCATTGCCCGCAAGGCTCCCTGGTGTTAGACTTCCAGGTTCGGAGTGCCCATGACCCAGCGCACCATTGTTCGTGTTCCTGATGAAATCGCCAACAAGTACCGCTTTGTCGTGATCGCAGGCAAGCGCTGCGAGCAGCTGCAGCGGGGCGCCTTCCCCAAGGTCGAGGTGGTCGTGCCCGTGAACAAGCACGGCCAGGCCCAGGACGCGCCCAAGCTCGCCTCCTTCTGGGGCCAGGTCGCGGTGGCCGAGGTCGAGGAGAACCGCATCGCCTTCGAAGAGGCGGAAATCCTCACCATCGAAGACACCACCGTGGTCCCCATCTCCGGCGAGTGAGGCCCGCATTCCCCTGAAAAGCCCCCGGACCCCGGGGGCTTTTTGCTGTGCCACCTTCTTTTCCACAACCGATGAAATAATTCCTTGCGCCGGGTTGGCTGGGATTCCATGATTCAACACCTGTTGAATTGGATGCCCATGACCATCCCGCCTGCCCGATCCCGGGGCCCGAAACCCACCAAGGTGGATCCCGACCATCTGCTGGACGCCGCCCTGGCCGTGTTCGCCGAGGATGGTCTCCGGGGGGCCAGCCTGCGGGCCATCGCCCGCCGGGCGGGCTGCGACCCGGCGCTGATCTACTACCACTTCGCCAGCAAGGAGGGCCTCTTTGCGGCCCTGCTTCAGCGGCGATTCCCCGGGGTCCTCCGGGCTGTGGAGATTCTGTCCGCGGCCAGCGACCCCCGGCCCACGGCCCAGCGGCTCTGGGAGGTGCTCCTGATCTACCATCAGCACCTGAGCCAGGATCCCGGGATCCGGGCCCTGGTCCGGGGCGAGATCGTGAAGGGCGCCGAAGGCGTCACCACCCTCATCGAAGGGCAGATGCGCCCCGTGGTGACCGCCATCCGCCGGATCTTTGAGCAGGGCCTTGAGCGGAAAGAACTGAGAAGCGACCTCCAGCCGACCATGGCGACCTTCTTCCTGGTGAAGATGCAGCTCGAGATCCTGGACGT
>CAIMBM010000098.1 GCA_903839205.1 uncultured Holophagaceae bacterium | reverse complement strand
TCCAGCAGCTGGAGGATCACGGGCTGGTCGTTGCCGAGCATCGCGCCGCTGGCGATGCGGAAAAGCAGACTGTATCCGATCTGACCGGCAGCGCCGGTGACGGCCACACGAACGGGGGGCTTCATGCTGGATCCTCCTGGATGATTGGGCCCCATTCTATACCCCGGTTCAGCCAAGAAAACCAGCGGGTAGGGAATCGTGACCTTTGCCCGGGATTCGCCACCCGGATGCAACCTTTTCCCCGGCCGCCTAGCCTTCCAGGTCCTTCACCACCTGGTCGCCCCCCAGCTGCCGCATCTGGTTGAGGATCCAGGCCTGCCGCCCGCGGATGTATTCGCTGGGGGCGTTGGCATGGAACCGGTGGGGATTCGGCAGCACCGCCGCCAGCAGGGCCGACTCCGAGGGGCTGAGGCGCTTGGCCGGCTTGCCGAAAAAGGCGCGGGCCGCGGCCTCGGCGCCGTAGATGCCGTCCCCGAACTCGACGATGTTCAGGTAGACCTCCAGGATGCGCTTCTTGGACCAGCCCACCTCGATGAGCAGGGTGAACCAGGCTTCCAGCCCCTTCCGCGTCCAGGAACGGCTGCTCCACAGGAAGAGGTTCTTGGCCGTCTGCTGGGACACCGTGGAGGCCCCCCGCTTCCGGCGACTGTGCTCATTGTGCTGGACGGCCTTCTCGATGGCCTGCCAGTCGAACCCGAAGTGATCGGTGAAGTTCTGGTCCTCCCCGGCGATCACCGCCACACCCAGGCTGGGTGAGATGTCCTCGAGGGGGACCCAGCGCTGGTGGGCGACATAAGGCCGACCCTCGGACCAGGCCTCGACGCGTCGCTGCACCATGAGCCCCGAGGTCGGCACCGGCAGGAACCGGAAGACCGCCACCAGCAGGAGGTTCAGGACCAGGAACAGGCCCACGGCCCAGCCCAGCCCCACCAGAATGCGCCGCCCCCAGCCCCTCTTCTTCGCCATCGCGTCCGTTCCCATCGAAAACACCAGTCTGCCAGCCGGATGCCGAAGAGTCTCCAGTGGGTCCGGGGATTCCCGGGACCCGGGATCGGATCACTCGGAGGACCACCCAGATGCGGGTCCAGCACGAGCAGCGGAAGTATCCACGCATGAGTGTCACTGGCGGGGACTATCGGGTCCACTTCAGGGTCAAGGACAGGGCGATCCGGGGCAACCGGCTGGTCAACCTCAGCGCCGGCGGCTGCTGCATGGAAGTCGACATGGGCGATATGGGGGCGATCGAAGTGGGGGACAGTGTGGAGGACCTCTACCTGGACCACCTGGACCTGCCCGCGGTGCCCCTGTCTGCGGTGGTCATGCGGATCCTCGGGAAGGTGCCCGGGAAGACCCACGGCTACGCCCTCATGGGGGTCGAATTCCAGGGCATCACGGAATTCGCCAGGAATCTCATCGCCGAACACGTGACGGCCCAGCTCACGGAGGTTTGAGCGACGGTGGGGTCATGGCACCGCGCGACCCTGCCGATGCGAACCGGAAGGACCTGGCCGC
>CAIMBM010000097.1 GCA_903839205.1 uncultured Holophagaceae bacterium | reverse complement strand
CTTTGCCGCAGAAGGAGCATTTTTGTTCGCGCTTGTATTTGTTCATGCTGCACCTCGTGTGCAGCACCCCTTCGGGGCTTCGCTGCGCAAAGTGGCACTTCGCTCCTGCTTCGTGCTCACTCAGATACCTCCTGTAGGGGGCCGGACTATGCTACATCGTGAATGGTCTTGAGTTCCAGGATCTCGAAGCGGCGGATTCCCGCGGGTATCTGGACGCGGACCTCATTGCCCTCCTCCAGTCCCACGAGCGCCATGCCGATGGGGGAACTGATGCTGAGATGCTGGGGATAACCATCCAGTTCCTCCGGGAGCACGAGGGTGTAGGTGAACTCCTCTTCGGAATCCAGGTCCAGGATCGTGACTTTGGACCCGTAGGCCGCCCGGGACTTGGGCAGGCGGCTGATATCCAGGCTGGCCACTTCGGAAATGCGCTTCTCCAGGGTGACGAGCTTGTTCTGGTACATGTCGCGCTTGGCCAGGGCCTGCTCGTACTCGGCATTCTCGGACAGATCACCCTGCCCGGCCGCCCGGGCGATCTCCTGGGGGATGTCCACCAGGAGGGCTTGCTTGATGGCCTTGAGTTCCTTCTCGAGCTTCACGAGCACGTGCTTGGGCATGGGGATTTCCAGGAAAGGGTGGAGAAAAAAAAGGCGGGCCGAAGGGCCCGGTCAAACAGAGAAGGTTTGCACTGATTCTATCCACTCCTGGGGCGGAAGCGGAGCGGGAAGGGGGTTTCCCTCCCCGGGCCGGGTCTTGAACCGGCGGTGCATCCAGAACCACCAGCGGGGGTCCTTCCGGATCTGGGCCTCGATCCGGGCCGTCATGAGCTGGGTGGCCACCCAGCCGTCCCGGATGGCATCGCCCGTCACCGGCACCTGGAAAGGGGCCTCGAACCGCACGGTGATGGTGCCGTCGGGATTCGGCCAGCTGAAGACGGGAAGCACCGGCAGGCCATAGCGCGCGGCGAGGCTGCCGGCGGTGCCGAAGGTGGAGGCCCACTGGCCCAGGAATTTCACCCACACGCCCATGGTGAGGGCGTCCTGGTCCAGCAGGAAGCCCACGCCCCGGCCGGCCTTGAGCGCCTTGAGGGTATCGCGCATGGCGCCATCCTTGAGGATCACCCGGTTGCCGAAGCGGGTGCGGAAGCCCAGGGAGATGGGTTCCAGCAGCGGGTTGTCCAGCTCCCGGCCGATGGCATCCAGGGTCCGTCCGAGGCGGCTCTGGGCCAGGGCGATGGCCTCCCAGTTGCCGTAGTGGCCGGTGAGCTGGATGAAGCCCCTGCCGCCCGCCTGGGCGGCATCGAAGTGCTCCACCCCCTCTACCTTGATCCAGCGGTCGAGTTCCTCGGGGGTGGCATGGCGCAGGCGCAGGAGGCCCACGAAGAGGGCGCCGAAATGGCGGAAGCAGGCCCGGGACACGGCCCGGGTCCGGGCTTCATCGAGGCCCAGGTCCGCGAAGCGCATGTTCTCCCGGACGATCCGGCGGTGCCGGGGATCCACCAGGTAGAAGAGCAGGCCCGCCGCCTCCCCCAGGACCTGCACCGTGGCCCAGGGCAGGCGCCCGATCACGCCATCCAGCAGGCGGAACAGGCCGTACTCCAGGCGGTGCCGGGGGGTCGGGATGGGGTTCGGGTTCACGGTGGCCATAAAAAAAGGGGCGCCTCGGTGGGACGAGGCGCGAAGGGGAATCTTAGCAGGAACCAGACTCAGGATTCCTTGGTCAGCAATTCCAATACTTGCATCACCCTGGAGGGAACCAGCCGGTGGGCGGCCGAGCCATAGGTGGGGAAGTCCGCCCGCACGGACGGGTCGCAATCCACGGCCGGCCCCCGCACGGTCATGGCCCGGGGCCCGATGGGATTCGCCCAGAGCTCGGGGCTGGGACCGAAGATGGTCACGGTGGGGCGTCCGGTGGCGGCGGCCAGATGGGCCAGCCCGGTATCGATGGCCACGTTGCCCCAGGCCGCCGCCTGGATGGCGCAGGCCTCCGGGAGGCTGGTGAGCCCGGTCAGGTTCAGGGCCCCGGGCACCAGGGCCGCCAGTTCAGCGCCCAGGGGCACCTCGTCGGGGCCTCCCAGCAGGACCGGGCGCACCCCCCGGTCCAGCAGGAGGCGCATGAGCCCAGGCCAGGTATGGCGTTCCGGGAACCAGCGCTTGCCGTAGCCCCGGGTCCCGAAGGCCAGGGTGGCGTAGTCCCGGCCGTCCCAGCCGGCGGCGCGGAGCTTGTCCGGGCCCTTCCGTCCCCCCAGCAGGGCCGGCCCCAGGGGCAGCCAGAGGGAGCGATCATCCCCGGTAAGGGCCGTCAGGAGGGGCTCGAAGCGAGCGGCGATGTGCAACTGGAGGTCGCGGTAGCGGATGCTGTGATGGTAGAGCAGCCGCAGATGGTTGTCCGCAATGCCTGCCCGGATGGGCACCCCGCTCAGCCAGGCGGCCAGAGGCAGGCGGGCGCTCTGGGAGAGGTTGATGAAGGCCGCGGGGCGCCGCTTGCGCCAGCGGCGCAGCAGGGCCCAGGGATCCGGCTTGGCGGCTCCGCCCCCTTCCAGGATGGCCTCGGCGATGAAGGCCGGGTCGGCCTCGGACAGCAGGGCCGCCCCGGCGGTGTGGCCCACGGCGATCCAGCGCAGCTGCTGGCCCCGGGCCGCCGCGACGGCATTCCAGTGAATCTGGAGGGTGTTGAGCAGGGGCATGGTCATGACCACGTCGCCCAGCAGTCGGGGAAAGCGGATCCACACCTCCGGGGCCGCGCCCCCCGCCAGGGCCCGGTCCAGATCCAACAGGACGGGGTGAGCCGTCATGCGCTGTCCCGGGAGAGCGGCATGGTCATGCAGCGGGGCCCCCCCCGGGCCCGGCTCAGCTCGCCGGCCTCGATCTGGACCAGGTACTTCGTCCCGTCCAGCAGGTCGGGCCCCCCCGCTGACAGTACCCGCTCCGCCGTCACCACCCGGTAGCCGGCCCGGTCGAGGGCCTCCCCGGTGGCGAGGTTGCGGCCGTAGCTGGTGATGACCCCCGGGGCGAGGCAGAAGGCGTTGGCGCCGTCGGTCCACTGCTCCCGCTGCTGGAGGATGGGATCCCGCCCGCCGCAGAAGATGGGCTCCAATTCGATGCCGAGGGCCCTGAGCGACCGGAGCAGGCCCGGCTGGGTGCTCATGCGCAGCTCACCATGGCGAAGGTCAATGCTGGTCACATTGAGGAGTTCCCGGCTGCTCGGCAGGAAATAGGGGGGGTAGACCAGGCACTCGTCCTCGCTGATGCGGGTGAAGATGGTGTCCAGGTGCATGGCGCTGCGCTTGTTCGGCATGAGCACCATGAGCAGGTGGTCGAAGCTGTGCTCGTTCCCAGACCGCCTGGCCCTCAGCCCCTCGGCCAGCAGGTGGATCGCATCGGCCTGGGTGCGCTCGCTGCAGCCCACGACCAGCACCTTGGGGCTGAGCACCTGGATGTCCCCCCCCTCGAGGCTCACGGGCGCCTTGATCTCGCCCCGGATCAGGGGCGTCACCTGATCGAACCACTTGTCCCGGTCCGTGTGGTGCTTCAGCCGGGGATGGTGACGGAAGACGTAGCTGAGGATGAGCGGTTCCCGTTCCCGGGCCCAGGTGGCCATGGAGTTGACGCTATAGCCATCGCCGATGACGGAGGCCGGATCCCGCATGAACAGGAGGTTCGGGATGGGGCGCACGCGGTAGTCGAATTCCTGCTCCCAGCGGGTGTGGCTCGGCATGTCGTCCCAGGGCACCCCCCCGATGACGCTGCGGGCGGCCTCGCCCGAGCTCAGGCTGCGCAGCAGGTTGCAGGTGTCGTCCGGCAGGCCCACCAGCTGCTGGAGATCCGCGATGAAGGCGCGCTTCACCTCTTCGTCCTGAAGGGCCTCGACGAACAGATCCTGGACATCAAGCACCTCCTCCGCCACCTTGGCCAGCACCTGCCGGAACTGGCCGTGTTCGCGCCGGGCCAGATCGCCATAGAGGATGTCGTCGAAGAGCAGCTTCTCCATCATCCCCGGCACCATCTGGTCCACCTCGGGGCCGGGATTGTGCACCACCACCTGCCGGAGGCGGGCGGTTTCAGAAAAGACGGAAAGCTGGATGGGCTGCATGGGACGCCTTGGAAAGCCGAAACCTTGGAGCGTAGCATGGGCCCCTCAGGTCGATTGACGCTGGGTTTCCAGCGCTAACAGAGCGCCAAGATCGGGGCCCTGGGGTTTACTGAAAGTGTTAGACGACCCCAGGGGCCTATAATTCCGACTAATTTAGTCATATATTTGTCTTGAAGCGCCCGGCAACCCAGGCGTAACCTGATTCTTCCCACAGAAACCCCGGGGCAAGTCCCCCCAATGGAGGCACCATGACCGCATTCGTCACCCAGCCCGCACCCGACTTCAAGGCAGACGCCCTCGTCAACGGCGAGTTCAAGCAGGTCTCGCTGTCCGATTACAAGGGCAAGAAGGTCGTCCTCTTTTTCTACCCCCTGGACTTCACCTTCGTGTGCCCCACGGAGATCCTGGCCTTCGCCGACGCCGGCAAGGAATTCGAGGCCCGGAACACCCAGGTCATCGGCGTGAGCGTCGACTCCAAGTTCAGCCACCACGCCTGGGTGAACACGCCCCGCAAGGAAGGCGGCATCCAGGGCGTCACCTTCCCCCTGGTCTCGGACCTGAACAAGACCATCGCCCAGGACTACAACGTGCTGCTGCCCGCCGGCATCGCCCTGCGCGGCCTGTTCATCATCAACAAGGACGGCATCCTCAAACACATCACCGTGAACCACAACGACCTGGGCCGCAGCGTGGAGGAGGTGCTGCGCCTTCTCGATGCCGTGGACTTCAGCGAGACCCACGGCGAGGTCTGCCCCGCCAACTGGCACAAGGGCCAACAAGCAATGAAGCCGACTTCCGAAGGGTTGAAGGCCTACGTGGCTTCCAAGTAGACGGGCGGAGAACATACGACGGGTGCCGGAAGGCGCCCGCGGTGTGTACTCAGGGGCGGAATGGCCTTTTGGCCATGACCTTCCGACAGCAGCGCAGCGAATGGAGGATAGAACGGAATCCGCGCAGCGGATTGCCGCCCGCAGGGCGAGGGGCGGAGCCCCGAGTCAGGCCCACGGCTGATGGCCTCAAAGCCTACGTGGCCGCAAAGTAAAATCGGGAACCACCGCGATCAAGGGGCGCCGCAAGGTGCCCCTTCTGTTTCATTGCTATTTGTAGGCCATGGGTTTGAAGCAGGGGCGGAAAGCGACCGTCGCGCGTAGCGCGATGGCCCAAAGGGCGAGGCCCAGGAGGGGCCGAGTCACCATCCGGCAGCAGCGCAGCGGATGGGAGGCTCCAGGTCCGCGAGCTAGCGAGCGGGAGCACGCCCCGCGTGAGATACCTGGAGGATAGGGCCGCATCGGCGCCGCCGATGGCGGAGGCCCGAGCCAGGCCGACCTCGGATGGATTGAAGGCCTGCGTCGGGTCCAAGTAGATGGGCAGAGAATGCATGAAGCGGGCGCCGGAAGGCGCCCGCGGTGTTTTTTCGCTCTGGAGGCCGGTTAACCTGTGGGACTCCCGCCCAGGCCAGGACTCAATGAAACAGCACCTTCGAGGAATCGGTTGCAGCAGCCCCCGGAAGCCCTGATTCCCCCCGCCTCGCTGCGCCAGGACCGTGGCGGGCTGGGGCGGACCCTCGGCCGGGCCTACCTGCACCTTGCGGGTTGGCGGATCGAGGGAGCCTTCCCGCAGGGATCCAAGTTTGTCGCCATCGTGGCCCCCCACACGTCGAACTGGGACTTCCCCCTGGGCATCGCGGTGGTCTTTGCACTGGAACTGCGCGTGTCCTGGCTTGGCAAGCACTCCCTTTTCAACACCCCACTCAAGGGCTTCTTCCGGTGGCTGGGGGGCATTCCGGTGGATCGCCGGGCCAGCCACGGCGTGGTGGGTGCCTGTGTGAAGGCCTTCGAGGCAGCCCCCGCCCTCCTGCTGGCCCTGGCCCCCGAGGGCACCCGCAAGGGCGTGAGCCGCTGGAAATCGGGCTTCCATGCCATCGCAGCGGGGGCCGGGGTGCCCATCCTGCCCGTCGCCTTCGACTACCGGGACCATGTGGTGCGACTCCTGCCTCTGTTCCGGCCGAGCGGGAACCTGGACCTGGACCTGCCACAGATCCAGGCCCTGTTCAGCCACACCCACGGCCTCCGGGAGCGCCCCGGCCAATGACGGGTCCCGCCCTTCCTGTTCCATACTCCGAAAGCGCCAGCCAGCGGAGGGATGTGGACAGGACCAGGGGTACCACCCAGCGCACCCTCATCCTCGGGGGCGGGATCTCCGGCCTTCTGGCGGCCTGGCACCTGCAACGGCAAGGCCTGGAAGCCGAGGTATGGGAGGCCTCGCCGGCCCCGGGCGGCTGGGCGCAGACCCTCGCCTGGCCGGGGCCCGAGGGCGAACCCGGGTTCCTGGAGCGCGGTCCCCAGTCCCTGCGGGCGGGGGGCGGCAGCGCCATGGAGCGCCTGCTGGGCGAGCTGAACCTCGAGCTGCGCCCCCCCCGGCCAAAGGGCCCCCGCTGGCTGGGCAAGGGAGGGCACCGGCATCCCGGCCCCGCCACCCTCCCGGGGCTCCTGCGGGCCCCCGGACTCGGCCCCGGCGACTGGGCGCGGATGCTGGCGGAGCCCTTCATTCCCGCGGGAGACCAGGCCGACGAAAGCCTGGATGCCTTTTTCGCCCGCCGCCTCGGCATGGGCTTCACCCGGGAGCTGCTGCCGGCCCTGGTGGCGGGGGTGCTCGCGGCCCCGCCGGAGTGCCTCGGCGTGGAGGCCCTGCCGCGCCTGCGGCGCCTGGAGGCCAAGGGCGGCCTGCTGGTTGGCGGCCTGCGGGCGGGGTCGGAACACACCCTCCAGCCTGCGGGCGGCACGGGCGCACTGGCCCAGGCCCTGTCGGAGGGCCTCGGCAGCCTGCATCGGAACCGGGCCGCCCGGTCCCTGGAGTCCCTGCCTGGGGGGCGCTGGCGGGTCCACGGGGAAGGTGTGATGGCGGAGGCGGGAGCCGTGGTGCTGGCCCTGCCTGCCCAGGAGGCCGGGGCCCTGCTGGGGACCCTGGCCCCAGCCGCCGCCCAGGCCCTGGGAGCTATCCCCCGCCTGGATCTGCGCGTCTGGCACAGCCGCCACGCCTGGGTGCCGGGCTGGGAGCGGGGGATCGGGCTGCTCATCCACCCCCCCGAAGGCCGCGGCCTCCTGGGGGCCGTGTCCTTCGCCACCGACGACCCAAGGGGCGTGCCGGGCCTGCTGCAGG
>CAIMBM010000096.1 GCA_903839205.1 uncultured Holophagaceae bacterium | reverse complement strand
CCGGTGACTGGAGTTCAGACTGTGCTCTTCCGATCTTGCCCACGCTTGACCGTGGCGAGAGCTGAAGGGCGTCCTCTGAAGCAGGCATGGGGCCTCCAAGGGTTCATTATACAAATTTGTAACATTGAACATCGTTAATGACAATTTTGTATTTATGAAAACGGAGCATCCCCCAGGTCCCCTGGAATCCCACTCGGGCACCCTTTGCCATCCCGATCCCCCGTTTTCCGCACCCATGGTCCCGCCTTGACGATCCCGGGCCCTGGTCCCAGGATGAAAGCCTCCGGAAGTCACATGACGCCTCGGTTTCCCTACCGCTATTGGCCCACCTACGCGGATCGCGCGTGGAGCGGTCGGGGTCCCTTCTAGTCTGCTTGGACAGCCCAGCATCCACCCCGATCCTTCCCTGGGATCGGGGTTTTCATTTCCCTTTGAAAGCCACGACCATGACCCACCAGGCCCTTGAGAACCTCAACATCGACGGCTTCGATCCGATGCCCTCACCCGGGGAGGTCCATGCGGCCCTGCCCGTGCCTGATGCGGTGGCGGAAACCGTGGCGAGAGGGCGCCGGGACCTCCAGCGCATCCTGGCCCGAGAGGATCACAGGCTCATGGTGGTGGTGGGGCCCTGCAGCATCCACGACCCGGTCGCCGGTCTGGACTACGCCCAGCGGCTCAAGGCCCTGTCCGACGAGGTCTCCGACACCCTGCTGCTGGTCATGCGGGTCTACTTCGAGAAGCCCCGCACCGCCGTGGGCTGGAAGGGCTTCATCAACGATCCCAGGATGGACGATTCCTTCCACATCGAGGAGGGTGTGCGCAAGGCCCGGGAATTCCTGCTGCGCATCGGCGAGATCGGCCTGCCGGCGGCCACCGAGGCCTTGGACCCCATCACACCCCAGTACCTCGGGGACCTCATCGCCTGGACAGCCATCGGGGCCAGGACCTCCGAGTCCCAGACCCACCGGGAGATGTCCAGCGGCCTGTCCACCCCGGTCGGCTTCAAGAACGCCACGGACGGCGACCTGGGCGCGGCCGTGAACGGGATCCTCTCGGCCTCCCACCCCCACAGCTTCCTGGGCATCAACGACCAGGGGCTGGCCGCCATCGTGCGCACCAAGGGGAACCCCCATGGCCACCTGGTCCTCCGCGGCGGCAGCGGCCGGCCCAACTACGACACCGTCAGCGTCTCCCTGGCCGAAGCGGCCCTCCGGAAGGCCGGCCTGCCGGAAAACCTGGTCGTGGACTGCTCCCACGCGAACAGCCTCAAGAACCCCCGCCTCCAGTCCCTGGTCCTCCAGGACTGCGCCCACCAGATCCTCCGGGGCAATGGCTCCATCGTGGGGGCCATGGTGGAGAGCTTCCTGGTGGAGGGCAACCAGCCCATTCCGGCGGACCTCTCCACCCTCAAGTATGGCTGTTCCGTCACCGACGCCTGCATTGGCTGGGAGGAGACCGTCACGATGATCAGGGAAACCCGGAACCTGCTGAAGGATGCTCTACCAAAGCGGTGAGGCGACCGCCTCGAAGCACACCCACCACACATGGGGACCTTTTGGAGATGGACCTCCGCCGGTCAAGGACCGAGCGGGGCTGCCTCAGCCCCGCTCGGTGCCGTTGATGAGTTCAGTTCACAACGACGGTGAACTGTGCGGCCAGTACGCCCAATTCGCTCGCCGTGGTTTCCCCTGAACTGTCCTTGGTCAGCACGTAGAAATTGTAAGTACCGGCGGCAGTCGGCGTGCCTTTGAGGATTCCCTTCGCCTGGTCGATGGAGGTCCCAGGCGGCAAGGTTCCCGATTCCAGCGTCCAGGTGTAGGGCGCCGTGCCTCCGGACGTGACCAGGGTGGCGGCATAGGGACTGCCGACCTTGCCGTTCGGCAGGTAGGGGTAATGCACATTGGTAACAAACGCCGAATAACAGGGGTTGGTGGTGTTACCATTGCTGCTGTTGCAACCGGAAGTAAGGCTGAGTGTGACCGCGGCTGTCTTTGTGCTGCTACCGTCGGACACCTCGACGTAGAAGGTGTAGGAGCCGAGGGTCAAGGACTTCGGCGAGGCGTCGGTTACAACTCCGTTGATGGAAATGCTGAGGGACGGAAAGGGCAGCACGTATCCGGGGGCCGCGGTCCAGGTGTAGCCGCCGGTCCCCACATTTCCGCCGGTGGCGACTAGCAGGTACGGGAAGACGGCGCTGTAGGCGCCCCCGTTCTGGTCGATCACGCCGCTGACGACCTGGCTCGGGTAGATGGTCAGGGTGCTGGCGGCCCCAGCCGGGGTGATAGAGGAGGTCGTGGTTCCAGAGATGCTGCCTGAGGTTGCCGTGATGACCGCCGTGCCCGAACCCACGCCAGTCAGCAGGCCGCTCGCGGAAACCGTGGCCACAGCAGTGGCGCCCGAGGTCCAGGTCACCGATGAGGTGATGTTGGCCGTGCTGCCGTCGGAATAGGTGCCCGTAGCAGTCAACTGCTGGGTGGTCCCCACGGCGAGACTGGGACTCGCTGGTGTCACGGCAATCGACTGCAAGGTCGCGACGGTTACCGTGAGAGTCGTGGTCCCGGAAACGCTTCCCAGGGTCGCCGTGATGATCGAGGTCCCTGCAGCAACTCCAGTGGCAAGGCCGCCCGTGGAAATCGTGGCCACTGAAGAGGTAGCTGAGGCCCAGGTGACCGAGGCGGTGATGGCCTTGGTGGTGCCGTCGGAGTAGGTGCCCGTGGCCGTGAACTGCTTGGTCAGGCCCTTGGTGATGGTCGGACTGGCCGGTGTCACAGTGATCGACTGCAGCGTGGCGGCGGTCACCGTAAGCGTCGTGGTCCCGGAAACACCACCCAAGGTCGCGGAGATGACCGAGGATCCTGCCGCGACACTAGTCGCGAGACCGCTCGCGGAAATCGTGGCCACTGCGGGGGAGCCTGAGGTCCAGGTCACCGAAGCAGAGATGTCCTGGGTCGTGCCGTCGGAATAGGTGCCCGTCGCCTTGAACAGATCCGTCACGCCGCCCGCGATGCTGGGATTGGCGGGCGTCACGGCGATCGATTGCAGCGTGGCGGCGGTCACTGTGAGGGTCGCCTTCCCGGAGATGCTTCCGGAGGTCGCGGTGATGACCGACGAGCCCGCTGCGAGGCTGGTGACGAGGCCACCCGTGGTGACCGTGGCGACAGAGGTGGTCCCCGAGGTCCAGGTTGCCGAGGCCGTGATGTCCTTGGAAGAGCCATCGGAGTAGGTGCCTGTCGCCGTGAACTGCCGGACCAGAGCCGCCGGGACAGTAAGGCTGGCAGGCGTGAGTGCTATGGATTGCAGGGTCGCCACCGGGGCCGGCGTGCTCCCGCCCCCGCCTCCGCCACATCCTGCGAAGAGCAGCGATGCCAGAAGGGTGAGCGTTATTGAAATCCTGCTTCGCCACGGTTTCATGCCTAGACCCCCTTAAGAAATGAATTGTTTCGAATGCCGGTGAGCCTCTCACCGGTGTTATTGATCGCAGGGTACTTCCAGGGCAGTCCTGGGGCAGTGGGCAGTCTTTGGCATGGGATGGCGGGTTGAAGGCCCCCATCATGACCCCGGTCAAGGGTGCAAGACAGCGAAATCGGGAATTAATTTAAGGCGAGCCCTTCAATTGCAGAGGGGGGCGCTAACCGCCCCCCTCTGCCGGGACCAGAAAGGATCCTACTTCAGCGCCCTGGCCGCCAGTTCCAGCACGTCCTTGGTGGCGACGCCCTCGTGCCCTGTCTCCCCCGCGGCGTTGTTCAGCATGACGTTGCAGAAGGGGCAGCCCACGGCGATGGTGGTGGCCTTGGTTTCGAGGGCCTGCTCGAAGCGCTCGTGGTTGACCCGCTTGCCCAGGTGCTCCTCCAGCCAGAAGCGCCCGCCGCCGGCCCCGCAGCACATGGTGGCCTCGCCGTGCTTTTCCATCTCGGTGAGCTTGACACCGGGGATGGCGTCGAGGATGGCCCGGGGGGCGTCCACCTGGCCGTTGTAGCGGGCCAGGTAGCAGGGGTCATGGTAGGTGAGGTCCACGTCCACGGTCTGTTCCAGTTTGAGCCGACCCTCGGAGATGAGCTTCGAGACCAGCTCGGTGCCGTGCACCACCTCGAAGTCGCCGCCGAAGGAGGGGTACTCGTTCTTCAGGGTGTTGAGGCAGTGGGGACAGTTGGTGATGATCTGCTTCACGCCGTGGCCCTTTAGGAGTTCCACGTTGGCCTCCGTGGCCGTCTGGAAGAGGTACTCGTTCCCCAGACGCCGGGCGGATTCGCAGGTGCAGCTCTCCTCGGTGCCCAGGATGGCGAAGGAGACGCCGGCCGCCTTCAGCAGCTTCACCAGGGCCTGGGAGACCCGCTGCCCCGCTGCGTCGTAGGAACCTGCGCAGCCCACCCAGAACAGGTATTCCGCCTCCGGGTTCTCGGCGATGGTGGGCACTTCGAGGCCCGCGGCCCAGTTGGCCCGGTCCGCCTGGGCGAAATTCCAGGGGTTGCCCTGGCGCTCCATGCCCTTGAAGGCCGTCTGGGCCTCCGCGGGGAAATTGCTCTCCTCCAGGGTGAGGTAGCGCCGCATGCCCACGAGCTTGTCCACGAAGGTGATCTGCAGGGGGCAGGCCCACTCGCAGTAGCCGCAGCTGGTGCAGGCCCAGATGGTGTCCTGGCTGATCCAGCCCTCGAGCTGGGCCTTGCTCCAGGGCGCGTGCTCCGCGTCACGCGCCCACACGGAGCCCTCGGGCACCGGCCCGCCGATGAGCAGACGGTCCTCGGGCACGGGCTGGTCCTGGCCCATCTGGTCGAGGGGCGTGGCCTTCAGGTAGTCCCGCAGGTCGTTGCCGAATTCCTTGGGCCGGAGCGGCTTGCCGGTGAGCGTGGTAGGGCAGTTCTCCAGGCAGCGGCCGCACTCCACGCAGGTGTAGAAGTCGAGCATCTGCTTCCAGGTGAAGTCCTGGATCCTGTTGATGCCGAAATGCTCGGCCTCCAGGTCCATGGGCTTGAGGTTCTTGTGGGGCTCCAGATCACGGAAGTAGATGTTGAAGACCGAGGTGAACACGTGGAAATGCTTGGAGTAGGGCAGGAAATTGGCGAAGGTGTAGAGAATCGCCAGATGCAGCCACCACGTGGTCTTGAAGAGCCCGAGCAGTCCGCCCGGGCCCAGCCCGGACAGCCAGCCGGCGACCAGGGCCCCGGCCGGTGACCAGGAGGCCCAGACCGGATGGTTCATGGCGATGAAGGCCCCGTCCGCCAGCAGGTCCGTGATCATGAGGCCGGCGATGAGGCCCAGGGTGGCCCAGGCATCCACGGAGTTCTCCAGGCGCCAGGGCTTCAGCACCAGGCGCCGGAAAGCGGAGAGACCCAGGCCCAAGAGCACCAGCACCTCGAAGACGTCCTTGGTGCCCTGATAGGCCAGACCGAAACCACCCAGGGCCTCGGTCAAGTGGAAGGCCGGGAAGAGCCCCTCGAGGATGAGCCCCAGCGAGCGCAGGCTCAGCACGCAGAACCCGTAGAAGATCAGGACGTGGTAGAAGCCCGCATACCTGTCCCGCAGCAGGCGCTTCTGGCCCAGGACCAGGGTGAAGACTCCCTTCAGCCGTTCCCAGGGGCGGTCGAAGCGATTGTCCGGCAGGCCCGCTCCCAGCGTGGCCAGGCGGCGGCGCAGGGTCCAGAGGAAGAAGCCACCCGCGGCCAGGGTCATGATCCAGAACAGCGCGATTTCCAGGGCCTTCATGGGGGTCCCTCCTTGCGATCAATGGTCAAACAGTCCCCGGGGCGAGGCCGAGGTCTTTTAATTGTCTCACCTGCTTATCGGGTATGCGGTCGAAGGCCCAGTGTAGCCGTGGCCATGACAAACTGAAGGTCCGACCTGGAGTCAGTCTTGGGAAGCAGCACTCCCCTTTCCTTTGAAGCCGCCGTGACCCGCCCCCTGTCGGTGGTCTTCAGGGCCGGTGAGCGCTGGGAGGGCCACGACTACACCGTGGAGGTGGTGGCCGCGCGGCAGGGCCTGGACGGCTTCGACGTGGTGGTGGACTTCCGGGATCTGGAGGCCGCCCTGGACCGCTGCCTGACGCCTCTGCAGGGGCGACTGCTTTCGGACCTGGGCCTCGACGGCCCCCTGCCCCTGGCCCAGCGCCTGCTGGCCGAACTTGCCCCCTTCGTGCCCAACCCCGCCCGCCTGAAGGAAGTGGCCCTGACGGATGGGCGAGGGCGGAGGCTGGCCGTGAAGGCCTGAGACACGTGCGCCCCTGGATCCCCATGGCCGCTCTGGCCCTCGTCCTCTCCCCGCTGGGGGGGGTGCACCCGGTGCACATCAGGGGGCACAGCATGGAACCGGCCCTCGCCGATGGCGACCTGCGCTGGGCCCTGAGGACCTGGATCAGCCATCCGCCGCGCCGCGGCGAGATCTGGGTGGTGGCGGGACCTCGGGGGACCTCGGTGAAACGGGTGCTGGGTCTGCCCGGAGATGCCGTGACCTGGCAGGGACCGGACCTGTGGATCAACGGCCGGCGCCAGGAGGAACCCTGGGTCGTCCATCCTGAACGCAGCGGAGAGGGACAGCAGGTCTGCGGGACGGGCTACCTGGTTCTCGGCGACAACCGGCCCGAAAGCCAGGACGGGCGGAACTGGGGGGCGCTTCCGAAAGGGGCCCTGCTGGGGCGTATCCTCTGAGCACCGGCGCCAGCCTCTGCGAGACAGGAGGCAGTGAACGAAAGGCCTTGAGGGAACCACCGCGATGAACCATCCAATCCACGGCATCATCCCGGGGGCGAGCGCATGAGCGGCCCACGCTTCCGCGCCATGGATTTCGCCGCCGCCCTGGGTGTAGTGCTCATCTGGGGATCGAATTTCGTCGCCATGAAGGTCGGCCTGCGGGCCCTGACGCCCTTCCAGTTGGGCCTCGCCCGGTACGTCTTCGCGGTCTTCCCCTTGATCCTGGTGGTGCCACGCCCCCAGGTCCGCTGGGTCTGGGTGGTCGGCTATGGGCTCCTGCAGGGGGTCGGCCAGTTCGGATTGCTGTTCATGGGCCTGCACCTGGGAATGACCGCCGCCTTGGCATCCGTACTCATGCAGACCCAGGTGTTCTTTACGGCCTTCTTCTGTTTCATCCTCCTCGGTGAGAAACCGGATCGCCCCCTGATCATCGGGCTGGTCCTCGCGGGCCTTGGCCTGGCCTGCATCGCCGCAGAACAGGTCGTCCATTCCTGGCGTGCCCAGGTGTCGATCACGACCTGGTGGGGCCTGGTTCTCACCCTGGGCGCAGCGGCCATGTGGGCGGCCTCGAACCTCATGGTGCGCCAGGCACGCGGCACGAATGCGCCCTTCAAACTCGTGCCCTTCATGGTCTGGAGCAGCCTCGTGCCGATCCTCCCCTTCCTGGGGATGACGGTGCTGTTCGACCCGGCGCCGGCCCGCAGGGCGTGGCTCCAGGTGCCGTGGAACGGTTGGCTCGCGGTCGCCTACCTCGGCTGGGTCTCGACCATCGTCGCCTACGCACTGTGGACAGGCCTGCTCATGCGCCATCCGGCCAATCGGGTCGCCCCATTCAGCCTCGGGGTCCCGATCATCGGCCTGGCCGCAGGCGTGTTCACCCTTCATGAATCCATGAGCAGCTGGCAATGGGTGGGCATCGGGCTGGTCGCCGCAGCTTTGACGGCCGTCGTGCTTGGCGGTTCCCTGCGAAACCCCAGGCGTTCTCCCAGCCATTGAGCCAGTCGGCGCGTGGAATCAGTACATCATCCCGCCGACATAGACTCCGGCAGCGACGAAGAGGTCCTTGCCTGGAACCCGGTAGATGTACGTGATCTTCTTAGAGGGGGTTCGCTGGCCGGGCCGGGGCCACATGTACTCCACCCAGCCCTGGCCCGCGTTCCTGGCGGTATTGACGAAGCTGACGAAGATGGCCTTGTCCGTGGGGTCCGTGATCAGGAGGCAGTGGGGCAGCTGGGTGAGCTCGGGTTGCATCGGATGGGCCAGCATCTTGCCGTCCAGGTTCATCAGGAACACGTAGCTGTCCTTCCAGACGAAGGGCCCCTTCGCGTCGCCGATCTCTTTGACAGCTTCGGCCAGACCCTTGACGTTGATCAGCGCGGCGGCCTCATGACATTTGATGACGCATTCCTCCTTGCTGGCGGCGGGCTGGGCCCAGGCCTGGACGGAGAAACACAGCGACATGAACAGGGGGGCCAGCAGGTGCCCTTTCTTCATAAACATCCTCCTCGGTGATCCATCGGCAGTGAGCCTATCCATGATCAGGCATGGGCGGGGGCGCAGGTCAGTTGATCCAGGGCTTGCCCACCGGCAGCACGTCCCGGCCAAACACCTGGGAGAAGATGGCATGGGCCATCATGTACCAGGCGGACAGGGCGCAAAGCATCAGCTCGTAGCCGGCGACCCTGGTCATATCCGGGAACCCGAAATGGGCCAGATCCAGCAGGATGAACCCGATCAGCAGGAGGGTGAAGGTGATCGCCATGGCGCCGTGGATCTTCATCGAGGGCACCCACATGACGAAGGTGTACAGGGTCCAGCCCACGAGGAACCACCCGACGTCCTTGGTCTCAGAACGATAAATATTAAAGTGGTTGAGCATGAATATCACGCCAAGCGAGATCCAGAAAGCGCCGTACGAAACAAAGGCGCTGTAGCCGAAATTGTTTCCGCACTTGAACTCCTGGAAACCCGCGACCATCTGGGCCAGGCCCCCGAAGACAAAGGCCAGCGCGATGATGGGGCCGACGCCGCACCAGCCCACGTTGTGGAACTGGAGGAGCATGGTCGTGAGGCCGAAGCCCGCCAATCCGACCACGCCTGGGTTTCCCGTGGGTACTTGACCATTCGACATGCCAGTCACTCCTGGTTCGGATGTTGAGACGGTGCGGAAGCATTGTGGATATGAAAGTAGATTAAGTTAATTGGACCAGAATCCGGGGCGGAGGGCCAGCTGAATGTGGATGAAAATCCGCACGAAGGGCCTCTCGGCCGACCTCGTCACCCCCATCCACCCTGGCAACCGGCCCTAGGGGAGGCCCACCTTCCGCTCATCCTCCAGAACCAGCCGAAGGACCTCCTGGACCTGGTCGACCCAGTGGATCTGGAGGCCTTCCCGGGCCGTGGGGGGGATCTCCTCCAGCTCCTTGCGGTTGCGGGAGGGCAGCAGGACCGTGGTGATCCCGGCCCGGAGCGCCCCCAGCACCTTCTCCTTGATGCCGCCCACCGGCAGGACCAGGCCTCGCAGGGAGATCTCACCGGTCATGGCCACCTCCGTGCGCACGGGGCGTCCCGTGAACAGCGAGGCCAGGGCCACGAACATGGCGAGGCCGGCACTGGGCCCATCCTTGGGCGTGGCTCCCGCGGGCACATGGATGTGGACATCGAGCCGCTCGAAGTCCTGGTCCGCCACCCCCAGGTCGCCCAAGCGACCCTTCAGCAGGGACAGCGCCGCCTGGGCGCTCTCCTTCATCACCTCGCCCAGCTGGCCAGTCAGGAGGAGCTTGCCGCCGCCGGGCACCCGGCTCGCCTCGATGAACAGGATGTCCCCGCCCACGGGGGTCCAGGCCAGGCCCGTGGCCACGCCCGGCACGCCCGAGCGCATCTTGCCTTCGGATTCGAAACGGGGCGGACCCAGGACCTCTGCCAGGTCGTCCGGAGCCAGCCTGGCGGCTTCCGTGCGGCCCTCGGCGACTTCCATGGCCACGTGGCGGAGGACGGATCCGATCTCCCGCTCGAGGTTGCGCACGCCGGCCTCGCGCGTGTAGTCGCGGACGAGGGCCGTGAGGACGCCCTCCTCCAGGGTGCACTGCCGGGCCGTCAGACCGTTGGCCGCCAGCTGCCTGGCCACCAGGTAGCGCCGGGCGATCTCGAGCTTCTCCTCCTCCGTGTAGCCCGGCAGCTGGATCACCTCCATGCGGTCCCGGAGGGGGCCGGGAATGGTGTCCAGCAGGTTGGCGGTGCCGATGAACAGGACATGGGACAGGTCGAAGGGGAGGCCGAGGTAGTTGTCCCGGAAGGTGGCGTTCTGTTCCGGATCCAGGGCCTCCAGGAGGGCCGAGGCCGGATCGCCCTGGAAGCCCCCCGCCCCGAGCTTGTCCATCTCGTCCAGCATGAACACGGGATTGCGCGTGCCCGCGCTGTGGATGCCCTGGATGATGGTGCCCGGCAGGGCGCCGATGTAGGTGCGCCGGTGGCCGCGGACCTCCGCCTCGTCATGGACACCGCCGAGGCTGGCATGCACGAACTTCCTCCCCGTGGCGTGGGCGATGCTCTGTCCGAGCGAGGTCTTCCCCACCCCGGGCGGCCCCACGAAGCAGAGGATGGGGCTCTTCCCGTCGGGGTTGAGCTTGCGCACTGCCAGGTATTCGAGGATGCGCCGCTTGATCTTCTCCAGGCCGTAGTGATCCTCGTCGAGGATCCGCCGGGCCCCGGCAATGTCGATGGCCGCCTCGCTCTCCCGGGACCAGGGCAGCTCGGTGAGCCAGTCCAGGTAGGTGCGGATCATGGAGTACTCGCCGGCCGAATCCTGCATGCGCTGGAGGCGCTTGAGCTCCTTGCGGGCCTGCCTCTCCACCTCCTCCGGCATCTTCGCCTCGGCGATGGCCTTGGCGACCCCCTCCAGTTCCACCGCGGTCTCGTCGGTATCCCCGAGTTCCTTCTGGATCTGCTTCAGCTGTTCGCGGAGGAGGAATTCCCGCTGGTGCGCGTCCATGGCCTCCCGCGTCTGTTCCGCGATCTTGCGGGACATCCGCACCACCTCGACAGCGTGGGCCATGCGCGCGAGCACCTTGTCCAGGCGCTCCCGCACATCGAAGGTCTCGAGGATCTCCTGCTTCTCCTGGGGCCGGATGTCCATCAGCCCGGTGACCAGGTCGGCGGCGGAAGCCGGCGAGTTGACCTGCTGGATGGCGTTGACCAGGTCCATGGGGGGCATGGGGAGCGCCTCGGCGTACTCCTGCACCTGCTGGCGCAGGGTGACGAGCCGGGCCTCCAGGGCGCTGGACACCGCCTCGTCCTCCCGCACCCGGTCCATGCGGGCCACGCAAAAGGGCCAGCCTTCCAGGAACTCGATCACCCGGAAGCGGCTCTCGCCCTGGCAGATGAGGTGGTGTGAGCCCACGGCGGTCGTGATGTAGCGGAGGACATGGGCAAGGGTTCCGACCCCATACAGCCCACCCGGGCCACGCTCCTCCTCGGCGGCACTGCGCTGGAGCAGGAATCCCAGGGGCCGCTCCCCCTGGATGGCATCCTGCGCCGCCAGGATGGCCTGCTCGCCGCTGATGCTCACCGCCGAGACCATGCCCGGGAACAGCGTGAGGGTGCGCACGGGGATGATGGCCACCGCGTCGCTGGGCAGGGGACGAGCTCCGCGCGGCTCCGACCCTGCCGTCCCGGCGGATCTCGGGTCCCCCCTCGGCTCGTGGTTCATGCTCATGGGCGCTCATCCCTTCGGGAAAGTGAGGAAGAGGCAGCCGTCACGCAGTTCGCTCCGGACCGGTTCGACTGGCGGAGCCAGACCCTCGAGGCGGCGCTCGAAATGGCCGTGGGGAATCTCCATGCGCCGGATGGTGCCGGCCCTTCCCTCGGAGGAGAGGGAACGGTCCCCGCTGATGACCAGCGTGTTCCCCTCTGAATAGACCCGCAGGCCATCGGCCTTCACGCCGGGCAGGGCCACGATGATATGGAGGGCGCCCTCTGCCTCGATGATGTCCACCGGCGGTTCCCAGGAGGGCCGCCTCAATGCCGTGCGGCCGAGGTGGAAGAATTGCCTGTGCAGACGTTCCGCATCGTTCAGCACCTCGAGGGCGCGGGCCCACATCCACGTTCGGGGATCCTCAGCGTTCATGGGTCACCGGTGACAGCTAGCCAATCAATCCACGGTCCCGTACGGGTGCTGACCGGTGGTGGCGGTCAGGGGCCAACCCGGGCATGAGGGCCTGGCACCGGCATCGGGACGATCCCGGGGAGCGCCCTCAGTCAAGCCCACCTCAAGGATGGGGATCCGCCACGGCTCCGCAAGGTTGGGCTACGCTGGAAGGCTGGAGTTTCGATGGACCGACTGGTGATCCAAGGTGGACAACCCCTGCGGGGACGCATCCGGGTGTCGGGGGCGAAGAACGCCGCCCTGCCCTGTCTGGCGGCGGCCCTGCTGACGCCTGACCCCCTGGTCCTGTCCAACCTGCCGGCGGTGGCGGACATCCGCACCATGGTGAAGGTGCTCCAGGCCCTGGGCACGGAGGCCACGCTAACCCCCGAGGGCGAGGGTTTCGAACTGACCGCCAACCTGGCCTGCGCCGGCAACGAGGACCCCAAGGCCCCCTATGACCTCGTGAAGACCATGCGGGCCTCCATCCTGGTGCTGGGGCCCCTGCTCGCCCGCTTCGGGCGGGCCACCGTGAGCCTGCCCGGGGGCTGCGCCATCGGGGCCAGGCCCGTGAACCTGCACCTGGAGGCCCTGGAGCGCATGGGCGCCCGCATCGAGATCAGCCACGGCTACATCCACGCCTCCCTGAAGGGACGCCTGAAGGCCATCGACCACGCCTTCGAGAAGGTGAGCGTGGGCGCCACCGAGAACATCCTCATGGCCGCCACCCTGGCGGAGGGCACCACGATCCTGCGGAATGCCGCCCTGGAACCGGAGATCGGGGACCTGGCGCGCCTGCTCCAGGAGATGGGGGCCCACATTGAGGGCATCGGCACCGGAACCCTGACCATCACCGGCGTCGCCAGCCTCCACGGCTGCGAGCACGCCGTCATTCCCGACCGCATCGAGGCCGGCACCTATCTTTGCGCCGTGGCCGCCGCCTGCGGCGACGTGGTGCTGGACCGCTGCGAACCCGAACACCTGCGCTCCCTGCTGGACCTGCTGGAGCGCTCGGGCTGCGTCATCACCGAGCGGGAAGGCCAGGATGGCCGCCAGCTCCGCATCCAGCGGGAACCCGGACAGAAGCTGCGCTCCAAGGATGTCACCACCCTGCCCTTCCCGGGCTTCCCCACGGACCTGCAGGCCCAGGTCATGGCCGTCATGACCCAGGCCTGCGGCATCAGCGTCATCAACGAAGGCATCTTCGAGAACCGCTTCCAGCACGCCATGGAGCTGGAGCGCCTGGGCGCGAACCTGCGCACGGACGGCCACACGGCCATCGTCGCCGGCCCCGCCGACCTGACCGGCTGCACCGTCATGGCCACGGACCTCCGGGCCAGCGCCGCCCTGGTCATCGCGGGCCTCGTGGGCAAGGGCGAAACGATCGTGGACCGGATCTACCATTTGGACCGCGGCTACTCGGGCCTGGAGAAGAAGCTCCAGGGCGTCGGGGCCCACATCGAACGGGTTGGCGGCGGCAGGGTCTAGGTTCGGTTTCCATTCAAGCGCCACGAGAGGGACGGTCATGACGACGGAATTGAACGCAGGCACCGGAGCATCCCGACACCCCAGCGACCCCTACCAGGGACAGGTGGTCATCAGCTGGCCCGAGCTGCACCGCGACACCCGCTACCTGTCGCGGGTGCTGCACGACCTCGGGGACTGGAAGGGCATCATCGCCATCACCCGGGGCGGGCTGGTGCCCGCCGCCCTCATCGCACGGGAGCTGGAAATCCGCCTCATCGACACGGTCTGCGTGGTGAGCTATGGGGCCGCCGAGTCCGGCCAGGCCGAACAGGCCCAGGGGGAGCTGCGCTGGCTGAAGGGCGTCGAGGGGGACGGGGAAGGCTGGCTGCTCATCGACGACCTGGTGGACACCGGCCGGACCGCCCGGGCCGTGCGCGAGCGGCTGCCCAAGGCCCATTTCGCCACCATCTATGCCAAGCCCCTGGGCCGTCCCATTGTCGACACCTTTGTCCGGGAATTCCGGCAGGAGGCGTGGATCTACTTCCCCTGGGACATTGACTACCGCTTTGTCTCGCCGATCAAGACGCGGCCGAAGAGCTAAGGGGCCCCTCAGGACCCTGGTCGGTCGGTTACACTGAATTTACGATCGGGGGATCCATGTTCGGCGAGATGAAGGTCTTTTCCGGGAGCAGCCACCCGGACCTGGCGAGCGGTATCGCCACCCACATGGGCATGCCGTTGGGCCGCCTCAAGGTGACGCGCTTTTCCAACGAGAACATCAAGGTGAAGGTCGAGGAGAACGTCCGGGAGGCGGATGTCTTCGTCATCCAGTCCTCCTGCCCTCCCGTCAGCGACCATCTGATGGAGCTGCTCATCCTCATCGACGCCCTGAAGTTCGCCTCGGCGGCCCGCATCACGGCTGTGCTGCCCTATTTCCCCTATGCCCGGAGCGACAAGAAGGACGAGGCGCGCATCTCCATCACGGCCCGCCTGGTGGCCGACCTGCTGGAAACGGCCGGCGCGGACCGAGTACTGACCATGACCCTCCACGCCCCCCAGATCCTGGGCTTCTTCCGCAAGCCGGCAGACCAGCTGCTGGCCACGCCCATCCTGTCCAACTATTTCAAGACCAAGGACCTTTCGAACACCACGGTGGTGGCCACGGATGCCGGTGCGGCCAAGTTCGCGGGCCACTTCGCCAAGCGCCTCTCCGTGCCCATGGCCATCATCGACAAGCGCCGCTTCGACGACTCGGAAAAGGCCCAGAGCGTGGCCCTCATCGGCGATGTGAAGAACCGGGACGCCATCATCTACGATGACGAGATCGCCACCGGGGGCTCCATCAAGGAGGCGGCCCGCATCCTCCGCGAGCTGGGCGCCCGCTCCGTCCGGGTGGGCGTCACGCATCCGGTGTTTTCGGGCAGCGCGCTGGAGACCCTGACGTCCGCCAACCTCGACGAGCTGGTGGTCACCGACAGCATCCCCGTTTCGCCGGAACGCGCCAGGCAGATGCCCAACCTCAAGGTGCTGTCCACCGCGGCGCTCTTCGGTGACGCGATCCTGCGCATCCACGGAGGACGGAGCATCAGCGAAATGATGGACTAGGGTCTGTCTTCAAAGTGGGGTGAGGCCGCGCAAGGGGCGCCGCCCAAGCGAGACAAGGAAAGCGACGATGGCGATAGCGGCACTATCGATGAGGAGCTTGACGCAGTGTCGCGCCGGGCGCCGCCCCTTGCCGGCTCCACCCTCTGCTCGGCGGGACGCCGAGCAGGAGCAGGCCCCAAGCGGGGCCTGCGATAGGGGACGGGGGACGGGGCCAGCCGCGTGCCCAGCTGCGTCTGCGGCCTCATCCTTACTGGATCACGCGGCTGGACCCGTCGCGGCGCGCATCCACTTTGAAAACAGACCCTAATGCTTCCTCCCCTCGGCCCCATCGAGGCTCCACCCAGCCTTGACCTGTTGGGGCCGCAGGGGCCGGAGATCCTGCCCCTCCTCAGCCGCCCCTTCCTGGTGCTGCACCGGGCCTCCTCCCTGTACACCGCCCGGACCTGCCTTCTGCTGCTCTTCGACCTGGGGTGGGAGGGCCGCCTTCGATCCGGCACCACGCTGGATGAACTCTGCCTGGGCCTGCCCCCCCAGGTCCGCAAGCCCCTGGCCTGGATGCTGCCCTTCCTGGTATCCGAAGGCCTGCTCCGGCGGGAGGGGCCCGGCTACGTGCTGCACGGAATCCCGGACCTGGACCTCGACGGCATCCGCACAATCGTCCATGACGAGGCTCCGGGCCATGGCGTCAACTTCGATCTCCTGGACGGGGTCCGGTCGCGCATTCCGCCCTTCTTCACCGATGGCAAGGCGGGGGACGCGCTGCTCTTCGACCTGGCCCTGTTCCCCCTTTGGCTGGCCTACTTCCGCAATGACAACCTGGTCTACTACCCCAACAACCTGCTCACCCTGCTGGCCCTCCGTCAGGACCTGGCCCCGGGCACAAGGCTCCTGGAACTGGGTGCGGGGGCAGGCTCCTTCGCCCGGCTGGCGGCCCGCCGGGGCACCGAGGAAGGCTGGCTGGACCGCATCGTGGAGTACCGGTTCACGGACCTGGCCCCGGCCTTCTTGCGGCGGGCCCAGCGGGACCTGGCGGCCGAGGTGCCCGGACTGCCCCTCACCTTCCAGACCCTGGACCTGAACCGCTCCCTGGGCGACCAGGGTATCGCCGCGGGAAGCCTGGATGTCATCATGGGCATCAACGTCGTGCACGTGGCCCGGAACCTGGAGACCGTGCTCCTGGACCTTCGAAGCCGACTCCGGCCGGGGGGCCGGCTGATCCTGGGCGAATGCCTCAAGCCCACCCTGGAGCATCCCATCTACCTGGAATTCTTCTTCTCCTTCATCCGGAGTTTCACGGACGTGGAACTGGACCCCCGCTGGCGACCCATCCACGGCTTCCTCACGCCCGAAGCCTGGGTGTGCGCCCTGGAACACGCGGGCTTCACCGACATCGGCACCACCCCTCCGCCCCGGCCCCTCATGGACCGGCACCCCAGCTTCAACGTCGGGGCGATCACCGCCCGGGCCTGATCCGTGCCGCAGGGGGCGGGCCGCCGCTGGTTCCTGGCGCCTCGCCTGGCGATACTGGTCGAGCCATGATCCAGACCCTGCGCGACCTCCTCCTCCAGGGTGCGGCCCGCCTCCAGGAACGCCCCGCCCTCACGGTCCCGGACTGGGGAACCCTGAGCCACGCCCAGTTCCGCAACCGGGTCGAAGGCGTCGCCCTGGGCCTGCTCGCGGGCGGTTCAGCGGCCGTGGTGTTCAGCAGCACGGGCACGGCCTGGGACTGGGCCGCCGAAGTGGCGGCGGCCGCCTCAGGCCTGGCCTGGGATCCGAGCGGGGAGCCCGTGCCGCCTGAGGTCCTGGGTGGGTCCCGCTTCAACGAGGAGAAGGGCCGGGGACCCTACCATGACCGGGAGCGGGAGGTGCTGGCCGCCACAGGGTTCACCGCCGGCCTGGACCACGGGGAAATCCTGACTCGGCTCCGCCGGCTGAACGTCAGCCTCGGATGGGACCACGCCACCCAGGTCGACCTGCCCCTGGCCCGGCTCGGGGAGCCCCCGGTCCGGGCCGCGCTCTGGAGCGCCCTCTTCGCCGGGGGCCATGCCAGGCTGGAATCCCCACCCCTCGGCCCGGACCGGTGGCGGAGGCCCGCGCCCTCCTGGGAACCGGGTCCCTTCCTCGAGTTCTGGGGGCCCTGACGGGGCAACAGGACGGAATGCTTTGCGTTCCTGGCCGGGATCGTGGTGACCTTGGGCATGGAACAAGGTCAGGTACCGCTTCGCCTGCGGTCCCTTGCGGGGCTCTTCCTGAGGCTCGGCCTCACGGCCTTCGGCGGCCCCGCGGCCCACATCGCCATGATGGAAGAGGAGGTCGTCCGCCGCCGGAGGTGGATGGACCACGCGACCTTCCTCGACCTCCTGGGCCTCTGCAACCTCCTGCCCGGACCCAATTCCACGGAGTTGGCCATCTTCATTGGCCGCACTCTGGCCGGGTGGCGCGGCCTGGTGCTGGCGGGGCTCTGCTTCATCGTGCCGGCGGCCCTCCTCACCCTTGGTTTCGCCGCCCTCTACGTGCACTTCGGTCGGCTGCCTGCGGCCCAGGGCTTCCTGCTGGGCATCAAGCCCGTGGTGCTGGCCATCGTGGCCCAGGCCGTCTGGAACCTGGGGCGCTCGGCCCTGCGGACCCGGCGCAACGTGCTGCTCGGCCTGGGGGTCCTCGCGGCCAGCTTCCTCGGCATCCAGGAGGCCCTCCTCATCCTGGGGGCCGGGCTCCTCTCCCTCCTCCTGGCGCGGCCCCGCCCCGAAGCCTCCGCCCTGGGCCTGGCCCTGCTCCCCCTGCCCGGGCTTCCGGTCCTGGCCGCGCCCTTCAGCCTCGGCGGCCTCTTCTGGGTGTTCCTGAAGGTGGGGGCGACGCTCTTCGGCAGCGGCTACGTGCTGATCGCCTTCCTGCGCACGGATCTCGTGCATCACCTGCACTGGCTGACGGAGACCCAGCTGCTGGACGCGGTGGCGGTGGGCCAGGTGACTCCAGGCCCCGTGTTCACCACCGCCACCTTCATCGGCTTCCTGCTGGGCTCCTGGCGCGGGGCCCTCGTGGCCACCACCGCCATCTTCCTGCCCGCCTTCCTGCTGGTGGGCGCCGGCGCCTTCTTCCTGCCGCGGATCCGCAAGTCCCCCGCCCTCTCGGCGTTCATGCAGGGGGTGAACGCTGCCGCCGTGGGGCTCATGGCCACGGCCCTCTGGGACCTTGGCCAGGCCACCCTGGCCTCTCCCTGGACCCTGGCCCTGGGCCTGGCCGCCGCCTGGCTGCTCATCCGCCAACGCGTCAACACCACCTGGGTGATCTTCGGGGGAGGTCTGGCCGGCTACCTGCTCCATCTGGGCCGGTGAAACGGTCCTTGCCATTGGACAGTGGTTGACCAATTCTTGGTCCGGAGGTCGCCATGGCCCATTCCCCATCCCGCAAGGTCCTCGCCTCCCCCCGTCCCGACGGAGGCCGCCTGGTCAAGCCCGAGCGGCTCCAGATCGTGCTGGAGGCCATCCGCGACGCCGGCGAGCGCGGCATCACCAAGGAGGGGTTGGCCCGCAGGCTCGGCGGCGTGGCCATGCGCACCGTGGACCGTGCGGTGCAGCTGCTAGAGGGACAGGGCGCCCGGTTCGGCAAGGGCCGGAAGGGCCAGCCCGCCCTCATCCACTTCACCTTGGAGAAGGCCCCGGACTGGGACAGCCGCATCACGCCCCACGCGCGCATGGCCCTGGAAGTGGCCCTCATGGCCCTGGAGGGCACCGCCACGGAGCTCTGGTTCGACCAGCTGGAGGGTCTCCGCACCCTGGCGGACAGCCACCTCAGCACCCGGGACCGGGACCTCTTCCGCGCCCTGCAGGCCCACGTCAGCGTGCGCGGCGGCGCCGATGACCAGCAGGCCCTGGACACGAGGATGCTCACCCAGGTGCTGCTGGCCCTGGGCCATCCCGAGGGCCCCCGCGAGCTGGAGCTGACCTACAAGGCGGCCTCCACGGGCCGCACCAGCACCCGCACCGTCGTGCCCTTCACCCTCACCCACGATGTGTTTTCCGGTGGGGCCTTCCTCCTGGCCTGGGACCCCGCCAAGCAGGAGGTCCGGCACTTCCGTCTGGCCCGAATCGAGGAGGCAAGGGCCCTGAGCAAGCGCGGCCTCATTCCCGACAAGGGGCCGCTGGAACGGGCCCGGGACTTTCAGATCGGCGGCTGGTTCGGCCCCGCCACGCCCTTCCGGGTGGTCGCCCGCGTCGGCGGCACCAACTGGCCCCAGGCCCTCCAGGACGCCCCCCCCGCCCTGCCCGGTGTCACGGTCCGCAGGCACAAGGGCGGCACCGTCCTCCTCGCCTTCCAGGCCACCGAACTGTTCGGCCCCACCCGGTTCATCCTGCAGTTCGGGGCCGATGCGGAGGTGATCGAGCCGAAGGCGCTGAGGGAGCACCTGGCGAAGACCTTGAAGGCCATGGCCGCCAGGTATACCTAGCCGGGGTCACCGCAGGGCCGGACTCGCTCCCAGGGTAGGCTAGTGGTTCTCGCGGAGGGGGGTACCCAGGCGGGGCAGCAGGTCCAGATGGGGAAGGGCCTCGCCCGGGTCCAGGGTGGCCTGCAGGCCCACCAGGCGCCACTGGCCCCGGTGGTGCGCGAAGTCGAACACGAAGAACACGGCCCCCTGATCGAAACTGGCGGCCATCCAGTGCCGCTGCCACAGGGTGGTGAGGTAGGGGGGATTCGCCGCCTCCCAGCGCCCCAGACTGCGGGGGACGGGAACCAGGCCCTCCAGCTTCCCCTGGAGCCTGCCTTCCGCATCCACCCAGATCCCGTCCCGGGCCCACTCCCGGAGGGCCGATTCCCAGTTGCCTGTGCCCAGGGCCTTGAAGCCCGCCTGGATTCGTTCCTGTGGCGACTGGGCCGCCAGGACGGAGGCGGCGGCTACCAAGGCGATGGGAAGGACGGAACGCCTGCCGAGCATGCATGCCCCCACTGGAAGGGCCCCCGGCTTCCATGGGGGGCCAGGAACCACCCCTTGAGTGTAGTCCTCCTGGCTTCCCGTCGGCCCGCCGCGGCCTGCGGGCTTTCCCTGGCCCGCGGAACCCCCGCCTGCTTCCATCGCAGCGTGGTCGGGTGTTGTTCTGAGCTCTAAATTACCCCGAGGAGTCGGGCTGCCGAGAGAGGGGCCATGGCCCGCGAGTCCATGCCAACCCATCCCCGTCACCTCCATGGCACCCCACCGTCAAGCCCCTGCGTGAAGCAGGGGCCGCCTGGAAGGTGTGGCCTGCTTCACGGCTGGAGCCTGGGGATGGGACTCATCCGGCTCCTGCTGCTCGCAGTCCTGTTCACCCCTCTCCGGGCCCAGGATCTGGCCATGCGCCGGTTCGACGACCGGGATGGGCTCCCCCAGAGCCAGATCTGGGCCCTGCTGGAGGATCGCCAGGGCTTCATCTGGGCCGGCACGAGCGACGGGCTGGTCCGCTTCGGACCCAATGGCTCACAGCTTTTCAACGCTTCCAACGGGCTCCGGGCCAAGGACATCACCGGCCTGCTGGAGGACCGGGAGGGTGCCATCTGGGTGGCCACCCAGGAGCGGGGTCTCTCGAGAATCAGGGGCAGGCAGATCACCAGTTTCGGCACCGGCGAAGGCCTGCAGAACGAGGCCGTCCACTGCCTGGCCGAGACCCGGCAGGGCATGCTGATGGCGGGTTCCCAACGGGGACTGTTCCGGATGCGGGGCGAGCGGTTTGAGCGGGTTCCATTGCCGGAGCCCTGGGTATCGAGTCCCATCTCTTCCATGGCCGTGGACGCCGAGGACGGGCTCTGGATCAGTTCCAAAAAGGGAACCCTGGCCCGCTGGAGCGGCTCCAGGCTGGACGAGGTCCCCCTGCCTCCGGAACTGTCCTCGGAGCCGGTCATCGCCGTGAAGGTGGATGCGGCGGGGCAGCTCTGGGCGCTGCAGAGCGGACACCTGTTGAGGCGGTCCCGGGAGGGCGCCTGGAGCGTGGAGCCGCTGCCGGGCCTGCCCCCGGTGGTGGCCATGACCGGATTGAGGGCCCAACCCAGCGGGGAACTCATCCTGGTGCTCGGGTCCGATGGCCTCTATCTGCGGAGTCCCAAGGGGGACCACCAGTTCCTCAATGCCCGGAGCCTGCCTTGTCGCGATTCGATCAACTGCGCCCTCCGGGATCGGAACGGAGCCCTGTGGATCGGCACCAATGGAGACTACCTGTGGACCCAGCCATTCCAGGGACTCCGCAGTCTGGTCCGCCGTCCTGATACCGGGGCGGACCTGGGGCTGGGAACCGTGGTCAGCCTCCTGGAACTGCCCGGGAACCGCATGCTCATGGGAAGCAACAACGGCGTCTTCCTCTGGGAGGAGGGCAAGGGCGTGGTCCAGCAGTGGCATCGCGGGAGCGGACTGGTCTCCGAGGATGTCTGGGCCCTCTTCCCCGATGACCGGGGCGGGGCCTGGGTCGGCACCCTGAAGGGCCTGCACCGACTGGGCCCCGGGGGGCGGCTCCTGCCGGGCCCCAGTGAACTGGGGACCTCCCACATCCAATGCATGGTTCGATGGGGCGGCCATCTCTGGGTGGGGACTGACCATGGCCTGGCGGAACTGGATTCGAACGGGCATTTCCTGGGCCTCCACGACCCGCTCGCGCTGGTGGGCTATTCGGCAGTCCACTGCCTGGTTCCCCGGGAGGAGGATCTCCTGGTGGGCAGCAGCCTAGGCCTGCTGAGCTTCAAGAACGGCGGCTTCAGCCTGGCCTTCCCCGGCAGTCCCGCCGACGGCCTCCAGATCCTTTCGATCCACCAGGACGCCTCCCGCCGGTTGTGGGTGGGGACCTCCCAGCGCCTCCTGATGCGGGAGCCCGGGAACGGCTCCTGGGTGGTGCCGAACCTCGAGGCGGGGTCCCAGCCCCTCTACGGCATCAACTGGATTCGGGGTCTCTCGACGGGGATGACCGCCATCGGGCACTCCCACGGTGTCACCCTGGTCGGTCCGGATGGGAAGAGCCTGGACCTGACCCGGCGCATGGGCCTGATCTCCGACGAGACCAACCAGGGGGCGGCGGTGGAGGACCGGCAAGGTCGGCTCTGGATGGGCATGGTGGGCGGGGTCTGCATCCTCGATCGCCTGGAGGCCTTCCCGGCACTGCCCACGCCCACTCCCGTGGTACTGGATGCCACCTGGGAGCGAGGTTCCCTGTGGTTTCCGAAGGAACTGAGCCTGCCACGCGGGATCAGGAGCCTCACTGTCCATGTGGATGCGGGCTGCCCCAACGTCCCCTTCCCTGTCCGTTTCGAGACGAGGTCGGGGGACCCTGGGGGACCATGGCTCCCGCTGGATCCCGGCCAGGGCGGAATCCATTACGGGGGCCTGGGCTACGGCACGCACCGGCTGCAGTTCCGGGCGAGCCTGGACGGAGTGACCTGGCGGGAGGCCCAGCCGGTCCTGCTGAGGATCCAGCCGCCCTGGTTCCTGAACCTCTGGGCGGCGGCAGTGGGAATCCTCCTCCTGGCCCTGGGTATCTTCGCCTTGGTCAAGCAGCGGTTCCGGCACCTCGAGCAGAGCAACCTGGACCTGGAGGCCAAGGTGCAGGCGCGCACCCGGGAATTGGAGGGAAGAACCCGGGAACTGGCCCATCAGAATCAATCCATGGAATGGATCCACCGCGAGCTTCGGAACACCCTTGAGTCGCGGATGGGGATGATCAACACGGTGAGCCATGACCTGCGCTCCCCGCTGACCAGCATCCTGCTAAGCGTCGAGCGGCTGCAGGGTGAAGCCGAAGGGCTCCAGCCCGGGATCCAGAAGATCTACGGCGTCCTGGCCCACGAGGCGAAGCGCCTGGAGGCCATCATCAAGGCGGTCCTGGATCGGAACCGGGGGGATTCCCTGGCGGACAGGCTCTCGCTCCTGCCCGGCCACCCCGCGGAGGTGCTCGGGAGTCTGGAGGGCACGCTGGCGCTGAAGGCGGAGGCCCGGGGGCTCCATGCCCAGTTGAGCCTCGACCCAGCTTCCTTGGAGGCGGACATCCTCCTCGATTCCGTGGCCATGCAGCAGGTGCTGTTCAACCTCGTGGAAAATGCCCTCAAATTCACCCGGCTCGGGGGGGAGGTGGGCGTGCGGAGTCTCCTCGGGGAGAAGGAGTGGGTTCTGGAGGTCTGGGATTCGGGCCGGGGCATCCCCAAGGATCAGTGCGCAAGGCTCTTCGACCCGTTCCAGCAGGGCCAGGAGGTGGATGCCAAGAAGGGCTGGGGGCTTGGCCTCTACATCTGCCGCTCGATCGTGGAGGCCCATGGGGGCCGCATCGAAGTGGAAAGCATCGTGGGCATCGGGTCGGTCTTCAGGGTGGCGCTCCCCTTGGTCCTGCCGGAAACCCAGGCCAGCCCAGCGACGGACCTGGACGCCATCCTGCATCTTTCTACGGCGGCCATCCCCATCCTAGGGGACCCGGACTCGAAGGGGTCCGGGTCCTGAACGAAGGGGCCCCACCCGAAGTGAGGGCGAGCTGGCTGGGGTTCCGACCTACTTCTTTGCCACCTTGGCGGCACCCAGGTCCCGCAGGGCGATCTGACCCTGGCGGCCGAAGTCGATGGCCTCGCCAAGGATGCGGGCGGCCTCCTGGGGTGCGTGGAAGCCCATGGAGTTCTCCGCATTGACCCAGTCCACGCGCCACTGGGCCTTGCGCTGGAGTTCGAGGATGGGCTGGAGCCTGGCCTCGTCCACCCCGGCCTTTTTGGCCGCCTCGATGTTGTTGATGAGGTCGACGACGGCGTCCTCGGCCCGGTCCAGCAGCGCCTTGGTGCGGTCCTGGATGGCCTCGACCCGGGCCTTGAGCTCCGCCTCGGGGAAGCGGTGGCAGGTCTGGCAGGAGCGACTGATGTCGAGCAGGGGGCTGCGCACCTGGTGGTCGCTGATCTTGATGGCGCCCTCGCGCTTGTAGGGCATGTGGCAGTCGGCGCAGGAGACGCCGGAGCGGGCGTGGATGCCCTGGCTCCACATCTCGAATTCGGGGTGCTGGGCCTTGAGGACCTCAGCCCCGGTGCGGGCGTGCTTCCAGTCGTAGAAGCGATGGCCGTCCGGGAACTGGTAGCCGTCGTAATAGGCCTCCTCCTGCTCCACCTTCAGGCCGTTGTTCCAGGGATAGAACAGCGTGACCTTGGGGCCGCAGTAGTACTCCACGTGACACTGGCCGCAGACCATGGACCGCATCTCCTGGCGCGAGGCCAGGGAATTGGGATCGTAGGGCGCCGTCCGGTCGCCCTTGCGCCAGGTCTCGATGGAGGGCAGGTGCGGCACCGGCTCGCGGCTCTCGGCCAGGACCGCGATGCCGCGGAGGAAGCCGGGCTTGGTGACCCGGAGCTGCATGTTCTTGGGATCGTGGCAGTCGATGCAACCCAGGGGGTGCTTGGCCTGCTTGGCCGCTTCAAGGTAGGGCAGCTTGCACATGGCCTCGAAGCCCTTCATGACCTGCGCCTGGCCCTGGGGGCTGAGGAAGGGGTCGTCCAGGCTGCCTGGGGCGCCGGCCTTCAGCCCCGCCTCCCGGTAGAGCACAGTGTTGGAGGTGTGGCACTGGAGGCAGGAACCGGGCTGAGGCTTCTCGGTCACGCGCCGGGTCTTGCCCTGGTCGTCCAGCATGAAGGCATGGCCGCGACGCCGGTTGTAGTCGATGGCGAAGGCATAGCCATCGAAGATGATGGGCAGGCGGGGGTCCTCCTTCAGCTTGCTGATGGGGAAGGCCTCGCTCCCGGCACCGCCATACTTGGTTCCGTACTTTTCGCTGGTCTTGATGTAGCCGTCATACTGCCGCGGGAAGTTCTTACCCCACTGGGCGGGATCGACGGTCCTCTCATCCAGATCCACCACCCGGAAGCTGGTCTGGCGGGCCTCGGCCTTATGGCCTGAGATGCTCGAGTACAGAGCCATCACCAGCACGGTGGCCAGCGCGGCGCCGGCGGCCAGGAGCCCCATGCGGACCGTGGGGCGGGAAAACAGGGGCGTGGGTTGGTCGGTCATCGGAGGGATCCTCCCGCGTGGGTGGCACGCATCGTCAGGTTGGGGGGCGGGCAGTCAGGGCAAATCATCGGGTCGGACCGTGGCCCACGCCCTGGTGGCAGCGGACACAGCCGTAGAGGTCGGCCTTCTGGGTGGGATCCGTGGGCACCCCCAGGGTGCCGTGGGCCGTGATCTCGTCCGTCAGTTCGGCGTGGCAGCGCAGGCAGTTGGCCTCGAGGACCTGCGCGTTGCCGGGCTTGATGCGGATGGGCTCGGCGAAATCCAGGAGGGTGAAGGCCTTCGAGTGGTGGTAGCCGTTGCTGGCCTTCACGAAGAGCTTGTGCACCACGTTGTCGTGGGGCAGGTGGCAGTCGTTGCAGGTGGCCACCGCGTGGTGGGAGCCGTGCCGCCACCCGTCGTAGTCCTCCCGCATGATGTGGCAGTTCACGCAGACCGCGGGGTCATTGGACAGGTACGAAGTGCCGTGGGCTGACACGAAGGTGTAGGCGCCGGAGCCCAGGAAGACCCCCAGGAATGCGCTGGCGGTCAGGGACAGAAGGAGGATTCTGCGCTTTCCATTCACGGGGCATCCAGTCGAGGTGTCTGGCGCCCGCCAGGCACGAGGGATAGGATGAAAGAAATTTAGGACTAGTCAATCCTAAATTCACCTGACCTTGAGATAATCAAAGGATGACCCTCCAAGGGCCGGCCGGGTTGAGCCCTCGGACGGACTCTCGGCCCCTTGATGTCCGTATACTGGCCCTGTCTGGAGTGCCCATGTCCCAGTCCATCGATCACCCTGAACTCAGTGCCGCCGAGTGGGCATTCATCCAGAACCTGCGGGCCCTGCCGGATGAGGCATTGCGCTCCCGCGTCCACGCCTCCCTGAACGAACTGCTCTTCTTCTTCCGCAATCCCAAGTGCCAGGGCCTCGGCGCGGAGGGCTTCCCCTGCGGCGAACCCCGGTCCTCCTGCGATGACTGCCAGCAGATCTGGGAGATGCTGGACAAGGTGGCCGAACGGGCGAAGAAGGGCTGACGGGAATCAGAGCCGCAGCCGCCGGATCAGAGCGTTTCCCATAGGGCCCTCGCCTGTCCGCTGGCGTCGGCCGTGGCCGTCTTCACGCGGCCCCGGAGAGCCTCGGGAAGGCGTCGGCCGGCCTCCAGGGCCTGGACCCTGAAGGGTGCGGTCAGGGTTGGCCACTCGGCCGCCAGGGCCCGGGCCCAGGCCTCATCGCCCAGGGCGGCGCGGGCGGACCAGCGCCAGGGCGCACCCAGCCCGGGCTCGCCGAGATCCCTTCGGGCCACCTCGACCTGGCCGGTGCGCAGGGCCACTTCTGCCACGGCCTCCGCGGCCTCGCGCTGGGCGAAGGGGTCCTCCAGCAGGGCCAGGAGGATTCCGAGGGAACCGGCTTCGCCCACCTTCCCCAGGGCCCGCGCCAGCGCGAACCGCGCGCCCGCGGGGGCCCGGTCGAGGGCCTGCTCGAGCCAGCCGCTGTCTCCGGGCCTGGCCGCGGCGGTCAACCCCTCCCCCGCGGAGCGGCGGATGCCTACGGGCCCCGTGGCCAGGGCGTCCAGGTAGGGCGCCAGGCGAAGCTCCGGACCCTGGTCCCGACGGGGACCCGCGACCGTGGCCAGCTCGCGCTCCCGTGCCGAGAATCCGGGAAGCGGTTCCTCCCCCCAGCCCGCCGCCTCGGCAGTCTCGAGCCAAAGGGACAGTTCCTGACCGAACGTTTCCATGTCTGGCAGCCGCTTCGAGGGATCCGGCTGGAGCGCACGCATGACGAGTCCCGCCATGCGGGGCGGAAACCCCGGCCGGACCGCCGCCGGAGGCAACTGCACCTGGGCGTAGGGCTGGCCTGTCATGAATTCGAAGAGGATGGCGCCCAGGGCGTAGACGTCGCAGCGGCCATCCACCCGCCGCGGATCGCCATGCTGCTCCGGGGCCATGTAGCCGAGGGTCCCCACCACCATCTGGCTGCGCGTGGCGCGGGTCCTGCCCTCTTCGCCTTCCCAGTAGCACACGCCGAAGTCCGTGACCTTGAGCGAGCCGTCCGCCGCAAAGAGCAGGTTGGACGGCTTCAGGTCCCGGTGCACCACGCCGGCCGCGTGGGCCACGCTCAGGGCCCCGCAGACCGGGACGAGGCGGCGGGCCAGGGCGGCCGGGGCCTCCCCCCGGCAGCCCTTGAGGCTCCCGCCGGGCAGAAGCTCCATCACCAGGTAGGGCCACACCCCGGAGGTCCCAAAGGAATAGATCTCGACCAGAGCCGGGTGGGAGAGGCGCGTGAGCACATCCCCTTCGCGGAGGAACCGGCGGACCAGATCCGCGTCGCGGTGCACTTCCGGACGCAGGAGCTTCACCGCACAGAAAGTTCCGCTGCGGAAGCGATCCTCGCCCCGGAAGACGAGGGCCATGCCGCCCTCACCCAGCGGATCCAGCAGCCGGATGCTCCCGATCTGCGTCGGTGGCCGCGAGCCGTTCATGGGGCCGAGAACGCGCGGTCACGTCCCCCGGCCTTCGCACCGAACAGCGCCGCGTCCGCGCGGGCCAGGAGGGCTCCCCCGTCCGCATCACCGGCCTTCAGCTCCGCCACGCCGAGGCTGCAGGTGACCGGCAGGCTCTGTCCGTCCTCCAGGCTCAGGGGACGCTCCGCCAGGGCGCGCCGTAGCCCCTCGGCGGCGACGAAGGCCAGGGTCCCGGGAGTCTCCGGCAGTACGATGAGAAACTCGTCCCCGCCCAGACGACCGATGGGATCGGAGCTCCGGAGCCGGTGCCTGAGCAGGGCCCCGAACGCTTCCAGGGCCTGATCTCCGGCCCGGGGGCCGCGGGTGTCATTGACCTGCTTGAACCAGTCGAGATCCACCAGCACCACCGCCAGGGGCCGGTGGTGCCTGCGCGCCAGTTCCACCTGGGACTCCAGCTGGTAGAGGACCGTGGCCCGATTGCCCACCCCCGTGAGCGGATCCACCAGGCTGCTGCTCAAGGCCAGGTCCTGGTGGTACCGGCGCTCGAGGGCATCCAGGTGCTTGAGCTTGAAGGCGTGTCGCCCCACGCGGATCACGTCCTCGGCCTGGAGCCGCTCCGGACCGGGATCCGCCTGCACCCGCTTCCCGTTCACGAAGACCCCGTTGGTAGATCCGAGATCCCGCAGCTCGACGGCCTTCCGGTCGGCGGAGACCTGCAGGCGGGCGTGGCGGCGGCTCACCTCCGGTTCCTCGAGGCAGAGTCCATTCTCCGGCGCCCGCCCCAGCTCAAGCCCCTCCGGCGGGAGCGGGATGAACGCTCCCATGGGCTGGCCCACATAGCGGATCAGCGCCCACTCCATGGCGTCGGTGCCCCCGGCGAGGTCCGGCTCGCTCGGCGCAGCGGCCGGATCCCGAGGGGAAACGTGGGGAGGGATCGGATCGAGGGACATCCGGGAGAGTCTAACGGAGTTCAACCCAGGCAGATTCGGTCCCGCCCACCCGTTTTCGCCTGGTACATGGCCGCATCCGCACGGGCCAGCAACTGGCCAGCCTCGAGATCCCCTGGGGACCGCTCCGCGATCCCCAGGCTGCAGGTAATCTTGAGGTCACCCGAGGGCAGCGGGAACGGCATCGAGTTGATGGCCTTGCGGAGCCTCTCCGCGAAGGGACGGGCCCCCGAGAGGTCTGTCTCCGGGAGGACCATGAGGAACTCCTCGCCGCCGATGCGGCCCGCCAGATCCGCCTCCCGCAGGGCCCCCATCAGCCGCTCTCCAAAGACCCGGAGCACGAAATCCCCGGCCCCGTGCCCGTGGGTGTCATTGACCTGCTTGAAATTGTCCAGGTCGCAGACCACCACCGAAAGCGGGCGGCCGTACCGGAGGCTCAGGCCGAAGCGGTTCTGGAATTCCGCCAGGACACTGCCCCGGTTGGCCAGTCCCGTCAGGGGATCCTTGGTGCTGAGGTCGAGGAGGGTCTCGTGGAAGGTCCGCTCCAGCGGATCCAGGAACACCAGCTTGAGGACGTGTCCGCCCAGGGAGAGTCGGTCCCCCACGCGCAGGTCCGCCGGCCCCAGGATCAGGTCCCCGTTCACCCGCGTGCCATTGGTGGATCCGAGGTCCTCGACCTGCACATGGCCCTCTTCCACCCGGATCCGCGCGTGGTAGCGGCTCACCTCGCCATCCAGCAGGGCGATCCCCGCATCCGGCGCCCGGCCCAGGATCACCAGCCCCGCGGGAATGGGGAACACGCGGCCCAGGGCCGCACCCGCGTACGCCACCAGGGCCCACTCGGCCGGCGCCTGCTCTTCATCACTTTCCGACTTGGTGCGGACCTCCGTGGGCATTTCCGGGAGCCGCTGGGTCATCTCCGGGTCCGGGGCTTGCTTCTTGGACGAGGATTTGGGCGTCATGACTCCTCCACGAAGCAGCTCAGCAGGGATCCGTCGTCCTTCCGGCGGGCCAGGATGAATGGCACCCGGGGCGCCCGGATCGCCGAGGAATCCAGTCGAACCAGGATGCGGCCCTGGCTGGGGTCATGGCGCAGGTCGGCCACGCCCTTGCGGGGAATGCGGAACAGGCCGAGCACCTCCAGGTTCCGGACATTCTCACCCGTTCCGCGCACCAGCTGGAGGCTGTAGCGCATCCACAGGCCCTTTGGCAGGTGTTGAATGTTCTCGCCCCGGATGGGCACCGCCAGGGACAGCATGGCCTCCAGGCCCGCTTCCGCCGCCCGGGAGGGGAGTCCGGGGTCCATCCGCCTTGTGCTGGGCTGCGGCAACGGCTCCGAAAACCTGCGCGAGAGGGGCCGCGCGGGCGGGTCCACCCGGCCGAGGACCACAGCCCTGCGCGGCAGCGGGGGCACCGCGACCCGGGCGGCCTGGCCCCCCTCGAGCGCGGTCATGCGGATGACCTCGGCCTCGGCACCCCACCGGGCCCAGCCGGTCTCCGCCTGCAGTTCGGCGTGGAAGGGCGGCAGGGCTCGGCCCTGGACGGCCTCCCGCAGGAGGCGCATTCCCGTGCAGGTCGCCACAGGGGGCTCCAGTCCGGCCCGGGGATCGGCGGCGAGGGCCAGCATCCCGCCAGCATTCGGATGAAAGGGTTCAGGGGAGAGCTCCGAAACCTTCAGCCCGGCAAAGGCGCGCCGCAGCGTTTCCGTCGCGTCCGCCATCGCGTCCTTCACCCGCCCGAACATCAGGCCTCCTTCACCACGAGGCTCTGCAGGGCCGCCGTGACGCGTTCCAGAGGCTCGGCGAGGTCCATGTGGTAGCCGGCCTCCAGCAGCTTCACTACGGCCTGCTCCTGGGCCGTCGCATCCACCGAGGCGGCAAATACCACCCGCAGCGGGGCTGACCCCTCCGACAGCTGGATGAGCAGTTCCCGGGGCCCGGCGCGGAAGGCGTCGCCCACCTTCGCCAGAGGCGATTCCTGGCTTTTCTGCACCGCGAGCACGGGGTACTTCGCGTCCCCGGACCAGCCCCCGGCCAGTTCCGTGGCGCTGATGATGAACAGGTCCGGCGGGGTCTTCAGTTCCTTCAGCAGGGTCTTCTGGATCACCTCCTCCTTGAGGTGCGGTTCCAGGGACTTGCCGTAGAGGATGCCCTGCAGGCGGGTGGGCGTGATGGGCTCCGTGTAGCGGAAGTCCAGGGGAATCCCCGAGGTATCCGTGACCAGCAGACCTCCGAGGTAGCTTGCCCCCTCCTTGACAGCCATGAAGTAGGCCAACTTGATTGGATCCGCCATCTGAATACCTCTCCTGGCAAGGCTACATCCCCTTCGGCAGAACCACCCCTTGCCTTTTGTCCCGCACCTGGTACATTAGATTTTCCACTCATTGGGGAGTGGTCTAATGGTAGGACAACGGTTTCTGGTACCGTCAGGTGAGGGTTCAAATCCTTCCTCCCCAACCATTCACAACTTGGTCGATGGTCCCATCGTATAGCGGTCAGTACACCGCCCTCTCACGGCGGGAACAGGGGTTCGATTCCCCTTGGGACTACCAGCAAACACCCTAGAGAAATCTAGGGTGTTCTTGT
>CAIMBM010000095.1 GCA_903839205.1 uncultured Holophagaceae bacterium | reverse complement strand
GCTGCCGCCCTGCGCGCCAACGAAGTCAACGCCGAAGTGGTGATGAAGGCCACCAACGTGGACGGCATCTACAGCGCCGACCCCAAGAAGGATCCCTCCGCCACCCGCTTCGACCGCATCAGCTTCCAGGACGTGCTCGAGAAGGGGCTGAAAGTCATGGACGCGCCCGCCATCGCGCTCTGCATGGACAACAAGCTGCCCATCCTCGTCTTCGACATGAACAAGCCGGGCAACCTGGTGGCCGCGGTCATGGGCGAGGCCGTGGGCACCCTCGTCAACTGATGCCGCCGGACTAGAGGCTATGGACATCCTCAGCGGCCTGCCTGACGCCACGGTCATCCGGGATCCCGGGGACCTGGCGCCCTTCATGGTGGACGAGTCCCATGTGCGCGGGGTCCTGCCCCTGGCCATGGTGAAACCCCACGGCCCCAGGGCCCTGCGGGAACTGGTCCGGCGGGCCAAGGGGGAAGGCTTCGGGCTGGTGCCGAGGGGCGCGGGCACGGGCAAGGCCGGTGGCTGCGTGCCCACGGCGCGGACGGTCGTGGTGGACCTCTCCGCCTGGCCCGGCGCACTCCGCGTCTCGCCCCAGGACCTCTGCCTCCACGCCCCGGCCAGCACACCCCTGCGGGAGGTGAAGGCCGCGGCGGAGGCCCACGGGCTCTTCTACCCGCCGGACCCGAACTCCTGGGAGAGCTGTGCCCTGGGCGGGACCCTGGCCACCAACGCGGGCGGCCCCAACGCCTGCAAGTACGGCATGACCCGCCACTGGGCGCTGGCCGTGGACGCCCTCCTGGAGGATGGCGAGATCCACACCTTCGGCATCAGCAGCGTGAAGGCCAACGCCGGCCCGGCCCTGGGCCAGCTGCTCATCGGGAGTGAGGGCATCTTCGGCTTCATCCTGGGCGCCACCCTGCGCCTCACGCCCCGACCCCGCGAATTCACGACCCTGCTCCTGCCCGTGACACGCTGGGAGAGCCTGCTGGACCTGCCGGGCCACCTCTGCGGCGCCGGCTACCTGCCCAGCGCCTTCGAATTCTTCGACCCCGCGGTGCTCGCCGAGCTGCGCGCCCACGGCCCCGAGGCGGCCCGGCGCCTGCCCGGCGAGGCCCTGGCCATCCTCGAATTCGACGAGCGCGGCTGCGGTTCGGAGGCCTTTCTCGAGGGCCTCCTCGACCTGCTGGGCCCCCTGGCCGAGCACCTGGAGGTGGCTTCGGACGAGCGCCAGCGGCAGAACATCTGGGCCGTCCGGCGCATGACCAGCGTCTTCCTGAAGGAGCGCCATCCGCACAAGGTGAGCGAGGACATCGTGGTGCCCCGCAGCCGGCTCCGGGAATTCTTCGAGGGCCTGGACCGCCTCGCGTGCCCCCTCGTCACCTACGGCCACCTGGGCGACGGCAACCTCCACGTGAACCTGCTGGCCGCGGGCGAGACCGAGCCCGCCCAGCTGGAGGCGCAGCTCATGGCGCTCTTCCGGCTGGCCCTGAGCCTCGGCGGGGCCCTCAGCGGCGAGCACGGCATCGGCCTCGCCAAGCGGGAGGCTTTCCTGGCCCTGGGCGATCCGGCCCAGCTCCGGGCCCTGCGGGCCATCAAGCAGGCCCTGGATCCGCAGAACATCTTCAATCCCGGCAAGGTCATCTGAGGCCCACCGGCTCAGGCGGAGAGGGCATCCTCGGCCAGACAGGCCTTCCAGCGGGCGAAGCGATCGGCATCGTTCAGCACGTGCGGATGGAGGCCCCAGCGGCCATCCGCGAAGATCCCCGCAGTGCGGCCCCCGCCATGCCGCGCGTCCGCCAGATGCAGGGCGGCCGAGAGGGGGAAGCCCTCCCCTCCGGCGGGCGGGGCGTGGTGCTCGCGCACGGGGCGGCAGAAGGCGGGCGGCAGACCCCAGAGGCTGAGGAGGTGGGCGCCGACCTGGGCGTGATCCACGCCGTAGGTGTCGTGCTCGAGCACCGCCAGCGGGGTGCGGCTCGCCTGGGCCTGCTCGAGGATGGCCCGGTAGCGCTGGGCCGGATCCGTGGCCAGCACCACGAGCCCGATGTCATGGAGGAGCCCCACGGAAAAGGCGAGGTCTGCCAGCTGGGTCTCCCCCTCGAGCACCACCAGCTTGCGGACGCCCGTGGCCACCTGGAAGGAATGGAGCCACAGCTGCTCCAGATCGAGACCCTGGGGCCGCGGGGACTCGAAGCTGGAGATGAGGCCCCGGAACAGCACCAGGGACCGCAGGGTGTCCACCCCCAGCATGGCCAGGGCCTGGCCGATCTCCGCCACGGGCCGATCCGTGGCGCAGTGGACCGAGTTGGCCAGCTTCAGCACCTGGCTCGATACGCCGAGGTCCCGACGGATGAGGCGGGCCACCTCCCCCATGCCCGCGTCCTCACGCTGCAGCAGCGCCACCAGTTCTGAATAGAGGCTGGGCAGGCTGGGAATCCGTCCCAGCCCCCCCACGAAGGCGCGCACAGCCCGCACCGTCGTCGGGTCATCCTCGATATCCAGGCTCTCCACGACCCCGATGAGGAACTCCGGCTCCAGCGGCTTGATGAAGAGGCGGTGGAGATCCCCTTCGACCTTCTCCGCCCATTCGGCTTCGGCAGGATCCGCCAGGGCGATCCGCACGGCTCCGGGCTGGAGTTCCCGGACCTGGTGGATGACCTCGACCCCGCCCATATCCGGCAGCCGCATGGCCACGATCACGATGTCCACCTGGTCCCGGCCCAGCACCTCGAGCGCCTCGGTACCGGTCTCGGCCAGGATGACCTCCCAGGTGCGGTGGCTCTTCCAGAAGGCCCGCCGGATCCGCTGCAGGAGTTCTGCATCTCCGTCAGCGAGCAGGATCCGCATCGTTGATTCCCCCCCATGGCAGCCGGGCCTCAGTGCCTCTGTATCGACCCGAACGGCCAGGAAGGCAAATTCTGTTCGCCGCCCCCTCCGCCGGACGGAATCCGGGCAGAATCAAGCCTTAGAACTGGGAGCCGCCATGCCCGCCGTCACCCCCCTGCTCCTCGGCCACCGGGGCCTGTCCTCCGGGCACCTGGAAAATTCCATGTCGGCCTTCCGCGCGGCCCTGGCCGCGGGCATGGACGGCTTCGAGCTGGACGTGCAGCCCACCCGCGACGGCGTGTGCCTGGTGCTGCATGACGAGGATCTTGCCCGCACCGCCAACGGCTCGGGTCTGCTCCGCCAGATGAAGGCCGCCGAACTGCCCCCCCTCAAGAACGGCGAGCCCCTGCCCCGCCTGGCCGACGTCCTGGATCTGCCCGCCCGGCTCGTCAATGTGGAGCTGAAGGGGGAGCCCGGCTGGCAGCAGGCCCTGGCGGCCGTGGAGGCCGCCGAGGCCCTGGACCGGGTGCTCTTCAGCAGCTTCGAACACAGCGAGGTCCTGCAGCTCTGGGCCGCCTGCGAGACCGCCCGCTGCGGCTTCCTGTGGGAGACGGGCGAGGCCATGGACCTCAGCTCGGAGGAACTGGCCGACCTGCCCGAGGCCCTCTGGCTGCATCCGCCCCTCAAGGCCGTGAAGGCCCGGCCCGAGTTGTGGTCGCCCTATGCGACCCGCCTCGCCCTCTGGGGCATGAGGACCCCCGCCGAGGCCCAGGGCCTGCCCTTCACGCCCGCCGTGCTGATCGCGGACGGGCCCTGAGGAGTCCGGCGCGGTTCAGGCCAGCCTTCGTTTCAGCGCCGCCTGGTCCGCCGCCAGGGGCTCGCAAAGCAGCGGGAGCTCCAGCAGGTCGCTGAGCGACTTGGGCAGGGGAATCTCCCGGCCCAGGGCGGGTGCCAAGGCCTCCCGGAACTTGGCGGGATGGGCGGTGGCCAGGAAGACGCCCTGCTCTCCCTCGCGGAGGTTGGCCTGGAGCACCCGGTAGGCCACGGCCCCGTGGGGATCCGCGAGGTAGCCCGCCCGGTCCAGGTCGACCACGATCCGCTCCGTCTCCGCGTCGGTGCAGCTGCCCCAGCGCAGGGTCGCGGCCATGGCATCGTGGTCGCCGCCGAACCGCGCGAAGATGCGCTCCCAGTTGCTGGGCGCGCCCACGTCCATGGCGTTGGACAGGGTGGCCACCGAGGGCCGGGGCCGGTACTCCCCCGTGTCCAGGTAGTCTGGCACCACCCGGTTGGCATTGGTGGCGGCCACGAAGGCGGCGACGGGAGCGCCCATGGCCTGGGCCATGAGGCCCGCGTAGAGGTTGCCGAAGTTGCCGCTGGGCACCGACAGCAGGAGGGCCTTGTCGCCATCGGCCTGGGCGGCGGCTTCGAAGTAGTACAGCGCCTGGGCCAGCAGCCGCGCGATGTTGATGCTGTTGGCCGTGGTCAGGCCCAGGCGCGCGACCAGCTCCGCATCCTCGAAGGCCCCCTTCACCAGCCGCTGGCAGTCGTCGAAGACCCCATCCACGGCGAGCGCCAGTACGTTGCCGCCGCAGGTGGCGAACTGGCGCTCCTGGAGGGGGGACACCCGGCCCGCCGGATAGAGCACCACCACCTGTACGCCGGGCAGGCCGTGGAAGGCGCTGGCCACGGCGGCCCCGGTGTCGCCGGAGGTGGCCGTGAGCACCGTGCGCCGCTGGCCACCGGCCCCCAGGGCGAGCACCCTGGCCAGGAACCGCGCGCCGAAGTCCTTGAAGGCCAGCGTGGGACCGTGGAAGAGCTCCAGCGCCGAGATCCGCGCGTCGACCTTCACCAGGGGCGCGGGGAAGGTGAAGGCCGAGTGGGCCAGCTCCTCGACCACGGGCCGGGCGAGCTCATCGCCTAACAGCCGGTGGAGAATTTCCACCGATCGTGATGGAAAATCTAGCCTTAACAGATCTGGAACATCTGCAAACCGGGGCACCGTCATGGGCACGTAGAGGCCGCCATCGGGGGCGAGGCCCGCCTGTACGGCCTCGACGAAGCTGGCCTGAAGGGAGGGGGTGCGGGTGCTGGCGAGCTTCATGGGTGGGCCTCGTAGCCGGGATGGGATTGACCAGGGGTTAAGGTCCGCGCGCCTTCGGGGTCGAGGGCGCAGACCCAGCCCCGGCTCTCGAGACCCGCCTCCAGGAAGGCGTCGCGGATGGCGTCGGCGATGGCGCCTGCGCGTCCTTCATCCTCGGCCACCGCGAACACCGAGGGACCCGAGCCCGATAGGCTACAACCCAGGGCGCCCAGGCCCAGGGCGGCCGCCTGGGCGGCGCGGAAGCCGGGCACCAGGGGGGCCCGGTGGACCTCCACCAGGGGATCCCGCAGGCAGCGCGACAGCAGCCCCCGGTCCTGGCTGTGCAGGGCCTCCACCAGACCGGCGAGGTTCCCCGCGAAGTCCACGGTCTCGGACCAGCCGAGGCGCTCGGGCAGCACGCCGCGGCTCTTGGCCGTGGACAGGCGGAAGGCCGGATGCACCACCACCATCAGCAGGTCCGAGGGCCAGGGCAGGCGACGCGTGGCGGGCTGGCCCTCCCGGCCCGGCACCATCAGCTGGAGACCGCCCAGGAGGGAGGGGGCCACGTTGTCCAGGTGCATGCCGCCGCTGGTGATGCCCTCGGCCCTCCCGGCCAGGCCCAGCAGGTCCGAACCGCTGAGGGGATCCCCGCAGAGGGCCTGGAGGGCCACCAGGGTGGCCACGATGGAGCTGGCGCTGGAGCCCAGGCCGCTGGCCACGGGCAGGCGCTTCTCCAGCGTGATGGCGAAGGGACCGACCTCCTCCCCGCCGGCGCGGACCGCCTCCACGAACAGGTCCCGGGCCCGCAGGGCGAGGTTGGGCCGGCTGTCGTCCGCCAGGGCGTCCGCAAAGGGCCCGGTCAGCCGGAAGGAGGCTTGGGCGGCCCGGTCCACATGGACCAGGTCCCCGAGGAGGCTGCCGTCCAGGGGGGCGAGGGCGGCCCCCAGCAGATCGAAGCCCGCGGCCACGTTGCCGATGCTGGCGGGCGCGTAGGCCACCAGGCCCGAGGTCTGAAGTTCCGAGAGGCCCGCCATCACATCCTCCGCGAGGGACGGGCGCCGGGGGGCACCAGGCGAAGGATGTCCGCCAGCACGCCGGCCGCCGTGACCTCGGCGCCGGCCCCGTAGCCGCGGATGACCATGGGGTGGGGCTGGTAGCGCTCCGTGAGCAGGGCCAGGGCGTTCTCGCCGCCCTTGATGGCAATGAAGGGGTGGTCGGCGTCCACGGGCAGCAGGCCCACGCGACAGCCACTGTCTGATAGGGAGCCGACGTAGCGGAGGGTCTTCCCTTCGGCCTTCAGGGCGGCGAGGCGCTGGCGGAAGGAGGCGTCCAGCTGGGGAATGCGGGCCATGAAGGAGGGGATGTCCCCGCTGGCGTCGAAGTCCGCGGGCAGCAGGCCCTCCACCACCACGTCCTCGAGCTCCAGCTCCAGCCCCAGTTCCCGGGCCAGGATGAGCAGCTTGCGCGCCACGTCCATGCCGCTGAGGTCGTCCCGGGGGTCCGGTTCCGTGAAGCCGCTCTCCTTGGCGAGGCGCACGGCCTCGGAGAGCGCCACACCCTCGCCCAGCAGGCCCAGGATGTAGGACATGGAGCCGGACAGGATGCCCTCGGCCCGAAGCACGCGGTCCCCAGTGAGCACCAGGTTCTTCACGGTGTCGATGATGGGCAGGCCCGCGCCCACGTTGGCCTCGTAGAGGAAGCGGAGCCCCCGGCGCGAGGAGCGCTGGCGCAGCTCCCGGTGGAAGGCCTGGGTGCTGCTGTTGGCCTTCTTGTTGGCGGCCACCACGTGGAAGCCCGCGTCGAAGATGTCGGGATAGCGGGCGGCGAGGCCCTCGCTGGTGGTGCAGTCCACCAGTACCGACAGGGCCGGCGGTCCCGTGCGCACGGCCTCCAGGAGGCGCCCCAGGTCCATGGGGTCCCCGGCGGCCAGCTGCTCCCGCCAGCCGCCGAGATCCAGCCCCTTGAGATCCATCCGCATGCGGCGGCTGGTGGCCACGGTCGTCACCCGGAGGTCGAGGCCCTGGGCCAGCAGCTGGTCGTGCTGCCGCTGGATCTGGCCCAGCAGGCTGCCGCCCACGTTGCCGGCGCCCAGCAGGTGGATGTCCACCACCACCTGGGTGCGGAAGAAGCGCCGGTGGATGTGGGCCATGGCCCGGGCGCCGTCGGCCTCGCCCACCACCGCGGAGATGATGCGCTCGCTGGCACCCTGGGCGATGGCCACCACGTTGCAGCCCACCTCGGCCAGGGCATCGAAGAAGGTGCCCGCGATGCCGGCGCGGGTGCGCATGCCGTCTCCCACGATGCTGAGCACCGCCAGGCCCGTCCGGAGATCGACGGGGTCCATGAAGCCCGCAGACAGCTCCGCCGGGAAGGCTTCCTGGATGGCGGCCACGGCGCCGGGGCCGTCGGCCCGGCGCACGGCGAAGCAGATGGAGAGCTCCGAGGAACTCTGGGTGATGAGCACCACGGAGATCCCCTTCCGGGCCAGGGCGCCGAACACCCGGCCGGCGATGCCCGGCACGCCGGGCATGCCGGGCCCCGTGAGGTTCACCACGGACAGGTCCCGCAGGAAGGAGAGGCCCCGCACGCCGCTGGGCGGGGGCGGCACCTCCTCGCGGATCAGGGTCCCAGGGTGGGCGGGATCGAAGCTGCTGCATACGCGCACGGGAATGCCCCGCTCCCGGACCGGGGGGATGGTCTTCGGGTGCAGCACTTTGGCGCCGAAGAAGGACAGTTCCATGGCCTCCTCGAAGCTCGCCTCCGGCAGCGGGAAGGCCTCGGGCACCAGGCCGGGATCGGCGCTGTAGAGGCCCGCCACGTCGGTCCATATCTCCAGCAGGTCCGCGCCGAAGGCCGCGGCCGCCAGGGCTGCGCTGTGGTCGGAGCCGCCCCGGCCCAGGGACAGGATGCGGCCCTGGCCGTCGCCGCCGAAGAAGCCCGGCAGCACCCAAAGGCCCCCCGCCTCGGCCTGCAGGGCGGCGAAGCCGGCCTCGATCTCGGGCATGCGGGGACGGGCCTGGAGCGGGTCGCCCTCCACCCGGATGTACACCACGGGATCCAGGTAGCGCGGCGCCAGCCCCCGGGCCCTCAGCAGGCCCATGAGAATCGTACAGGCGGCCCGCTCGCCCAGGCTGGAGACCTGGGCCAGCACCGAGGGGGGTCCCTCCTCCAGCAGGGCCATGCCATGGAGCAGGCGGCGGCCGATGGCGCCCAGGGCCTCCAGTTCCTCGCGCAGGGTGTCGGCTCCGGAACCCAGGTCCCCGGCCAGATCGGCCACCACCTCCGCATGGCAGTCCCGGAAGCTGCTGAGCATCCGGTCCGCCTCCTCATGGTTGGGCACCCGGCCCCCGTGCAGCAGGAGGTTGGTGACGCCCGCCATGGCCGAGGCCACCACGCAGACCCGATGGGTGGCGCAGGCGGCCCCCACCAGGTCCGCCACGGTGCGGAAGCGCGCCGCGCCGGCCAGGCTGGTGCCGCCGAATTTCATGACGCGGATGGGCTTCAGGGACATGGGCACTCCGGGAAAACAAAAAGCCCCGCGTGGGGTTCGCGGGGCTGGATCTGAAGGTCGAGGTTCAGGTCAGGTGCCCCGCACGGCGGTGTGCGTGGTATTCATCCCGATGGTAATAAAGGCGTGGAAGATCTCCCCATCGCCCTTGGGGGCGAACGGGAAAGACGGGGCCTTCATGGAAACCAACATGTAGGCCATCTTCCTGGAATTGCAGGAAAAGTCAACCCGGATCGTGCGCCGCCAAGCCCTTCACCCGGCGCCCCAGGACCCAGGCACTGCCCAGCCACAGGCCCGAACAGCCCAGGGCGGCGAGGGCCAGGGGGAGGGCGATCATGGCCAGGAGCGAGGGCACCCAGGCGCCCAGCAGATCGCCCCCGCGGTAGACGAAGGTGTCGATGAAGGGCTTCGATTTGTAGCGCTCCTCGGCCCCCAGCGGGATGTAGAGGAGCTCCCGGGCCGGCCGGTCCACGGCGTAGTGCAGGCCCCGCCGCAGCACCTGGACCAGCGCCATCACGCCGAAGGTGGGCCAGACCCACAGCGCACCGAAGCCCGCCAGGCTCAGCAGGGGGAGCAGGGCCAGCACCCCCGGGATGCCCAGCCCCGTCAGGATGCGGCCCGTGAGGAGCACCTGTGTGACCAGGCTCAGCCCGTTCACCCAGAAGTCGATGCGGGCGAAGGCCGCGGTGCGGGCGGCGGTGCCGCTGAAGGCCCGCTCGACGATGGCGCCCTGCTGCAGGTAGAGGAAGGTACCGGTGAGGGTGAAGAGCAGCATGTAGACGCCGATGAGCTGCAGGTAGCGCGAGGTCCCGAGAAGGCGCAGGCCCGCGAGGGGCCCCGGGCCCGGTTCGCGAGGCCCGTGGGCCGCGTTGCCCAGGCGGAAAATGGCCGCCAGGCGCTTCACGCACTGCACCGCCAGTTCCAGCGTAAGCATCGACAGCAGCAGGAGGGACAGCGGCTCCACCCGCAGCCGCTGTCCGCCCAGCAGGAAGCCCTTGGAAAGGACGCCCGTGAGCGCCGCGCCCGCCATGGCACCCAGGGTCCCACCGGTGGCGATGAAGCCGAAGAGCCGCTTCCCCTGGGACTCGGACCATACATCCGACATGAGGCCCCAGAACACCGACACCACGAAGAGGTTGAAGACGCTGAGCCAGATGTAGAAGGCGTAGCCCAGGGCCGCGCCGCCATGCCCGGGGAGGGCGCGGAAGGCCAGGAAGAACCCCAGCATGTTCAGCGCGAAGAAGCGGTAGGTCCAGGGGATGAACCGCCGCCGCGGCAGCCTCGACACCAGGGCCGCGAAGGCCGGATTCACCAGCGCCATGGCGAGCAGGGTGCCCGTCATCAGCCAGGGCAGCTTGTCCGCGCCCCGGACGATGCCGATGGCCTCGCGCACGGGGCGCAGCAGGTAGTAGCCGAAGAGCAGCAGGAAGAAGTAGGCCGTGGACCAGAGCAGGGCCGGCGCCTCCCCCTCCTCCAGCAGGACCAGGCGGCGGAGCAGGTGGGCGGGCTTCATGGGTGATCCGGAAAGACGGTTGTGCGCCGGGCTGGAAGGAGTATATATCGATTCACGATGCATCTAGGCCCTGCCCACCGTTGGAGTTCCCATGACCGTCTCCCGCCGCGAATTCCTCCAGTGGTCCGCCGCCACCGCCGCCCTGGCGGGTGCCGGGCTGGATCTGTCCGCCTCCCCGGCGAAGGTGACCCCGAAGAAGATCCTCATCCTGGGCGGCACGGGCTACCTGGGCCCCGCCACCATCGAGTTCGCCCAGGCCCGGGGTCACCAGGTGACCATGTTCAACCGGGGGAAGACCCGACCGGACCTCTTCCCCGGCGTGGAGAAACGGCACGGCGACCGTGATCCGGCGAAGGGCGAGGGGCTCAGGGCCCTGGAAACCGGCAGCTGGGACGCGGTCATCGACAACAGCGCCTACTACCCGCGGACGGTGGCCGCCTCGGCGGGACTGCTGGCCCCCCGCGTGAAGCAGTACCTGATCATCTCGAGCATCAGCGCCTACAAGGAGCCCAATCCCGAGAACGGCACCGAGGACGCCCCCCTGGCCGCCCTCGCGGATCCGGCCGTGGAGGACATGGGGAAGGACTATGCCAACTATGGCGGCCTGAAGGCCCTTTGCGAGCAGGCGGCGCAAAAGGCGATGCCCGGCCGCACGGCGGTCATCCGCCCGGGCTACATCGTGGGCCCCGATGATCCCTCGGGCCGCTTCACCTACTGGCCCGTGCGCTTCGACCGGGGCGGCGAGATCGCCGTGCCCGGCGCGCCGAGCGATCCGGTCCAGATCATCGACGTGCGCGACCTCGCCGCCTGGCTGGTGCACCTGGTGGAGGAGGGCACCACCGGGGTCTTCAACGCCTGCGGGCCGGAGAAGCGCCTGGCCTGGGGCAGCCTCGTGGAAGCCTTCCAGAAGGCGGGAAGCCCCGGCGCCAGGCCCGTCTGGATCCCCGCCGATTTCCTGGCCAAGCAGGAGGGCCTCGAGTTCCCCATCTGGGCACCTTATGCGGGTGAGACCAAGGGCTTCCACACCTGGCGCAATGACCGCGCCGTGAGGGCCGGCCTGCGCTTCCGTCCGGCCCTGGAGACGGTGCGGGACACCCTCGCCTGGTTCAAGACCCAGGAGAAGGCCGAGAAGGGGCGCACCAAGCTCGCGGGCCCCGGCCCTGACCAGGAGGCGAAGCTCCTCGCCGCCTGGAAGGAAGCCGCCGGGCCCAAACCCTAGCCCAACTCCGGTGTTCACGACATTCCCCCTGGCCCGGCACGGGGTTTCGAGGGCACCCTGGAGGAAATGAGTCTGGAAACCGGTCGGACAGCCTTGGTACTCACGGGCGGGGGAGCCCGCGCCGCCTATCAGGTCGGCGTGCTGAAGGCGCTGGCCGAACTGCTTCCGGAGCAGCGGACCAGCCCCTTCGACATCCTCTGCGGATCTTCCGCCGGGGCCATCAACGCCGCGGCCCTGGCCTGCCATGCCTCCCGTTTCAAGGTGGGCGTGCGCCGCCTGGAGCACGTCTGGGGGAACTTCCGAAGCAGCCAGATCTACCGGGTGGACACCTGGGGCCTGGTGCGCAACAGCCTCCGCTGGATCGCCTCGCTCTTCCGGCCCCGCCGCCTGCCCTCGGCCCCCCACGCGCTGCTGGACAACAGTCCCCTGCGCGCCCTGCTCACGCGCCTCCTCCGCTTCGACCAGATCGAGGCGGCCCTGAAGCGGGGTCACCTGGCCGCACTCTCCGTCACCTGCTCCGGCTACGACTCGGGCGAGTCCGTGAGCTTCTTCGAGGGCCAGCCGGAGATCGAGACCTGGCAGCGGTTCCAGCGCGCCGGCTCGCGGGCGCGGATCGGGCTGGACCACCTCATGGCCTCCAGCGCCATCCCCCTGCTCTTCCCGGCCGTGAGGATCCACCGGGAATACTTCGGAGACGGGTCCGTGCGATTCCTGTCGCCCATCAGCCCCGCCCTCCACCTCGGGGCCGACCGGGTGATGGTCATCGGGGCCGCGGGCCCCACGAGGGAGGACCGGAAGGCCATCGAGGACCCGGACTATCCCACCATCGCGGAGATCGCCGGCCAGGTGCTGGACAGCGTCTTCATCGACAGCCTCAACAGCGACATGGAGGTGCTCCAGCGGATCAACCACACCCTGGACACCATCCCGGCCGGGATGCGCTCCACCCTGGGCCTGGGTCTCAAGCACATCGACGCCCTCGTGATCTCCCCCAGCCAGGACCTCGCGGGCCTATCGAGCAAACACGCTCGATCCCTCCCGCCCCTGCTGCGGTTCTTCTTCCACCGGATCGGCATCAACCAGAGGACGGGCTCCGCCGTGCTCAGCTACCTCCTGTTCGAGTCCGGCTATACCCGCGAGCTCATCGCCCTGGGCCATGCCGACGCCATGCGGCAGCAGGAGCGCATCTGCCGCTTCTTCGAGGTCCCGCAGGCCCCCGGCCGCTGAGTGCCATGGGGCCCGGACTCCGCCGGAGTCCGCGCTGGAGACTCCCTCGGCGCCGGTTCAGTTCTGGATGTAGTGCACCAGCTGCTCGATGGTGAACTTCTGCTCCGAGATGACTTCCTTCACCAGGTCGCCGATGGAGAGGATGCCCAGCAGCTCGTTGCTGGCCCCGAGCACGGGGAGGTGGCGGACGTGCTTCTCGGTCATGAGGGCCATGCACTCCTCGACCGTCTCGTCGAGGGTCACGCAGCTGACCTTGTCGCTCATGATCTCCCGAACCAGCGTGTCCTTGGAGGCCTTGCCCATGAGGATGATCTTGCGGGCGTAGTCCCGCTCCGAAAAGATCCCCACCAGCCGACCCTTGTCCATGACCGGCAGGGCGCCGATGTTGCACTCCGCGAGCTGGGTCAGCGCCTTGAACACCGTGTCGTCCGGACCCACGGATACCAGGGGCCGTTTCGCGTCGATCAGCTGCTTCAGTGGCCGCATCACTGCCTCCTGTTCCTTGAATCCCGGGGGTTGGATCGGATTCTCGTCTCTGACTATACGGCCAACCCCCGGGCTGCGGCACAGGGAAAACGCGGCCCCTCCCTGCGCATCCCTCAGCTGCCGCTCCGCACGGGAGCGGATTCCACTGTCCGGATCAGGTCCTTTGCCAGGTAGGGTTTTTGCAGGAAGCCTGCCAGGTCCATGCCCTTGACCTGGGTCAGGACCTCCTCCTGAGCGAACCCTGAGCTGAGGATCAAGGGGACCTTTGGATCAACTTCCCGCAGCAGCCGGAAGGTCTCCACACCGCCGAGGCCAGGCATGCTCAGGTCCAGCAGGACCAGGTCGATCTGGGGCCCGTGGCGGCGGAGCAGCGCGATCCCCTCCTCCCCGCTCGGGGCCAGGAAAGCGGTGTGGCCATGGGCCTCCAGGGCGTCACGCACCACCTCGAGCAGGTAGTCCTCGTCATCGATCACCAGCACCGCGCGGGCCCCGGAACCCCGGCCAGCCGCGGTCGCGGATTCCGGAAGGGGGGGATCCGGAGCCCCGGCGGGCAGCAGGATGCGGAAGGTGGTCCCCTGATGCAGCACGCTGTCCACGCCCAGCCCGCCCCGGTGGGCCCGGATGATGCCCTGCACGGCGGAGAGGCCCAGGCCATGGCCCTTGGCCTTGGTGCTGAAGAAGGGATCGAAGACCCGGGACAGAACCTCCCTGGTCATGCCGCAGCCGGTGTCCGCCACCTCGATCCACACGTAGTCCCCGGGCGCCAGGCTGTTCCCGCAAAGCGGCCACCGGCTTGCATCCACCGTGTCGAGATGCACAAACCGGGTGCGAATGGAGATGCGGCCAGGGGCGTCGCCGATGGACTCCACCCCATTGATCACCAGGTTCATGAGCACCTGCTGGACCTGGCTTGGGTCCCCGGTGACCATCGGCAGCTCCTGATCCAGGTCCAGTTCAAGGCGCACCTGCTTGGGGATGGCCGCCTCGAGGAAGCCGAGGTTCTCCCGGATGGCCCCGTTGATGGAGACAGGCTGGATGGTGAACTTCCCTCGGCCGGAATAGGCCAGCATCTGCCGGGTGAGGGCGGCGGCCTTCTCGGCCGCACCCAGGGCCCTGCCCAGGTTCTCCCGCCCTGCCGCCTCGGTGCCCATCAAGTCCAGGGCGAGGCTGGTCTGGCCCATGACGGCCGTGAGCAGGTTGTTGAAGTCATGGGCGATGCCCCCGGCCAGGACGCCCAGGCTCTCGGTCCGCTGGGTCCTGAGAAGGGCCTGCTCGGAGAGCTTCCGCTCGGTGATGTCCCGGAGGAACCCCAGGACATACTGGCGCCCATGGAGGCGGACCAGGGTCCCGATGGCCTCCACCGGAAAGGTGGTGCCGTCCCGCTTCAGGTGCGTGAGCTCCTCCCGGACCGACTCTCCCGCCTTCAACCGCCACACCCGGGCCTCGAAGGACTCCAGCCGCGGCCCCTCCCCCGGCGCATTGAGCGCCTCGATATCGAGGGCCTTCAGGGCCTCCAGGCTGTACCCATGCATCCTTGCCGCGGCCTCGTTGGCGTCCTGGATGCGTCCGAAGCTGCCCGCATCGTCGGCATTCACCAGGAGCACGCCATCGGGCACATGGTCGAAGAGGGTCCGGAACCGCTCCTCACTGCGCCTCAATTCCTCGGTCCGCTCGGTCACATCGAGATCCAGGTGCAGGTTGAGGCGTTTCAGCGTGGCGATGAGCGCCAGGTTGTCCAGCCGCGCCTGGGTCAGGTCCGCCACCCGGCCCAGCAGCGGCAACACCAGGGAAAGCTCCTCAGGGGACCGCTGGTCATCGGCGAACAACAGGCACCGGCCCGGCTGCGAGGAGCATCCGAGGGGCACCAGGGCCACGGCCGAAGGCGCGAGGGCGGGTCCCGCAAGGGCGAAGCGGTCGAAGATCCGACCACAGGCCTCGAAATCCATCGCCACCGAACGCCGGGGTGGCCACTCCGCGCCCTGGTGGAGCCGGAACTGGTCCACCTCAGCCCCCCCTGCCCGGCGCAGGTGGTAGGCCGCCACCGCCCTCAGGTCCAGGCCGGCGGGATCCAGGCAGACCCCGTAGGGAATCGCCTTGAGGATGCAGACCTGTTCGAGCACCGAGGCCAGGAACTCCAGGGGGTTCCCTTCCGCCCCGGTCTTTTCGGCCACCAGCCCCAGCAGGGAGATCTCCTCGGCACGGTCCGCGAGGAGCTCGTTCTCCTTCTCGAGCACCCGCAGACGACCGCGCAGGTCCTCCAGGCTGTTGTCGTCGGGCGTCATGGATCAGGCTCCCAGGAAGGCGCGCAGCTCCTCGACCAGCCGCTCCGGCTGGTCGACCTGGATGAAGTGGCCCGCCTCGGGAATCTCCACGAGCCGGCTTCCGGGAATCTCCCGGTGCAGCTTCTCGGAGATCTCGGCGCTGAGGTAGACATCGTCCCGGCCGCGGATGATCAGGAAGGGCACCTCGGTCCGCCTGAGGTCTTCGCTGATGGAGGTCAGGTCCCGGTTGTCCAGGGATTCGGCAAAGTGCAGGAAGGCCTTGCGCCCCAGCCGGGTCTCCATGGGCTGCCAGAAATGGGCCATCAGTTCCGGCGTGACGCGCTCCTTGTGGAAGACCCCTCGTTTGACGATCATGTCGAAGGCCCCCAGGTCCAGGGTGGCCATGGCCAATTGCCGGATGATGGGCGTCCGCATGGCGATGATGGGCTGGACCGGCCAGAAATCGTAGGCCACGCCATTGACGACGGCCGCATGGGTCAGCCGATCAGGGTGCTCCACGGCGAAGCGCTGTGCGATTCCGCCCCCGATGTCGTGGCCGACGAAGCTGAAGGGCCCCCAGCCCAGTTCCCGGGTGAGCGCCTCCAGGTACTCCACCTGGCTGGCGATGCCATAGCTGACATCCAGGGGCATGTCCGATGCCCCGCAGCCCAGCAGGTCCACGGCCACGACCTCGTGGTCCTTGGCGAGCCCGGCCATGAGGTCCTCCCAGATGAAGGAGTGGGTGGTGATGCCATGCACCAGCAGCACCGGTTCCCCCTGGCCCTCCCGGCGGAAGGCCAGCGTGTGGCCGTGAACCCGCGCCTTCTCGACCTCGGCGAGCACCATTTCAGAACCTCCTGCCACAAGAGGAGCGGTGGGATTCCCTGTCGAGACTTCCCACCAAGAGTTACCCCTTGGACCCCTGTCTGGTGTTGGGCCCTGGCAACCCTCGGGTGCGTCATCGACCCCTGGCGCGCAAGTCTTGAAGATCCACGGACCCTCAGCCGGTCCAGCGGGCGCCCACCCCGGCTTCCGACCCATCAAAAAATGCCCAGGCGGCCCGGCCCGAAGCGGGATTGGGGATTTAACATCCTGTCAACTCCCCAGGGGCCATGGAGGTTTCAAATCCCAGGTTCACGGCCCCAGCGCTACTCTATGCACAGCATATATGCGGGAGGGCCCCATGGCCGTCAATCTGAAGGGTCGCAGTTTCCTCACCCTCATGGACTTCTCGCCGGAGGAGGTGCGCTACCTCCTGGACCTGTCCCGGGACCTGAAGGCGAAGAAGCGCATGGGGGTGTCCGGCGACCTCTTGAAGGGCAAGAACATCGTGCTGCTTTTCGAGAAGACCAGCACCCGCACCCGCTGCGCCTTCGAGGTCGGTGCCCTGGAGGAGGGCGCCCACGTCACCTTCCTGGATTCCGCCAGCTCCCAGGTGGGGAAGAAGGAGTCCATCGAGGACAGTGCCAGGGTCCTGGGCCGCTTCTACGACGGCATCGAATACCGCGGCTACCAGCAGGAGGTCGTCGAGGCCCTGGCCAGGCACAGCGGCGTGCCTGTGTGGAACGGCCTCACCGACACCGATCACCCGACCCAGATCCTCGCGGACTTCCTCACCATCGAGGAGCACGTGGCCAAGCCCCTGCACAAGGTGAAGCTGGTCTTCTGCGGTGACATCCGCAACAACATGAGCTACGCCCTCATGTACGGCGCCGCCAAGACCGGCATGCACATGGTGGCCCTGGGGCCGAGAGAATTGGCGCCGGATCCCAAGGTGCTGGAGGCCGCCCGGGAGGCCGCCAAGCAGACCCGCGCCACCATCGAGGTCACTGATGACGTAGACGCGGCCGTGAAAGGCGCCGATGTCATCTACACCGATGTCTGGGCCAGCATGGGCGAGGAGGCCCAGATCCCCGCCCGCGTGAAGCTGCTGACCCCCTACAAGGTCACCCAGGACATGCTGCGGAAGACCGGCAACATGGACGTGAAATTCCTCCACTGCCTGCCCGCCTTCCACGACTTCGAGACCAAGCTGGCCAAGGAGCAGATGGCCCTCGGCTACGACATCCGCGAGGTCACCGACGAGGTCTTCCGCAGCCGCCACAGCGTGGTCTTCGACGAGGCCGAGAACCGCATGCACACCATCAAGGCCGTGATGGTCGCCACCATCGGCTGATCGTATTCCGGCTTCATGAAGCCACCCCTGGACGGGGCGTCTCTCATTCACACGGCCTCCCGACTACCCCCCGATCGAGTCATTTCTGCGCGTGGAGTGCTATGGTGGGACCACCATCCCAAACGGAGGCACCATGCGCGCAGCCCGGCTGTCCCTTGTCCCGGTACTGGCGGTCCTGTCGCTGGCGGCGCAGGAGCCCTCCCTTTCCGGCACCTGGACCCAGGTCAGGGCCGATGACATCGCCGCGGCCATCGACCGCACCCTGGCGGACATGAACTTCATCAAGCGGCCCATCGCCCGGCACAAGCTCACGAACCTGAATCCCGCCTACAGCAAGGTGATGATCGCCATCTCCGACCGGGAGGTGCTCGTGAAGTTCGACGAGCGCGTACCCATCCACATGCCCCCCGACGGCAAGCCCGCCCCCTGGACCCGCGAGGATGGCGACAAGTTCATGGTGGCCGCCCAGGTTTCGAAGGATCAGCTCGTCCAGACCTTCAAGAACGACGAAGGCGAGCGCACCAACGTCTTCAAGCTCAGCCCCGACGGCAGGTCCCTCACCCTGAGCGCCACCATCCGGAGCCCCAAGCTTCCGAAGCCGCTGACCTACGCCCTCAGTTTCGGTCGCTGACGGCTGGCAACCCACCTCCCGCTGGGTGAAGATCAAGGCGTGCCGTCCCCTTCGGCGCGCGAGGAAGCCATGGGTGCACCCACAGTCCAGGAAGCCGGCCATGACCACCGGTGGGTCCTGCTGGCCCTGACCAGCGTGGGGGCCTTCATGACCCCCCTGGACGCCTCCATCGTGGCGGTGGCGCTGCCGAGGATGGGCCCCCTGCTGAACCTCAGCCTCGCCGCCTCCCTGTGGGTGCAGGCGGCCTACCTGCTGAGCATCGCCGTCCTCCTCATCCCCCTGGGGCGGCTCGCGGACCAGCGCGGGCGGGTCCGCTTCTACCTGGCGGGGATCGCCATCTTCACGGTGGCCTCCCTGGCGGCGGCCCTGAGCTGGAACGCACCTTCGCTGATCCTCAGCCGGATTCTCCAGGGTGTGGGAGGGGCCCTGCTGAACGCCACCTCGGCCGCCATCGTCACCTCGGTCTTCCCGGCCCAGGAGCGGGGCCGCGCCCTGGGCATCAACGTCATGGCCGTCTACCTGGGCCTCAGCGTGGGCCCGCCCCTGGGGGGGGTCCTGGTGGACCACTTCGGCTGGCCCTGGATCTTCCTCGTGAACCTGCCCATCGGCCTTGGGGTCTTCCTCTGGGGCTGGCGCATCCTGCCCCGCCACGGCTCGGAGTCCCAGCCGCCCACCGCCGGGGCCCGGCGCGCAGGGCCCCTGGACCTGTCCGGCGCCGCCCTGCTGGCCCTCTCTCTCGTGGGCCTGCTGGTGCCCCTCACCTTCGCCTCCGAATGGGGCTGGGCCTCGTTCCGTGTCTGGGCGCTCCTGGGCCTTTCGCTGCTGGCCCTCGGGGGGTTCTATGCCCGGGAAGAGCGGGCGGCCGTCCCGCTGGTGGACTTGGGCCTCCTGCGCCGGAACCGGCTCTTCGCGGCGGCGAACCTGGCGGCCCTGCTCAACTACATGGCGCTCTATGCCATCGCCATCCTCACGGCGGCCCAGCTCGAGCTCGTCCAGGGCTGGTCCGCGAAGGCCACGGGCTGGATCATGCTGGGCCAGCCCCTCATGCAGGCCTGCCTCAGCCCCCTGTCCGGCCGCCTCAGCGACCGGGTGGGTTCCCGCCTCCTCAGCACCGCCGGCATGGGGCTGGTGGCCCTGGGGATGGTCCTGCTCGCCCTCCAGGGCCGAAGCGGCTCCCTGCTGTCCGTCGTGGCCGCCCTGGCCATCGTGGGCGTCGGCATGGCCGCCTTCAGCGCGCCCAACACCAGCGCCATCATGGGCAGCGTGGCGCGCTCCCAGCTCGGGGTGGCGAGCGCCTTCCTGGGCACCATGCGCGTGACCGGGCAGGCCCTGAGTGTGGCGATCCTAGGCGGGATTGCCGCCAGCCACCTGGGGACCGGAGGCTGGAAGCAGCTGCTCCATGTCGGCGCCTCGCCCCAGGCCGCCGCCGCCTACGCGCGGGGCTACAGCGCGGCCATGCTGACGGGGGCGGGACTGGCCCTCCTGGGGGCCTGGGCCTCCCTGGCCCGGGGGGCCCACCGGGTCTCCGCAGCGCCCTAGGGTCGCGTTCCGGAGTGGTCACAGCCCCCAGGCCTGGCCCCCGCAAAACATTAAGGACTTAATTGTCATCAAGCGGCACCAGGGCCTTGCCGTGGGCGCTGAATGCCCTATCTTCCTGGCATCGGCCCTCCAAGTCTGGCTGCACAGAAATCGGAGGCTCTATGTCCAAGACCTTTGATTCCCTGATCCCCAGCATCGAGCTGCGGGAACGAGCCTGGCTCCAGGCCCGGGAGCGCCTTGCCCGCCCGCAGAAGTCGCCGGCCTATCCCTCGGTCACGATCTCCAGGCAGTACGGCTGCGAGGGCTACCCCCTGGCCCAGCGCCTCAAGGAACTCCTGGAAGACGCCTCGGGGAAACCCTGGACCGTCTTCGACAAGGCCCTCGTGGACAAGGTGGCCTCGGATGAACAGCTCTCCCGGGAACTCCTGCACCGGCTGGGGGACGAAAGCCATGCCCAGGACGTGCTCCGCACCCACTTCGGCTACCTCACCCACGATGACGCCTACGCCAAGCTCGTGAAGCACATCGTCCCCATCGCAGCGGCCGGCTGCGGGATCATCGTCGGCCGGGGCGGGGCCATCACCTGCCACGGCCTCAAGAACTGCTTCCATTTCCGCCTGATCGGCAGCTTCGAGTTCCGGGCCTCGACCCTGGCCCGCCGCCTGGAGATGCCGCAGGCTGAGGCCGAGGAACTGGTCCGGACCCAGTCCAAGCTGCGGGAGAAGTTCATCAGCGACTGCCTGCACGAGGACATCACCTCCCCTCACTGGTACGACGCCGTGTTCAGCAATGATCGCCAGAGTGTGGAGACCATCGCCCAGGCCTGCCTCCGCCTCGTGGTCTGCGGCTGGCCCGGGAAGGAGGTCTTCAAGCCCGACGCCACCCGGGCTGCACTCCTGCACTAGCTTCTTTCCCCGACCAAAAACGGGCGCCTGGGGCGCCCGTTTTTTAGTGAGAACGGTAAGGAACTAATGCGCTCCCACCGTGGACAGCAGCCGGGAGCCGGTGGCGTAGCAGGTCCTGTGGGTGATGTGATGCTCGAACTCGTGGCGGAATTTCTGCAGCGCCGAGTCCATGGGTCCGCAGGCGGCATCGCCCAGGGGGCAGAGCGTCCGCATGCCGATGCGCGGCGTGAGGCTGGCTATGAGGTCCAGGTCCTCCATGCGGCCCTGGCCGTGCTCGATGCGATGGAGGATCATCTCCAGCCAGTTGCAGCCTTCGCGGCAGGGCGTGCACTGGCCGCAGCTCTCGTGGGCGTAGAAGCGGATGAGGCGCAGCGTGGCCTGCACCATGCACACACTCTCGTCCATGACGATGAGGCCGCCGGACCCCCCCATGGAGCCCCGGGCCTTCAGGTTGTCAAAGTCCATGGGAACGTCGAAGTCCTTCTCGTCCAGCATGGGGCAGCTGGCGCCGCCGGGAATGATGGCCTTGATCTTGCGGCCGGTGCTGGACCCCCCGCAGAGCTCCTCCACCAGGAAGTTCATGGGGGTGCCCATGGGCAGCTCGTAGATGCCCGGACGCTTCACGTGGCCGCTCACCCCGAAGATGCGGGTCCCGCTGTTCTTCGGCGAGCCGATCTTGGCGTACTCGGCGCCGCCCATGCGGAGGATGGGCGGCACCGCCGCCAGGGTCTCCACATTGTTGATGGTGGTGGGCTGCCCGAAGGCGCCCTTGACCGCCGGGAAGGGCGGCTTCACGCGGGGCTCGCCGCGGCGGCCCTCCAGGGAGTTCAGCAGCGCGGTCTCCTCGCCGCAGATGTACGCCCCCGCCCCGCGGTGCACGAGGATGTCGAAGTCCCAGCCGGTGCCCAGGATGTTCTTGCCGAGATACCCCGCATCGCGGGCCTGCTGGATGGCCACCTCCAGTTTCTCGATGAGCCAGAGGAACTCGCCGCGGATGTAGACGTAGCCCGTGACGCACTGCATGGCCCAGCCGCCGATGATCATCCCTTCGATGAGCTGGTGGGGATTGTATTCGAGGATGACGCGGTCCTTGAAGGTGCCGGGCTCGCCCTCGTCGCCGTTGCAGACCAGGTAGCGGGTGAACTTGCGGTCCGCGGTGTCCTTGGGCATGAAGGACCACTTGAGCCCCGCCGGGAAGCCCGCGCCGCCGCGGCCCCGGATGCCGGAAGCCTTGACCTCTTCGGTGACCGCCACGGGCTCCATCTTCAGGGCCGCCTTCATGGCCACGTAGCCCTCGTGCTTCTGCTCGTAGACCTTGAGGTGCCAGTTGTCCAGGTCGCCGGCGCCCCGGAGCATGAGGTTCGGGAATTTCTCCGAACCGAAGCCCGGGAAGGTGTAGGTGTGGTGGTCAGGCTTGGTGCGGATGGCTACCATGTCTCGTCTCCGCTCACTGGGCCCACGGGCGGTACTCGCCCCGTTTGCAGGCTTCCATCACTTCGATCAGCTTCTGCTCGTCCACCAGCTCGTCGTAGACGTCGTGGTTCACCTGGACGCAGGGGGCCACGCCGCAGCCCGCCAGGCACTCCACCTCCTCCACGCTCCACATGCCGTCGGGGCTGGGGCCGGCCCCAGGCTTCACGCCGGTCTTCTCGCAGACCTTCTCCAGGAGTTGGGCCGCGCCGCGCAGGGCGCAGCTGATGTTGGTGCAGACCGAGAAGTGGTACTTACCGACCGGGGCCTTCTGGTACATGGTGTAGAAGGTGGCCACGCCGAAGACGTGCCCCTCGGGGATGCCGATGGCCCTGGCCACGGCCTTCATGGCCGCAAGGCTGATGAAGCCGAACTCGCGCTGGGCGATGTGCAGGGCCGGCAGGGTGGCCGCCAGCTTGTCCGGGTACTTCGCCATGATCGCCTGGATCTCGGCGAGGGCCTCCGGGCCGAACTCCTTTCGGTCGGATTCCGGAAGCCGCTGGCCCGGGGCCAGGGGTTCGAGGGACGTCTCGGGGGGCTGGGGATGGTTCATGGGCGCACTCGCATGAAGCGCCAGTTTAGCCCGAAACGGCGAGAGGGCACCGGGGTAAACCCCAGTGCCCTCCATCACGATCCGAACGGGCGGATCAGAGGTTGCAGTGGCTTCCGTCACAGAACGGGGCCGACTTGGTGTGCTTGCACTGGCAGAGGGCCTTCTTGCCGGCCTCGGTCACCTCCACCTTCAGGGGGCGGAGCTCGCAGACCTTGTGGGAGCCGTCGCAGAAGGGCTGCTTGGCACTCAGGCCGCAGGAGCACCACCAGTAGGTTCCGGGCTCCAGGTCCAGCACCGCCGGAACCTTGGCCGCGACTTTCGGGTATCCGTCGCTCATCACAACCCCCTTAGTTGGAAACCTTGCCCGCCTCAATGTTCAGGCTGATGGCCACCTCGTCGCCCACCATGCCCTTGCCGTAGGAGACGCCGTAGTCCTGCCGGTCGATGGTCAGGGCCCCATCGATGAACCCGGCCACCACGGTGCCTGGCTTGGGGCCGGCCTGGGTGCCCGCATTGGTGATGGGGAAGGTGATGCGCTTGGTGACGCCACGGAGGGTGAAGTCGCCCGTCACCTCCAGCTTGCCCTTGGCCACTTCCTTCACCGAGGTGCTCTTGAAGGTGATGGCGGGGTACTTGGCCACATCGAAGAAGGCGTCGCTGCGGAGGTGGTTGTCCCGGGCCTCCACGTCGGTGTTCACGCTGGCGGCATCGATGCTGACCATGACCGAGGACTTGCTGATGTCCTTGGTGTCGATCTTGATGTCCCCGGAAAACTTGGTGAACCGGCCGCTGACCTTGGCCAGCAGGTGGCGGACCTTGAAGCTGACCTCGCTGTGGACCGGATCGATCCTGTAGGTGTCCTGGGCCAGGGCCGGCAGGGCCGCCAGGGCGAGCACAGCCAGGGCGGTGCGGATGGGGTGGCGCATGAGTCCTCCATGAAATAGGTGTTTCACCATGCATTTCAGTCTAGGCCGAATTTCGCGAGTTGCAACACCTTTTTTTGTGAAATTTCTGGCACTCTGGTGAGGCAGGAGCCTGCCATGCACATCCGCGAGGAACTCCAGATCACCAGGCCTCTCGAGCCGGGACACGAGGTGGCCCTGGCCCTGCTCCTCACCCGGGAATACGTGGCCCGGCTCTTCGACGAGTGCCTCTACGGTCCCGAGGGCCTATCGGACCAGCAGTACAACGTGCTCCGCATCCTCAAGGGGGGCCCCAGGGACGGCTACCTGGTGAAGGACATCCGCTGCCGGATGATCTACCGCTTCGCGGACGTGCCCCGCCTGGTGAACCGCCTGGAGACCGCCGGCCTGGTCAAGCGCTGCGAGAACCCCGCCGACCGCCGCGGCAGCCGAGTGCAGATCACCCCCAAGGGGCTCGCCCTCGAGGCGAAGATGCACGGGCGGCACGATGCCCTCTGCCAGCAGGTGGACCGTTCCATCACAGCGGAAGAGCGGGACGTCCTGCTGGGCCTCCTGGAGCGGCTGCGCAACGACCACCGGGCCCAGCTGGAGGCGCTGGAGAAGGGGTGAGCGGTCCCGGGTTGAAGGTTAGTGTCAGACGGACTTCTCGCCGACCACCACCAGGATCGGGATGGCGAACCGGATCTCGTCCCCCTCCCGATGCACGTGGATGCCCAACTGATCGGACCCAAGATCCGCCCTGAACAGCCCGCGGATGATCTCGTCGTCCCCCGGGTTCGGAAACGAGGCCTTCAACTGCTGTTCCAGTTCGCCCTCGACCTTGTACCGCGCCGTCTTGACGCCTGCTAGGCCGGAAGCCGAGATCAGCTCGGCCATCTCCGGAATGGTCAATGCATGGACATGGGAAGGATCCCGTAGCTTTTCCAACCGGTCATAGGCCGCCGCCTTTTCCGGAGGCTGGACGACGTCGATGACCATGACCTTCCCGCCGGGCCTGCACACCCGGAGCATTTCATCCAGGACCGCCCGCGGGTCGAGGAAATGATGGAAGGAATAACGTGTCAGCACGATCGAGAAGGAGGCATCCGGGAAGGGGAGCGGGAGGACATCCCCGACCTGCCAGGAAAGATTGGTCAAACCTCTGCCTCGCTGCCGTTCCATGGCTTGTTCGATCATCCTCGGCGTGAGGTCGAGGCCCGTCACGTGGAGTGCGAAAGGGGCGAACTCACAAGCCACCAGTCCGGGGCCGCAGGCGACGTCCAGGACAAGATCCCCCGCCGATACGCCCGACATATCAATGAGCATCTGCATGGACTGGGAATGTCCGGGCAGTTCCGCGAAGGGGATGGCCTGGCGGGAGAACTGGTCGACAATCTGGAGGTTGTGGTTCGCTTCGGCAGGATGCATGGGCAGCTCCACGGGTATATGACCAGTCTGGATGGTCGAGTTTAACTGGGATAAATCTGGCGCGGCCCGGCGGGCTCATGCGCTTCGCGCACGGTCGCGCTCCGCTCCTGCTCCACGCTCATGACGCCAAGCACGGCTACCGCAGCGGCGATGTCCCGGCTCCGTTGAGCCGCAGGCGAAACGGGAGGAGGCCCCGGTGGGGCCTCCGATAGCCGGGAGGCGAATCGCCGCCTTGGCGGAACCTCAGCGGTCGAGCTCGCCCGCAATAATTCTGACACCGCACATTCTGTGCAGCGCCCTTCGGGCTTCGCCTTCGGCAAAGTCGCGCTCCGCTCCTGCTCCGCGCTCATGGCGCCTGTGCCGTTGTAGTTCGTGGCTGATTAACGGTCCAGTTCGCCTGCGATAATATTCATTGCCCCTAAGACGGCGACGGCATCCGCGATCAGGCCGCCCTTCACCTGGGACTCGAAGCTGCTGAAGATGGGCAGGCAGGGGGGACGGACCCGGATGCGGTAGGGGTTCTTGCCGCCGTCGCTCACGATGTAGAAGCCCAGCTCGCCGTTGGCGGCTTCGGTGGCGCTGTAGACCTCGCCCACGGGCATCTCCATGCCGTGCATGATGAGCTTGAAGTGGTGGATGAGGCTCTCCATCCGGGTGTAGACCTTCTCCTTGGGTGGCAGGGCCACCTTGGGGTCATCCACCATGACGGGTCCCGGCTCCAGGCGGTCCAGCACCTGCCGGATGATGCGTAGGCTCTGGCGCATCTCCTCCACGCGGACCAAGTAGCGGTCGAACACATCACCGGTGGTGCCCACGGGGATGTCGAAGTCGTAGGTCTCGTAGCCCAGGTAGGGCTGGGCCTTGCGGAGGTCCTGGGGTACGCCGGCGGCGCGGAGGCTGGGGCCGGTGTAGCCCCAGTTCACGGCGTCCTCGGCGCTGATGACCCCAATGCCCTTGGTGCGGTCGTGCCAGATGGGATTCTTCGTGAGCAGCCGCTCCAGCTCGTCGATGGCCTCGGCGCACTCCACCAGGAAGCGTTCGCAGAGGGGCACGAAGCCCTCGGGGATGTCCCGGAAGAGGCCCCCGATGCGGGTGAAGCTGGTGTGCAGGCGCTGGCCGGCGGCCATCTCGAAGAGGTCGTAGGCCGTCTCGCGCTGCTTGAAGAGGTAGAGGAAGGCCGTGAAGGCGCCGATGTCCACGGCGTTCACTCCCACGCAGACGATGTGGTCGGCCACACGGGACAGCTCGGACATGAGCACCCGGATCTGGGCGGCGCGCTTGGGGATCTGGATGTCCAGCAGCTTTTCCACCGCCGTGGCGTAGCCCACGTTGTTCATGATGGCGCTGCAGTAGTTCAGGCGGTCCGTAAGCGGGATGAACTGCTGGTAGCTGAGGCTCTCGCCCAGCTTCTCCACGCCGCGGTGGAGGTAGCCCATCTCAGGCGTGGCCTTGGTGATGGTCTCGCCCTCCAGCTCCAGCACGATGCGCAGGGTGCCGTGAG
>CAIMBM010000094.1 GCA_903839205.1 uncultured Holophagaceae bacterium | reverse complement strand
GGAGTGTCGGTTCGAGTCCGACCACCGGTACCAAGACTTAGCCCTACTTTGGAGGGCTTTTCTTATTCCCGGTTCCGTCGTCAGCGGAGCTCGGCCACATCCCGGGAAAATCGGCGCCGGTACTGTCCCTACCTTGCGGGGGGAGTGAAGGCTCAACGCCGGTCCTAGGTTCCGTGGGCCTAGCAGGCCGCTGGACGGGACGAAATTAAGCCGTGTACCCATTTTGACGATACCCGGGTAAACAACATCCCTGGGGGTTTTATGTTGAACCGTGCATGTGTCTTGCCGCTTGCCCTGTCCATCACCTGTGTGCTTGGTGCTCAGGAAGAAAAAACGGCGGCGAAAGCGCTGGTTAAGAGTGCGATTGCCTTCGCGAAATCCAATGGAATGGAGAAGCTCATTTTTGAAACCAACAGCCCCAAAGGGCGGTTTCATGTGCAGGCTGACGGGGATCTCTACATCTTCGTCTACGATGACAAGGGCACCTGCCACGGGCAGGGGTTCCGTGGGAATCTGGTCGGTGTGAACCGGTGGACTGCCAAGGATCCTGATGGCGTGCTCTATATTCAGGACATCATCAAGACCGGGCTCTCCAAGGGTGGGGGTTGGACCGACTATAAATACCTCAGCCCGAAGACAGGGAAAGTCGAGCCAAAGACCTCCTATGTGGAATCGGTCAATGGCATGGTCGTCGGTTGTGGCGTCTACAAATGATGGGTGAACCTGACTCAAGCCAAGACTGAGGCCCTCATCAGGAAGGCAGCAGGCCCGGGCGGCTTGAGAGGAACGGGCGGTACTGCATGTCTTTCACGAGAATGTGGTCCACCCACCACTCTTTCAGGTAGAGCAGCGCATTGATCGGGACGACCGTGTGGTTCTTCATGGAACCCATGCACAGAGAGGCTAATTCGACCCGGAATTCCCTGTGCTCGGCCTGCTGGACCTGGAGATCGGGGTAGCCGTGCTGGGCGAGGAGTCCCTCTTCCATCCGGAAGTGCAGATGGACAAATTTCGTCAGGTCATCCAGGATCCTGGCGATCTGGTCCGCATCGAAGCCTTCCTGGGGCTCCTCGAGGAGTCGGTTGATGACCTCGACGATCTGCCGGTGCTGCTGATCGAGCACCTCCACGCCGACACTGAAGGAATCGTCCCAGATGATCTTTTCCATGGCTGCGGTCCCTTCGTGGGGCTGGGTGGAACAGGTGGGGCTCGGAACCTCTCTACCCGAGCGGAGGGGGCAACCCCGGCAAGCGGCATGGCGGGGGGCCGCGGTGAGGTCCGGAGGCAGCTTTGGTGGATCCCGAAGTTTCGAGGTGTCGGCGGACCTGGAGCCCTCCGAGGATTTGTGGGGTGGGTGGCCATTGTCCCACAGAGCGTCCTTCGGCCTCGGCCCGGGCATCGGGTCCAGTGGTCCGGACGGAGCCCTGGGCCAACCGGAACCCCCAGCCCCCCGGGGATCGGATGGGGGCTTCGGCTTGCGGATCCGATGGATCTTTCTTGATTTCGCGGTCGGTAAACCATACATTCGACTGTCGACATTTCTTGATGGGATGGGCTTTTGACATTAAGTAATTGAATAATTTAGTCTTAATTGATTGTGGAGCGCCTATAATATGGAAATGACTTGGAGTTCATTGGCCGACACGGGCATCCAGATGCTCGATGAGCAGCACCAGGAGCTCTTCGGGGTCATGGAGCGCCTACGGCGGATGATCGAGGTCGGCGCCGCCCGGCCCCTGGTCGAGGCCCTGCTTGGGGATCTGGTCGCCTGCACGGAACGCCACTTCGCCACGGAAGAGACGTACATGAGCAGGTTCGGCTATCCCGACTTCCCACAGCACGTGTCCGATCACGCCTCGATGCTCGCCAGCCTTCGGGAACTGCAGGCCCGATACCAGGAAAGCCAGCAGGCCATGGCTCTGATGGTGCCCACGTTCCTGGAGGGCTGGCTGAAGCACCATGTCAGTGATGGCGATCTGGGCTTCGTCACGTTCCTGAAGGCCCGCAACCTGGCCTGACATTTACTTGGGGTAGGCGGGTCCTTGTCCCAGATGTGTCCTGGATGGAATTTTTCCGGGAACATCCTGGGTAAAAAAGACACTTGAGTCGCCGCACCTGTTTGGGGATGCTGAGGCAAGCAAGGCCATGGACTCCTGGCCCCCCCGAGAGCCCATTCACCCTCAACCCGGCCATCCCCGGCCCAGGAGAATCGCATGAACCGTCGATTCGGAACCCTCACCTTGACTGCCCTGGCCTGCGCCATGGTGGCCTCGGCCCAGACCTCCTCCACCTCCGGTGCCATCCGGGGCGTGATCAGGGACAAGGCCGGCAAGACCGTGGCCGGCGCCACGGTCCTCCTGCGCAACCGCGAGACCGGCTTCACCCGGACCACGGTCTCCGATGCCCAGGGCGAGTACCGCATCGGCCTGCTGCCCGTGGGCAACTATGAACTCACCGTGACCGCCTCGGCCATGCGCACCGTCAAGGACGCCAACCTCCAGGTCCTGCTGGGCCAGAGCGCCGTCGCCAACTTCAGCATCGACAAGGCCGAGGCTGCCGCGACCGTGGAGGTCGCTTCCGTTTCCAGCTCCCTGGACACCACCCAGGTGAACGCGATGGTCTCCATCGACGAGAAGATCGTCGAGAACGCCCCGCTGAAGGGCCGCAACTTCACGGACCTCGTGAAGCTCACCCCCGGGGCTGTCACCGGGGCCACCGGACGCCAGGTGGTGGAGGGTTCCCGCGGCATCATGAACAACCTGACCATCGACGGTGCCAGCTTCAATTCCAGCTTCTACGGGGACCCCCGGGGCGGCACGGCCATCCCCTTCAGCTTCGGCCTGGACACCGTGAAGGAGATGCAGATCATCACCGACGCCTACGATCCCCAGTACGCGGGGGCCGGCGCCGTCATCAACGCGGTCAGCAAGCAGGGCGGCAACGAGCTGACGGGCGACCTCCTGGACCAGTTCCGGAGCCAGAACCTGGTGGCCAAGCTCCGCCCCGTGCCCTACGACCCCCGGGGCACCACCAACACGAACAGCTCCCGGACCCTGGCCTTCAGCCAGCAGCAGCTCAGCGCCAACGTGGGCGGCCCCATCATCAAGGACAAGCTCTTCTACTTCGTGGGTGTGGAGACGCTGCACTACTCCCAGAACCTGACCCCCGCCTTCGCCGTGGCCTCCAGCGGCAACAACTCCGCCGCGAACCTGAACACCTTCCTCGCCAATTTCGGTGCCATCGCCGTGGGCAGCGATGGCCATTCCCTCGCCTCCGAATCCGGCTCGGCCATCACCAACGACCAGAAGAACACCACGGTCTTCGCCCGGGTGGACTGGAACATCAACGAGAACCACCGGGCCTCCCTGCGCCTCAACACCCAGAAGTTCACCAACACCAACGGCACGAACCTGGGCGTCACCACGGGGCTCAGCGACAACGGCGTGGACGGGGTGAGCAGCGTCTCCTGGGTGGCGGAACTGGTGAGCAGCTTCGGCGCCAACCTGACCAACGAGGCCCGCCTGCAGGTGGCCGACGAGCGCCATCCCCGGGTACCCAATTCGTCCGTGCCTGAATTCAACGTCTCGGGCGGGTTCACCGCCGGGCAGATCTGGTACGCCCCCAGCCAGCTCAATGAGTTCAACAACCAGGTGCTGGACACGGTCACCTGGTCCCAGGGCGACTGGCTCGTCAAGGGCGGCGTGGACCTGCAGTGGTACTCCTACCAGAACCAGTTCCCCCAGTACATGGGCGGCTACTTCAGCTTCCCCGACTACGCCACGGCCAACCTCTGGGCCACCCACAGCCTCACTGCCGCCAGCAACGTGACCTACCGGGGCGCCGTGAGCCCCACCAACGGCTGGATCGACTACAACTCCTCCCTCCTGGCCGGCTTCGTGCAGGCCCAGTACAAGGGCTTCCTGGACCACCGCCTCAACCTCACGGGCGGCGTGCGCATCACCCGGGAGAACGAGCCGACCAATCCCCTTCCGGCGGCCCAGTTCGCCGGTACGGACTCGGCGGACAGCAACACGTCCATCGACCCCCGCTTCGGCTTCAGCCTGGACCTGTTCGGGGACGGCAAGACCGTGGTCAAGGGCGGCTGGGGGGCCTTCTCCAGCCCCGATCCCAGCCTGACGGTGTCCAACACCATGACGGCCAACGGCAACACCATCTCGGTCTACAGCATCAGCCCCTCCTCCAATGCGGCCGCCCTGGCGGCCTGGAACACCGGCGCCCTCTCCTACGCCAACCGCACCCAGGGCGGCACGACCCTGCTGCCCCTGGATACGGCCACCCTGACGACCCTGGGCGGGGTGGGGGCCCGCACCGGCCAGATCTGGGATCCCAACAACAAGATGCCCCGGAAGATCAGCAGCACCCTCGGGGCCGAGCACCGGTACGACAACGGCCTGGTGCTGGGGGCGCGCGGCGAGTACACCGTGTTCCAGAACCAGCAGTACTTCGTGAACGTGAACCTCGGGCAGCGCAATGCGGATGGGACGCTGGCCACCGGGGCCTACTACAACAACGGCTACCCCACCAACGTGAACCTCTTCACCACGGCCAGCGCCAGCCGGCCCGGCTTTGCCATCATCCGGGGCCGCCGGGTGGATTTCACCGGCTTCGGCGACGTCTACCTCTCCGAGAACAACGGCACCGGCTCCTACAAGGCCCTGACGCTCACGGCCGCCCGCAACTCTGACACGGGCTTCGGCTTCCAGAGCAGCGTGACGTTCTCGCAGGAGCGGGACATGAACAGCAACGAGCGCATCACCAATGGCGGCATCAGCGTGACCAACAACCCCGCCGATCCGGGGGCCAACCTGGCGCCCGGCGACAGCGACGTGAAGTTCCGCGGCGTGTTCACGGGCTACTTCCCGGTGATCTACGGGATCCAGGGGGCGGTCACCTTCCAGTACCAGTCCGGCCTGCCCTACTCCGCCTTCGCCACGAGCAACGTCAACGGCGACAACCTCACCAACGACTACGCGCCCGGCTACGGGGGACGCAATGCCTTCCGGCAGCCCTCCCAGAAGTACTTCGACCTGGCCCTCAAGCGCTCCTGGAACGTCGCCCGCACCTTCCAGATCGAGGGCGGCGTGCAGATCTTCAACGTCTTCAACTGGGCCAACCAGACCACCAGCCAGACGACCGCCATCGGCGCCGCCCCGGCGAACACCCCCATCGCGAGCTTCGGCTACATCGACACCCTCGACCGGGCCCCGCGGGAAGTGCAGTTCAGCCTGCGCCTGAAGTTCTGAGCGCCTGATTCATGAGAAAGGCCCCGCGCTCGCGGGGCCTTTCTCATGGCTATTGCAGGAAGTTCTCGATCAGACCCGGAACCGCGCCACCAGGGCATTGAGCTGCTCGGCCAGGCGGCTGAGCTCGTCCACGGTGTGGGTGGATTCCTTGATGGTGGCGGCCATCTCTTCCATGGCGGCGGCGTTCTGCTCGGCGATGCCCGTGAGGTCGCCCATGGCGGCCACCACGGACTGGCTGTCCTGGCTCTGGGTCTCGCTCTGGCTGCCGATGGTCTGCATGCGCCCGACAGAATCCGTGATGGCGCTCTGGATGCTGGTGAGGGCCTCGCCCGCGGTGTTCACCATCTTCGTCCCGTCACCGATGGCGCGGTTGGAAGTCTGGATCAGGGCCGTGATCTCCTTGGCGGCCGTGGCGCTGCGTTCCGCCAGCTTCCGCACCTCTTCGGCCACCACCGCAAAGCCCTTGCCGTGCTCGCCAGCCTTGGCGGCCTCGATGGCGGCATTGAGGGAGAGCAGGTTGGTCTGGTTGGCGATCTCGGTGATGACGGTGAGGATGTTGCCGATCTGCTTCGAATTCTGGTTGATGGCCTGCATGCCGGAGATGGCGCTGCCCACGGCCGTGTCTCCCTTGCCCGCGGCCTGCTGGGCCTGCTCGAACACCTTGAGGGCGTCCGCGACATTGGAATTGACCACCCGGGAGGCCCCGGCGATGCCCTGAATGCTGTCCGTGGTGGTGGAGACGCTGGCCTTCTGGCTTTCGGCCGCATGGGCGATGCTCTGGGCGGTGCTGTGCATCTCGGACATGCCCGCCGACATCTGCAGCGAGCCCGAGGCGATGTTCGTGGAGATGGCCATCACCTCCTGGACGATCTTGTGGATGTTGTCCACGAAGCGGTTGAAGTGGCCGGCCAGGGCGGCGATTTCGTCATTGCCATGGACGTCCAGGCGGGCCGTGAGGTCACCTTCGCCTTCGGAGATGTCCCGCATGCGCCGCTGGATGTTCTCCAGGGGCGTGACGATGATATTGCCCAGGAAGATCGCGGCACCCAGGCCTGCGCCCAGCATCAGAATGCCCAGCACCGCCATGCCAAGCACGGCGCCCAGCTGGCTCTTGTGGAGGCGGTCGCGATTGGCCAGGAGCATGACGTAGGATTTGACCGGGGCGCCCTCGATCTTCACCAGGGAGCCCACCACCAGATAGCCTTCTTTCTCGACGGTCGGGTGCTCCTTGGAGGGGTCCAAAGAGGCTTCCTTCAGGAACGCCTCGGCGAAGGGGACCAAGTCTACCTGGGAGGCTTTGGCCTTGGACTTGGTCACCACCCTGGTGGCCTTGGTGGCCGGGTCCACCGACACGAGCGCGGCCTGGGTGATGTCCGCGTCTTCCTTCAGGCCGTCCAGGCCCCGCTCGACCAGGCCCAGATCCTCGAACTGGACGCCGGACTGGATGCTGTCCGCCACCAATCCGGCCACACTTTCGGCTTTGAGCCTCAGTCCATCGCTCAGGGCGGCTGCGAGCCGCCAGAGGGAGAAAGCCGTCGAAGCGATGCCGAGCACGACCGCGAAGGCCAGGATCGAGTAGAGCAGCTTCTTGCGGATGTTGAGATTGTTCCAGAATTCCATGGGACGCCCCTGAGGAGGTGTGCCGCTGCATCGGGACTCCGGAGCGGCAGGTTGAATTTTGGGTGTTTACCGGAGCGTGACCACCGTGGCGCCGGCCCCGCCCTGGGCCTGGGGGGCATCCTCGACCCGGGAGATGCCGGGGTGCCCGCGCAGGGCCTCGCGGACCGCAGCTTTCAATTTTCCGGTGCCATGGCCGTGGACGATGCGGATGAACCGGCGCCCTGCCGCCAGGGCCTCCTCCACGAACCGGTAGATGTCGCTGTCCACGTCGTCGCTGGCCCGGCCGATCAGGTTGATCTCGGCTTCCACGTCCTGGACCTCGGCCCGGACCCGGACCCTGCCGGAGGCCCTCGGCGGGACCTCCCGGGCCCCGATGGCCTCCAGCTCGCCCAGGTGGCATTCCAGGCGGCGGCCCTGGGGTGTTTCCAGCGTGGCCCGGGCCCCCTTCAGGGCCACGACCCTGCCTTCGACGCCCAGGCCCCGGTGCCGGGCGAATCCGCCCTCCCGGACTTCCACGGGGGAACCTGCCCGTTTCGGATCCCGGGCCGGGGCCAGCTCCGCCTCGGCCAGCCGGGTCAGCTGCTTCACCCGCTCGTGGGCCTCAGTGCCCAGGCGATCCGCATTCTCGCCGGCGGCCCTCTGGCGGTCCTTCAGTTCCCGCACCAGCCGCTTGCCTTCGTGGTCCAGGAAGTCCAGCACCCGGGCCACCTTTGCCGCAGATTCGGCCTGGAAGGCCTCCCGTTCCACGCGCAGGCGCTCCTCCCGCTGGCGCAGGATCTCCCGGTCCTTCTCGGCGGCGGCCTGCTGCAGGCGCAGCCCCTCCGCCTCCTCCAGCAGACGCGTGCGCTCCACCTCCAACTCCCGGAGGAAGTCGCGCCAGTCCTGCTCCCGTTTCCCGAGCACCCGGTCGGCATGGTCCAGGACCTGGCGGGGCAGGCCCAGCCGGGCCGCGATGGTGAGGGCCCGGCTCTGACCGGGCTGGCCCACCAGCAGGCGGTAGGTGGGCGCCAGGCGCCCCTCGTCGAACTGCACCGAGGCGTTCTGGAAGCGGGCATGGCGCAGGGCCCATTGGCTGATCTCCCCCAGGTGCGTGGAACAGAGGATCCAGCAATGGCGGCGCGACAGAGTCTGGAGCAGGGCGATGCCCAGGGCGGCGCCCTCCTTGGGGTCCGTGCCCGTGCCCAGTTCGTCCAGGAGGACCAGGCCGCCGTCTTGAACCGTTTCTAGTATGTTCTTTAAGTGCAAGACATGGCTACTGAAGGTCGAGAGGCTTCCGGTGATGGTCTGGTGATCGCCGATGTCCGCATGGAGGCTGGGCAGGGCCGGGAAGCTGGACCCCTCCCGCACGGGCACGGCGCAGCCGCAGGAAGCCAGGGCCGACAGCAGCCCCACGGTCTTGAGGACCACCGTCTTCCCGCCGGTGTTGGAGCCGGAGATGATCAGACCGGGTCTGTCCGCCTCCAGCACCAGGTTCAGGGGCACCACCGCGTGGGGCAGGGGCTCCAGGTCCAGGGCCTGGCGGACCGCCGGCAGCAGCAGGGGATGGCGGGCCTCCAGCAGGCAGAGGCGGCCCTGCTTCGGGTCCGGGACCAGATCCGGGAGCAGCCCGTTGCAGAGGCCCGCCCAGCGCAGGAGGCCGAGGGCCTGGTCGGCCAGGGCCTGGAGGTCCCGCCAGCGGAGGAAGTCCTCCCGGCGCTGCCGCAGCGCCGCCAGCAGGTCGCGCAGGAAGGCCTGGACCGCCTCGGCGTAGGCGCGGTCGGCCTCCACGAAGGCGTTGTTGAGGGGCACCGCCTCCATGGGCTCGATGAAGACCGTGGCGCCACTGCCGCTGCGGTCCAGCACCAGGCCCGGGACGAGGCCCCGGCGCTCCGATCGCACCGGCAGGAAGTACCGCCCGTTGCGCTCCACGACCAGGGTCTCGTTGAAGGCGTCCGGCGATGTCTTCATCAGTTTCTGGAGCTTGGCCTGCACGGCCTGGAACGCCCCCTGGCGCTCCCGGTGGAGGCTCGCCAGGGCAGGGATGCGCAGGGGGTCCAGCTCGCCGTCGGCATTGAAGCTCTTCGCCAGGCGTTCCCCCAGGGGGGCGGGGTCCGGGAGCAGGGCCGCAGTCACCTGGAGCCGGTCGATGCCCAGGTGGGTGCCCGGCGGCCCGGGCCGGGATTCCGGCCAGGGGAGGGAGCTGAGGCTGTGCAGCAGCCGGGACAGGGCCTTCAATCCCTCGCGCAGCTGTCGCCAGTGCGCGGGCTCGGGCCAGCCCGCGGGATCCAGCAGCTCGTCCAGGGCCTCGTCCATGGCCAGCATGGGCAGCAGGTCCGGCGAGGCGGCCCAGAGCTCCTGGAGTTCCAGCTGGTGGAGGCGGCGGAGGCCGGCCAGGCCGTCCCCCGGCTGCATGGCGCCCAGGGCCTCGCGGCCGGCCCGGGTGCGGGCGCCCGACTGGATCAGGCGCACCGCTTCAGGGAATTCCAAGGCATCCAGTTCAGGGTTCATGGCAGTGTTCGGTCCTCAGTCTTGACCCTTCAGTAAATCAAAAGGCCCGCATGCGCGGGCCTTTTTTGAAGATGAAGCAAAGCTTCATCTCAACCGATCATGCGCCGTTCTTGGGCGAGCCGCTTCAGCGTCTTCTTCTCGGTATTCGCTACGCTCATACGCGAGACCTTGCGCCTTCAATATCGAAGCAGGATCAACCGATCATGCGCCGTTCTTGGGCAAGCCGCTTCAGCGTCTTCTTACGGGCGGCGAGCATTTTCCGCTTGCGCTTGGCGCTGGGCTTCTCGTAGTGCTGACGCTTCTTCAGCTCGCTGAGAATGCCGGACTTTTCGCACTTCCGCTTGAAGCGGCGAAGGGCGAACTCGAAGGTTTCGTCTTCTTTGACCTTGACCAAAGGCATGGGGATGCACCTCCTTTCCCGTGGATTTCGACCGGGGCTGCTAGGCAACTCCGGACCGAAGGAGAAGTCTATCTCAACTTTCGAGTTATGGCCAGCCAAGATGCCTGCCGCTACCCTGAAGGCTCCCTTGAACCCCGGAGCCGCATGCCCCGCCCCTTGCTACTGATCGTGGACGGAGAGCCCCACAGGACCTCCGGGCTGGTCTCTGCCATGGAAGGGGATGGCTGGCTAGTGCGCTGGATCCGCTCGACGGAAGCCCCGGCCCTTCCGGAAGGCGATCTGGCCCCGGACCTGGTGCTGCTCGATCCCTCCGCCCCCGGTGGCGAGGGCTACGCCCTGGCCCGGCGGCTGCAGGAGCGGAAGCCCCGGCCGCCGGTGCTGGTGCTGTCCGAAGGCGTGCCCCCCGGTGGCGGCACCCAACAGCAGGAGATGGACATCCAGGCCTTCCTGGACAGCACCCAGCCCAACGAGGCCATCGCCGCCACCCTGCGGCGCTATCGGCCCGCGGCCCCGCTCAGCGCGGATGATGTCTTTGGGGACCTGATCGAAGAGCTGGAGCGGCCCGCCGTCCCTCCGCCGGCCGACCCCTTCGCCATGTTCCTCCGGGAGGAGGCGCCCAAGGTTCCAGTGGCCCCTGAGCCGCTCCTCAGCACCGTCGACATCTTCGGCTCCGTCCTGGCGGAGGTCGAGGCCGCCCCTCCGGCACCGCCGGATCCGGGGAGAGTCTCCGCGCCCGCCGCCGCGGTGCCCTCGCGCCCCCTGCCTTCGGCGGAGGCGGTCCAGGCGCCGGAGACCTCCCATTTCACCCTCAGCGGCATCTCGGGCGTGGACGATCCATTCGTATGGGCCGCGACGGCCTTCCAGCCCCCACCCCGAAGCGCACCCCCCAGGCCGCCCCGGCCCGAGGTTCCCGGCGCCCCCGAGGCCCTCGAGGAATACGGGAACTACTACCTGCTGGAGAAGATCGCCGTGGGAGGCATGGCCGAACTCTTCAAGGCCCAGCAGCGTGGTGTGCAGGGTTTCCAGAAGATCGTGGCCATCAAGCGGATCCTTCCGCACTACAGCGACAACGACGATTTCGTCACCATGTTCATCGACGAGGCCAAGCTGGCGGCCCAGCTGACGCACCCGAACATCGTGCAGATCTTCGACCTCGGCAAGGCGGGGAGCTCCTATTACATCGCCATGGAATACGTGAACGGCCACGACCTCCGCACCCTGCTGAGGAAGGTGCGCGAGCTGGGCATCCGCATTCCAGAGCAGGTGGCGGCCTTTCTGGCCATGAAGGTGGCGGCGGCCCTGGATTATGCCCACCGCAAGCGCGGCTTCGACGACCGGGAACTCAAGCTGGTCCACCGGGACATCAGTCCCCAGAACGTGATCCTCTCCACTGAGGGTGCGGTGAAGCTGGTGGACTTCGGCATCGCCAAGGCGGCCAGCAAGGCCAGCACCACCATGGCCGGGGCACTCAAGGGAAAGCTTCTGTACATGAGTCCCGAGCAGGCCACGGGCCAACCCCTGGACAATCGCTCGGACCTGTACTCGCTGGGCCTGGTCTTGTTCGAACTGCTCACGGGGGAGCGGTGCTTCCAGGCGGACTCTGAACTGGGTGTCCTGGAAAAGGTCCGGCTGGGCCGCATCTCCAACCTGGCGGCCCTGAATCCGAACGTGTCCAGGCCCATGATCAGCATCGTGAACCGGGCCCTCCAGAAGGGGGTTGAGGACCGCTACCCCTCGGCCCGCTACATGGAGCGGGACCTGCGGGAGTATCTCCAGCGGCAGGGACGCCACATCACTGAGCATGACGTGGCGGAGTACATGAACGCGCTGTATGCAGGCTCCCTCGAACATCTGGAGCACCTGACAGCCACGCGGTTCCCTCTTTCCGACAGCCGCACCTCCGGTTCCCACCGGACCCTCGGGGACTCCGCTGGTCCGGCCAGTCAGCACACCCCCTTTTCCCAGCAGGAGACGATCCTCAGGCCGGTCCCGGAGGAACTCCCGGAGGAGTCCGCGGGGGCAGCGACCCCCCTCCGTCCCCGCTGGCTCCTCCCCGTCATCCTGACGCTGGCTGTGATCCTGGTCATCATGCTGGCCGTTGCGGCCTGGTCCTGAAGCGGAATGGACTCGACTCCCCTATCATGATTATCACCGCCAGGAGCACCCCATGGATTTGAGCCAGGACCAGAAGGCCTTCTACGAGACCACCCGGGAGCGCTGCCGCTCCGAGGTGTCCCAGATCAACAACACCATCGCTTCCGAAGTCCAGCGCGTGAAGGACCTGCTCACCAGCCTGAGCAACCGCAAGACGGCCGTGCTCCAGATGTACGGCGCAGCCTGTGAGGTGCTGGGCGAGGAGAACGACCTGGCTGAAGAATCCATCGAGATCGAGTTCTAAGCGACCGTGAAGTCCAGCCGGGTCGTGAGGGACGCTGCATGGGCAGCGTTCCGAGCGGGGACCCGGCGGGCTGAGCATCGCCACCAGGTTGGCCATCTTGAGGGTCGCGGCGCCTGATTCTGAAGGTGGACGGCCTACTCCACGCGCATCAGTGGCGCCGCGCACTTCTGGCAGTTGCGCTGGTGGGGTGGATTCTTCTTCCCGCAGTGGCTGCAGACCTGGACCCTGGCCTGTCGCCGCCGCCAGAACCGCAGGTAGAGGATGCCGAGGAGCACGACCAGCAGGCCGCCCTTCTGCCAGGGTTGGAGGTAGAGGCCCGTGGGGCTTTCGGCCTTGGGTTGCGCGGGCTGCGCCTCGAGGCTGAGGGTGGGCTGGTTCATTCGGCGGGATCTTCCGCGGCGGCCGGCGGTTCTGGCTCGGAGATGAGGGCGCCGATCCCGAAGAGGCCGTCCTCGGGCAGGGGCGGTTCCAGCCCGGCCAGGGCCTCGGCCTCCAGGCGGCCCTCGCCGAAGTCCTCGAGCCGCGGGAGATCCTGCAGGCTCCTGAGGCCGAAGTGCAGCAGGAAGGCCTGGGTCGTGGCGTAGGTCATGGGTCGGCCCACCACGGACTTGCGGCCGGCGGGAGTGACGAGCTGGCGCTCCAGGAGACTCTTGACCTGGTTGGCGCTGCTGGTGACGCCGCGGATGGCGTTCAGCTCGGTGATGGTGACGGGCTGCCGGTAGGCGATGATGGCCAGGGCCTCGATCTGGGCCGGCGAGAGCTTGCCGCTGCGGGTGGTGGTCACCAGGCGGGAGACCATCTCTTTGTAGACGGGGCTGGTGGCCATGCGCCAGCCGCCGCCCACTTCCAGCAGGCGCAGGCCGGAGGCACCCTGGAGCCGCTCCTGGAGCTTCTCCACACCCTGCTGGAGAATGCCGTCGCCGAGGCCTGTCAGCTCGCGGAGCCGGGCCAGGTCCAGCACTTCGCCCGCGGCCGTGAAGAGCGCCTCCAGGGCGCCAGGCAGGTCGCCGCCCTCCTCCCAGAGGGGATCCTGATGGAAGAGGTCCATGTCGTTCACCGGTAGGCCCCCAGCCTCTGGCCCATCTTCACCTCGCCGTCGGTGCGGAGGGGGGTCCAGTCGGCGGCCCGGGGTCCCCCGATGAGCAGCACCACCGTGGAGCCGAATTCGAAGGTGCCGAGGTCCTCGCCGGCGGTACAGGGCAGGTGGTCCACGGCCAGGCCCCCGTCGAGGGGCAGCGTCCGCCCGCCCAGCCAGCGGGCATCGAGGACGACGCCCCCCACGTGGGTCGCGCCCACCAGCACCGCGGCCACCTCCAGCCCTTCGCAGGGGCCCGTGCCCAGGGCGGTCCAGGTGGCCCGGCGGTTGCGCTCATAGAGGCGCGGGACATGGCCCGTGCTGGCCTCGTTCACGGGCCAGAGTTCGCCTTCGACACGGCTCACGGCGCTGACCTGGCCCTGCACCGGCACGTGGATGCGGTGGTAGTCCCGGGGCGAGAGGTAGAGGGTGAGGAAATGCCCACCCTCGAAGCGCCCCGCGGCGGGATCGTGCTTGAGGAGTTCCGTGACGCGATAGGGCAGGCCCTTGGCCTGGATGGCCTGGCCGGCCTCGAGGCGCCCGCTGGCGATGAGGCGCCCGTCCACCGGGCTGTTGACGAACCCCGGGGCCACCGCGGCCTGGGGCCGGAGACCGGCTCTCAGACGCCGGGTGAAGAGGGCCTGGAGGCTGGGGTAGTCGGACAGGGGATGCTCCGCCTCGGCCAGGTTGATGCCGTAGTGGTCAGCGAAGCGGCCGAGCAGGGGCCCTCGCCAGGAGGCCGGCAGCGTTCGAGTGGCGGCCCAGCCCACGATCCGGGAGCCCAGCTTCTTCGGGTAGAGCCCGAGGAGCCTCAGTGAGAAGGGGCCCGGCGTCCAGAGCAGCACGTAGGCCGCCCAGAGCAGGGCGAACAGGAGCGCGAGGCGCGCGGGCTGGGGCCAGGACAAGTGCATCCCGCCAGGATAACCGGCCCTCCGGTGGTCCTCACGGACTGGTTCGCCCACAATCGACCCATGGGTTCCCATGTCGCCAGCCTGCTCGCGCTTTCCCTCGCCTGGATCCTCTACGGGGCCCTGCATTCGGGGCTGGCCGCCCTGGGCACCAAGCGCTGGGTGGCTGGGCGGCTGCCCCGGCTGGTACCGGCCTACCGGCTGCTCTACAACCTCCTGGCCGGGCTGGCGCTCCTCCCGGTCCTGGGGCTGCTCTGGCGCCATCCTGGCCCCTGGCTGTGGCGCTGGCACGGGGGACCGGCCTGGGTGATGAACGGCCTCGGCCTGGCTGCGCTGGGCCTCCTGCTGGCGGGGTCCGGGGTCTACGACCTGGAGGCCTTCCTGGGTCTTCGGCAGCTTCGGGAGCGCTGGGAGGTCCCGGGCGACCGGGAGCCCTTCCGGGTCGGCACCCTCCACCGGTATGTGCGTCACCCCTGGTACGCCCTGTCGCTGCTGCTGCTCTGGACCCGGGACATGAACGCTGCGCGGCTGGTCTCCGCCCTGTGGATCACGGGCTATTTCATCCTGGGCTCCAGGCTGGAGGAGTCGAAGCTCGTCCAGCAGTTCGGCGAGGCCTACCGGGACTACCGGACCCGGGTGCCCGGTCTGCTGCCCCGGCCCTGGAGGACCCTGAGCCGGGAGGAGGCCCGTCGCCTGGGCGGCGCCTGAGGGACCGGCTTCAGAGCCGAAGAGGAGCCCGCTGTTGCGACCACCGGGGGTCTGTCATCGTGGAGGCATGCACATCTGGCAACTGCTCACCGTCATGGCCGCGGCCTTCACCGCAGGGGCGATCAACTCCATCGCGGGGGGCGGCACCCTCGTGTCCTTCCCCGCCCTGCTGGGCATCGGCCTCACGGGCCAGCAGGCCAACGTCACCAGCACCCTGGCCCTCTGGCCGGGCTCCATCGGCGGCTTCTGGGGCCACCGCGAGGACCTCGCCGGCATCAAGGACTTCGCGAAGCGCCTGATGCCCCCCTCGCTCCTGGGGGGCGCCCTGGGGGCCTGGCTCATGCTGGTCACTCCGCAGAGCGTCTTCGACATGCTGGTGCCCTGGCTGATCCTCCTGGCCACGGTGCTGCTGGCGGCCAATGACCCCGTCGGAAAGCTGCTGAAGAGGATCCACGGCCACGAGCGGACACCGGGCTGGTGGGTCGCCGCCATCTGCTTCCAGTTCATCGTCGGCATTTACGGCGGCTACTTCGGGGCCGGCATCGGCATCCTCATGCTGGCGGCCCTGAGCCTGCTGGGCCTCACCGACATCCACCAGATGAACGGCCTGAAGAACCTGTTGGCCCTCTGCATCAACGGCATCGCCATTTTCGCCTTCATGGCCATGGAGCTCCTGCGGCACCCGGGCAACGTGAAGTGGCACTACATGCTGCCCATGGCCGTCGCCGCGGGACTGGGGGGAATCTTCGGCTCCCACATGGCCCACCGCGTGGGCCGCACGACCGTCCGCTACGGGGTGGTCGGCATCGGTTTCATCCTGGCGGCCTGGTACTTCTACAAGACCTACGCGGCCTGAATCGAATCCCTATCTGACCCCCAAGAGGCACCATGTCTGAAACTGCCATCACCTTCGATGATGTCCTGCTGATCCCGGCCTACAACCACCACGAGTCGCGCCGGGTCGTGGACATCGGCATGACCGACAAGACCGGCAAGCTCACGCTTCAGCTCCCCATCATGACGTCCAACATGGATACCGTGACCGAGGACGCCATGGCCAACTTCGTGGGCGAGCGCGGGGGCATCGGCGTGCTGCACCGTTTTGTCTCCGTCGAGGAGAACGTCGCCATGTTCAAGCGCTGCCGGGTTCCCGCCTTCGTGTCCGTGGGCACGGCGGAGGCCGAGATGGAGCGCATCGAGGCCCTCCGGGACGCCGGGGCCCAGTACTTCTGCGTGGACGTGGCCCACGGCCACGCCAAGTACGTGGGGAAGATGATCAAGCGCATGCGGATGATGCTCCCCAACGAGTGCATCATGGCGGGCAACGTGGCCACCTACGCCGGCGCCGACTACCTGGCCTCGGTCCATGCCGACATCGTGAAGGTGGGCATCGGACCCGGCAGCGTCTGCACCACCCGCATCAAGACCGGCTTCGGCGTGCCCCAGATCACGGCCATCCAGGAATGTGCCCGGGCGGACCGCTCCATCGTGGCCGACGGCGGGATCCGGACCCCCGGGGACATCGTGAAAGCCCTGGCCTTTGGCGCGGACTTCGTGATGGTCGGCGGCATGCTGGCGGGCACCCGCCCCACGCCCGGGGCCAAGATTCTGGATGAGAAAGGCGGCCCAAGCTACAAGGTCTACCGGGGCATGGCCAGCAAGGAAGTGGCCGATGACCACCTGGGCGGCCTCACGGGCTGGAAGACCGCTGAGGGTGTCGCCACCCGGGTGCCCTACCGGGAGGACGAGGAGGAGATCCTCGCGGACATCGTGGGCGGGCTGCGCTCCGGACTCACCTACGCCGGGGCGAACACGATTCGCGAGCTGCAGCGCAAGCTCAACTACGTGCTGGTGTCCCCCGCCGGGAGGATCGAGAGCCTGCCGCACAAGACCCTCGGCTAGGTCCCGGGCCCTTCCTTCACGGCCTGGTGCAGGCGGGCGCCCAGGCGCTCGTAGACACCCGGTTCGTCCCCGCTGGGACCGGAGCCGCTCTGGCGGATGGCCCGGAGGGCCGCAGAAAAGCGGCTGCCGAAGCGCTCGCAGGCATCGCAGCCCAGGAGATGGGCGTCCACCTGGGTGCGGCGTGCCGGGGCGAGTTCGCCGTCCAGATAGTCCGAGAGTTCCGCCAGGACCTCGCCGCAGCGGATTCCGGCGATTTCACGCTCAACGGCCATGGTGTCCTCCCGGAAAATGCGACACGAAGCGCAGGCGCGCCCGGTGGAGGCGGCTCTTGAGGGCGGGCAGTCCGAGCCCCAGCAGGCCGGCGCAGGCCTCGTTCGAAAGCCCTTCGACCTCCCGGAGCAGCAGGAGCTCCCGGTCCTCCACCGTCAGCAGGGCCAGGGCCTGCCGGACCTCGTCCTGGGTGAGCAGCGCGTCGAGGGGGTCGGGCTCGGCGCCCCAGCCGGCGGCCTCCCCCAGCTCGGCCAACGATTCCAGCCGCTCGGGCGCGCCGGCCCGGATCCGGTGCTGCCGATAGACCGCATGCCTGGCGATGGCCAGCAGCCAGCCCAGGGCCGGACCCCCGCCGCGGAAGGAGGCTGCGCTCCGCCAGGCCGCCAGGAAAGTCTCCTGCAGGGCGTCCTCGGCGGCCGCCGCGTCCCGGGTGAGCGACCGGGCGAAGCGCCAGACCCCCTGGCGGTGGCGGAGGACGAAGGCCTCGAAGGCCTGGGCATTGCCGGAGGCCGACTGGACCAGCAGGTCTGAATCTGCGATCAACGGGCCTTCACGGGACAGGTGCTGAAGCCGAGCAGGGTGTAGAGGGGGCAGGTGCCCATGAGCCCCGTGGCCAGCGGCACCAGGCCCAGGTAGCCCCAGGCGGACTTCGGCCCCACGAAGGCCAGGGAGAGGACGCCCAGTCCCAGGAGCACACGGATGACCCGCTCGGCGGGGTGTTCGTTGGTCGGAAGCAGGTTCGACATGGCGGCTCCAGGATGGGAAGCGGCCTCTGCCGCCTCACTCTGGAAGAGTCGGGCCGGAGCCAAAAGGATTCAAGGCGTCCGGAAAAGGGGTCCGAGGGCCGGGCGCCGGACCCTCAGGCGTTGAAGCTCTCGGGCATCTGCACGGCCACCACCTCCCCCTGGACGGTCTTCCGGCCGCCAGCGAAGACCGCGGCCTGGACCACCACGCGCCGGCCCTTGATCTCCTTGACCCGCCCGCGGATCTCCAGTTCCACGCCCAGCGGGGTCGGCGCCAGGTAGTCCACGTGCAGGGAGGCCGTGACGAACCGGTAGGCCGGGAGGCTGTCCATGGGCCGTCCCTCCTGCCGGTACATGGCCGCCGCGGCGGTGCCCGTGCCGTGGCAGTCCACCAGGGAGGCGAGGAGGCCGCCGTACACGTAGCCCGGGATGGCCGTGTGTTCGGGCCGGGGGAGGAACCGGGTCACGGACTCCTCGCCTTCCCAGCAGGTCCGGATCTGGAGGCCCTTGTCGTTCAGGGTCCCGCAGCCGTAGCAGTGGGCGACATTCTCGGGGTAGTAGTCCTGGAAGGCGCGGCCGGTCATGATTCCTCCCTTTGCATGGGGGCCTCGCAGGCCAGCGGCACCGTGTGGGTGCCGTGCCACATCGCGTAGCGGCGGTAGCCGCCCGAGAGGTTGCGCACCCTGAAGCCAAGCTGGGACAGCAGGCGCGCGGCGATGTAGCCGCGGAGGCCCACCTGGCAGAACACCAGCAGCTCTGGGTCCCGGGGGAGGTCCCCCAGGCGGGCCCGCAGGTCATCCACCGGCAGGCAGACCGCCCCTGGGATGGACCCCTGGGCATGCTCCGCCGGCGTCCGGACATCCAGGAGGAGCCGGGCCTCCGTCATGGAGGCCAGTTCCTCGGGCTCCCAGAGCAGCACATCCTCCCGCGCCACGTTGGCGGCCACGAAGCCGGCCATGTTGACGGGGTCCTTGGCGCTGCCGAAGGGCGGGGCGTAGCAGAGCTCCAGATCCTCCAGGTCGAAGACGGTGAGGCCCGCCCGCTGCGCCACGGCGATCACGTCGATCCGCTTGTCCACACCCGCCACCCCCACCGCCTGGGCCCCCAGGATGCGGCCGTCCTTGGGATCGAAGAGCAGCTTCAGGGTGATGGGGTGCGCGCCGGGGTAGTAGGTGGCGTGGTCGGGGGGGTACACGTAGACGCGCCGGTAGGCCATCCCCTTCCGCTGCAGCACCGTTTCGGACAGGCCCGTCATGGCGAAGCTGAGGTCGAAGACCTTGCAGATGGCCGTGCCCTGGGTGGCCTTGTAGCGGCTGTCCCGCCCGAGGATGACCTCCGCCGCGATGCGGCCCTGGCGGTTGGCGGGCCCGGCCAGGGGGATGAGGGCCGCGTCGCCGCTCGTGAAGTCCCGGATCTCCACGGCATCGCCCACGGCGTAGATGTTGGGCTCGCTCGTGCGCATCCGGTCATCGACGAGGATGCCCCCGGTGGCGCCGAGGGCGAGCCCCGCCGCCTTGGCCAGGCTCGTCTCGGGCCGCACGCCCACGCAGAGGATGGCCAGGTCGCAGGCAATCCGGTCCCCGTTGTCGAGGAGGGCCACCAGCTCCCCGCCGGCCTTCTCGAAGGCGGTCACGGACCGGCCCAGGCGGAGGTCCACGCCATGCCGGCTCAGCTCCTCGTGGATGGGGAAGGTCATCTCCGGGTCCGCCACGCCCATGACGTGGGGCAGGCGCTCCACCAGGGCCACGGCCAGCCCCCGGTGGTGGAACTGCTCCGCCAGCTCGAGTCCGATGTAGCCGGCCCCCACCACCAGGGCCCGGCCGACGCCGTCCCTGGAAACGGCCCCCAGGATGGCGTCCATGTCGCCCATGTTCCGCAGGGTGAAGATCCGGTCATCCTGGATGCCGGGGATGGCGGGCCGGATCGCCTCGGCCCCGGGACTGAGCACCAGGGCATCGTAGGGCTCCCGGGTCTCCTGGCCCGTCTTCAGGTTCCTCGCGACGACGGTCTGGGAGACTGGGTCGATGGACACGACCTCCGTGTGGACGCGGACATCGATGCGGAAGCGGGCGTGGAGGCTTTCCGGGGTCTGCAGGAGCAGCCGGTTCCGCTCCCCGATCACGCCGCCGATATGGTAGGGCAGTCCGCAGTTGGCGAAGGAGACGTAGGGGCCGCGCTCGAAGAGCACGATGCTGGACTCTTCCGAGAGCCTGCGGGCGCGGGCCGCGGCGCTGGCGCCGCCGGCGACACCGCCGACGATCAGGATGCGGGGGGACGGGGACATGGCTTCCTTCCGGGAGAAGCAGCAAGTGGCCGCAGTCATCAATAATACCAATATGACCATATAGTAGAAATTCCACAAGGGACACTCCCCTGCATCTTGACGGAGTGTCACCCGACCGCAAGGTTCCCGGGGGCGACCGGGCGGTTGGGGACCCAAGGTGGATCCGTTCCTGGACTCGGGTCCATCATGGAGAGCCAGATCCCTGACATCTCAAGCGGAGCGACCATGGATACGCGCAACCTAGGCTTCAACACCAAGCTCGTCCATGCGGGGATCAAGGACGACGCCCTGGGCAGCGTGGTGACGCCCATCTACCAGACCTCCACCTTCGCCTTCCGGGATGCCCAGCAGGGCGCGAACCGCTTCGCCGGCACCGAGGGCGGCTACATCTACACGCGCATCGGCAATCCCACCACGGACGCCCTGGAAGAAAATGTGGCCCAGCTCGAGAACGGCTTTGGCGCCACGGCCATGGCCAGCGGCATGGGGGCCATCAGCACGGTGTACCTGGCCCTGCTCAGCTCGGGCGACCACGTGGTGAGCACGGACTCGGTGTACGGGCCCAGCCGCGGGCTCATGGAGAAGCACATGAGCCGCTTCGGGGTCGAGTCCACCTACGTGGACACTTCGAACCTGGACAACCTCCGCCGGGCCCTCAGGCCGAACACCAAGCTCGTCTATGTGGAATCGCCCTCGAACCCCGCCATGGCCGTCACCGACCTCGCGGCCGCCGCCGAGATCGCCCACGCCGCCGGCGCCCTCCTGGTCGTCGACAACACCTTCGCCAGCCCCCACCTCCAGAAGCCCCTGGACCTGGGCGCGGACGTGGTCCTGCACTCGGTCACCAAGTTCATCAACGGCCACGCGGACGTGGTCGGCGGCATCGTGGTCGCCAAGACCGAGGCCCTGCACAAGCAGATCCGCGCCATGTTGATCATCCTTGGCGCGAACATGGACCCCCACCAGTCCTACATGGTGAGCCGCGGCCTCAAGACCCTGGCCCTGCGCGTGGAGCGGGCCGAACAGAACGCGCGGATGGTGGCCCCCTGGCTGGAGGCCCATCCCCAGATCGCCTGGGTCCGCTACATCGGCCTGCCCAGCCATCCCCAGCATGAGCTCGCGAAGCGCCAGATGACCGGCTTCGGCTCCATGATCTCCTTCGAGCTGAAGGGCGGCCTGGACGCGGGCCGGGTCCTCATGAACCACGTGCACCTCGCGGGCCTGGCCGTGTCCCTGGGGGGCGTCGAGACCCTCATCAGCCACCCGGCCTCCATGACCCATGCCAGCATGGCCCGGGCCGACCGGATCGCTGCGGGCATCACCGACGGCCTGGTGCGACTCTCCATCGGCATCGAGGACCTGGCCGACATCCTGGCGGATCTGGAACAGGCCCTGGATCAGGTTGGAAAGGGCGCCACCAGCAAGTAGCCCCGAGGAGTCCCCATGTCAGGAACCGAGCGTTTTGATCGAGCCGCCCCCACCTGGGACCTCGAGGACCGGCGGGTGGTGCTGGCCCGGGGCGTGGCGGAAGCCATCGCGGCGCGGGTGCCCCTGTCCTCGGGGCTGGTCACCCTCGATTTCGGCTGCGGCACGGGACTGGTGACCCTGGCCCTGGCACCGAAGGTGGGTGCCATCACCGGAGCGGATACGTCGCCCGGCATGCTGAAGACCCTGGCCGAGAAGGCCGGGGCCGCGGGGACTCCGGTCCGCCTGGTGGCCCTGGATCCCGAAGGGACCGGGGACCTCGGCGGCCCCTACCAACTCATCGTGAGCAGCATGACCCTGCACCACATTCCCGATGTGCCGGCCCTGTTCCGCCGTTTCACCGGGCAGCTCCGCCCGGGGGGCCGCGTCGCCCTCGCGGACCTCGACCAGGAGGACGGCAGCTTCCATGAGGACGCGACTGGGGTGCACCACCTGGGTTTTGCGCGGGAGCACATCGAGACCTGGCTGAAGGCAGCCGGATTCCTCGACGTCCAGCTGGAGACTGCCATCGTGAGCCGCAAGAACGGGAAGGACTATCCCGTCTTCCTCGCCACGGCCCGGGTGGCCTGAGGAAGGGGCGCCCCGCCGCCAGGACGTCCGCACTCGCCGGGGTGAAGGCCCTGGAGCCCTGCCCCTGGTCACGGGGAACCGCCCTGCGCCGAGGTATGCTTTAATCAGGCAAACCACCCGTCAACTCCGGCAGGAAGCGCCCTCCACCAGGGGCGGTTTCCGTGCCTTAGCCCTGAGCTGTTTGGGGCGTCACCCCTGATCCAGGAAACCCGGTTCCCGGGCCGCCGTGGGAGTCCCAGATGGCAGAGCGCGTTTCCCAGGGACCCGTCACGGTGCTGGATCTGCACTTCCAGACTGCCGGCACCGTGGGGGCCTTCCTGGTGCGCAGCCCCGAGGGGCCGGTGCTGGTGGAGACCGGGCCTGAGTCGCTCTTCGGGACCCTCGAATCGGCCCTGAACGGCCAGGGCTTCGCCCTGGAGGACATCCGCCACGTGTTCCTCACCCACATCCACCTGGATCATGGGGGAGCCGCCTGGCGGCTTGCCCGCCACGGGGCGCGGATCCATGTCCACCCGGCGGGCGCTCGGCACCTCGCGGACCCGGGCAAGCTGCTCGGCTCCGCAAGGCGCATCTACGGGGAGGACATGGAGCGGCTCTGGGGCCGGCTGGAACCCGTTCCCCCGGAGCTGATCAGCCCCCTGGACGATGGCCAGGTGGTGCGATTTGGCGCCATGGGGATCGAGGCCATCCACACGCCGGGGCACGCCATTCACCACATCACCTACCGGCTGGAGGATGGCCTCTTCACGGGGGACGTGGGCGGCATCCGCATCGGCCAAGGGCCGGTGATCCCCCCCTTTCCGCCGCCGGACATCGACTTGGAGGCCTGGGCCGACTCCATCGCCCGCATGCGGGCCGCGGCCCCCACCTACATCTACCCCACCCACTTCGGCATCAAGGCCGATGGGGCGGCCCACTTCGACTCCCTGGAGGAGAACATCCGGCGGATCTCGGCCTGGGTGCGGGACCGGCTGGCGACAGGTGGAACCGTCGAGACCCTGGTGCCCCGCTTCCAGGCCTTCATGCGCGAGCTCCTCGCGGGCCAAGGGCTGCCGGAGGCCGCCATCGAGGACTATGAGATCGCGGACCCAGCGTTCATGAGCGTCTACGGGCTGGCCCGCTACTGGAGAAGGGTGGAATCATGAGTGAACCCGAACCCCCCATCTACGCCGGCAAGCCGCTGATTCCCCCCACGGGGAGCCTCCTGGACCAGGCGCCCATGACCCCAGGTGCGGCCCTGGCCTTCCTGGAGCAGTCCCGCCGGGACCCGGCGGGCTACTGGGCCGGCATCGCCCGGGAGCTGGAGTGGTATTCCACGTGGGACCGCACCGTGGAAGGGGGTTTCCCGCAGTTCCGCTATTTCGTGGGCGGGCGCAGCAATGTATCCCTCAACTGCGTGGATCGCCACGCCCGGCGCACGCCGGACAAGGTGGCGTTCCACTGGGAACGGGAGGACGGTGCCCGGGAGGCCTGGACCTACGCGCAGCTCCTGGAGGCGGTGTCGCGCTTCGCCTCGGTGCTGAAGGGACTGGGTGTGCAGAAGGGCGATCGGGTGGGCGTCTACATGGCCAACATCCCCGAGGCCTTCGTGGCCTGTCACGCCTGCTACCGGATCGGGGCCATCTACGGTGTCATCTTCGCCGGGTTCTCGGCGCAGGCGGTGCACGAGCGGCTGCTGGATGCCCAGCCGAAGGTGGTGGTGGCCGCCGATGCCAGCCTCCGGCGGGGCAGGCGGGTCCCCCTCAAGGAGACGCTCAACGCGGCCATGGAAGGCGTGACCTCCATCGAGAAGGTGCTCGTCGTGCGGCGCCTGGGGGGCGAGATCCCCATGACCGCGGGCCGGGACCTCTGGTACAGCGACCTGATGGCCGAGGCCAGCTCCGACTGCCCGCCCGAGCCCCTGGAGGCCAACGAACCCGGGTTCATCATCCATACCTCGGGCACCTCGGCCAAACCCAAGGGCCTCATCCACGCGGGCCTGGGCTTCCTGGTGGGCGTCTACGCCAACACCAAGTGGTCCCTGCTGCCCCAGCCCGAGGACGTGCTGTGGTGCACGGCGGACGTGGGCTGGCTCACGTTCCCCATCTGGGCCCTGGTGGGGGGCCTGGCCCACGGGGCCACCCTGGTGGCCTACGAGGGGGCGCTGGATTGGCCGGATCCCGGGCACTTCTACGAGGTGGTGGAGCGCCTCCAGGTGTCGAAGATCTTCACGGCCCCGACGGCCCTGCGCATGCTGCGCCGGGCGGGGGATGCCTGGATGCAGGGACACGACCTCAGCCGCCTCACCTTGATCAGCTGTGTGGGGGAGCCCCTGGACCCGGACACCTGGTACTGGAGCCGGGATGTGCTCGGCGGAGGCCGCATCTTCTTCAACAACACCTACGGGCAGACCGAGACGGGCACGGGCTGGACCTCCAGCATGGTGGGCATGACCCCCACGAAGCCCGGTTCCTGCGGCCACCCCCTGCCGGGCTACCAGGCGGAGGTGGTGGACGAGGCCGGGAATCCCCTCCCGCCCGGCCAGCTCGGGATCATGACCCTCACGGCGCCCTTCCCCAGCATGGTGCGCGATGTCTGGGGCGACCCGGAACGCTACGTCGCCACCTACTTCTCCCGCTTCCCGGGGCGCTACAACAGCTTCGACGCCTCGATCCTCGACCCGGAGGGCCAGGTGTGGGTGACGGGGCGGGTGGACGACGTCATCAACGTGGCTGCCCACCGCATCGGCACCATGGAGCTGGAGGCGGCCCTCATCGGCCACCCCGATGTGAGCGAGGCCGCCGTGATCAGCGTGCCGGATGCGGTGAAGGGGGAGTTGCCCCTGGCCTTCGTGGTCCTGCGTTCCGGGGCCTTGGCCTCGGCGACCCTGGAGCAGGAGCTGATCCAGCGCATCGCCACGGAGCTGGGGGCCTTCGCCAAGCCCCAGCGCGTCATTCTCACCTCGACGCTGCCCCGCACCCGGAGCGGCAAGATCATGCGCCGCCTGCTCCGGGACCTGGCCCGGGAGGGCAAGGTGAGCGGTGACGTGAGCGCCCTGGAGAACCCCGACGCCATCGACCTGATCCTGGGATTGATGCAAGGCTGACAACCGCCTGAACTATCCTTTAATCCGCTGGAGCCCCCGTGAAGAACCACACCTGGAGAGATGTCGTCAACCTCACGGTGATCGTGGGCGCCCTCGGCTACTTCGTGGACATCTTTGACCTCATCCTCTTTCCCATCGTCCGCAACCGGAGCCTGGCGGACCTGGGCGTCCCGGCCGCCCAGACCCTGCCGACCTTCCTGCACCTGCTCAACTACCAGATGACCGGCATGCTGGTGGGCGGCATCCTCTGGGGCATCCTGGGCGACAAGAAGGGCCGCATGTCCGTGCTCTTCGGCAGCATCACGCTGTACTCCCTGGCCAACATCGCCAACGCCTTCGCCACGACCATTCCCGCCTACGCCGCCCTGCGCTTCCTTGCGGGCCTGGGGCTCTCGGGCGAGCTGGGCGCGGCCATCACCCTGGTGAGCGAGGTGCTGCCCAGGGAGGTGCGCAGCTACGGCACCGCGGTGGTGGCGAGCCTGGGCATCACCGGGGCCCTGGTGGCCGATCTCGTGGGCAACGAGCTGGGCTGGCGGGGGGCCTTCATCACCGGCGGCGTGATGGGCCTGGCTCTGCTGGTGCTGCGCATCAAGGTCTCGGATTCGGGCATGTTCAAGCAGCTGGCCCAACAGCAGGTCACCCAGGGCAATTTCCTGATGCTCTTCACCAGCCGCGCCCGGTTCATGCGCTACCTGCGCAGCATCCTGGTGGGCATCCCCATCTGGTACGTGGTGGCCATCCTGGTGGCCTCCTCCCCGGAACTCGCCAAGAGCCTTGGCGTGGTGGGGGCGGTGAATCCCGGCCACGCCATCGCCTCCTGCTACCTGGGCCTGGCCATCGGCGACCTGAGCGCCGGCTTCATCAGCCAGTGGATCGCCAGCCGAGTCCGGACCGTCCTCCTGTTCCAGGGCCTCACCCTGGCGATGGTGCTGGTCACCCTCTTCTCCCATGGCCTGAGCCCCGACGCCTACTACCTGCTCTGCGTGGCCCTGGGCTTTTCCGCGGGCTACTGGGCCGTGTTCGTGACCATCGCCAGCGAGCAGTTCGGCACGAACATGAGGGCCACGGTCACCGTGACGGTGCCCAACTTCGTCCGGGGGGCCGTGGTGCCCATCTCCATGAGTTTCCTGGGCCTCAAGGCCCACTGGGGCATCGTGAACTCGGCTCTCTTCATCGGCCTCTGCTGCATCGCCGTCGCGGCCCTGAGCCTCTGGGGCATGGAAGAGACCCACGCGAAGGATCTCAATTTCCTCGAGCTCGACTGATCAGAAATTCCCCCGCAGCCCCAGGTAGTACTGGCTCCCCGTTTCGCCCTGGAAGATCCGCCCGCCGCTGCCCACCAGTTGCAGGTGGTCGGCCAGCCTGGCCTCGAAGCCCAGGTTCCAGGTGGTGTAGGCCCGCTGGCCCGTCCCGGAGGCATCCTGGTGGAAGAGCTCACCCCCCAGGGACCAGCCCTCCGCCAGTTCCCGCTGGAGCAGCCAGCCGTACTGGAGGAAGTCCCGGTTACCGGGGCCTGGATTGCGCCACCAGCCGACCCCGCCGTAGGTGGTCCAGGGGCCGAAGCCCTTCTGCAGCCAGAGG
>CAIMBM010000093.1 GCA_903839205.1 uncultured Holophagaceae bacterium | reverse complement strand
GTTTGTTTTCCCGATCCTACCCGAGGTGAACCCATGACCAGGACCGTTCAGCGCCGTCGCGTCGTCATCACCGGCATGGGGACTGTCAACCCCTGCGGTCTCACCGTCCCCGAGACCTGGGACAACCTCCTCGCCGGGAAGAGCGGCATCAGCACCATCGACCGCTTCGACGTGTCCGATTTCGCCTGCAAGATCGCGGGCCAGGTGAAGGGCTTCAATCCGGATCTGTTCATCGACAAGAAGGAACAGAAGAAGATGGACATCTTCATCCACTACGCCATGGGCGCGGCCCACGAGGCCTGGGCGGACGCGGGCTTCGACCAGATGCAGCTGACCAAGGCCGAGCGCGAGGTGTTCGGCGTCTACATCGGCAGTGGCATCGGCGGTCTCAGCACCATCTGGGACGAGGCCAACGGCTACCGCGGGCCCCGGCGCACCAGCCCCTTCTTCATTCCAAGCCTCATCATCAACCTGGCCAGCGGCCAGGCCAGCATCAAGTACGGCCTGCAGGGCCCGAACAGCGCCGTGGCCACGGCCTGCGCCACTGGCGCCCACGCCATCGGCGATGCCTCCCGGCTCATCGCCTTCGGCTATGCGGACCGCATGATGGCCGGCGGCAGCGACTCCGTGATCAACCAGCTGGGCGTCGGCGGGTTCGCCGCCATGCGCGCCCTCAGCACCCGGAACGATGAGCCCGAGCGCGCCTCCCGCCCCTTCGATGTGGACCGGGATGGCTTCGTCATGGCCGAGGGGGCCGGCATCGTCATCCTCGAGGAGTACGAGCTGGCCAGGGCACGGGGCGCGAAGATCTACGCGGAGGTCGCCGGCTACGGCATGAGCGGCGACGCCAACCACATCACGACCCCCGCACCCGAAGGCGAAGGGGGCCAGCGCGTGATGCGGGCCGCCCTCAAGGACGCGGACATCGCGCCCGAGCAGGTGGGCTACGTGAACATGCACGGCACCAGCACCCCCGTGGGCGACAAGCTGGAATGCCTGGCCATCCAGCGGGTCTTCGGGGAGCACGCCAGGAAGATCAAGGTGAGCAGCTCCAAGTCCATGCACGGACATCTCCTGGGCGCCGCCGGGGGTCTGGAGACCATCGTGGCCGCCCTGGCCGTCCAGACCGGGAAGATCCCCCCGACCATCAACGTGGACCACCAGGATCCTGAATGCGAGCTGGACGTGACGGCCAATGTGGCCGGCACCCTCGACTCCGAGTACGCCATGAACAACGGCTTCGGCTTCGGCGGCACCAACGGATGCCTGGTGCTGCGGAAGGTCTAACAGAAAAGAATTCACCACCAAGGCACCAAGACACCAAGAACTGCTTTTTCCTTCCTTGGTGGCTTGGTGTCTTCTCGGTCTCGATTTCATCGATACGCGAGACGAAATTTGATTTTGGTGGTTTGCTTTGGATCTATGGCCAAGGCAATCCCCTTCAAGCTCGTCGCGCCCTACTCACCCGCCGGGGATCAGCCGGAGGCCATCGCGCGACTGGTCGAGGGGTTGGAGCGGGGCGACCGTTGCCAAACCCTGCTGGGCGTGACGGGTTCCGGGAAGACCTACACCATGGCCAGCACCATCGCCCGGGCGGGCCGCCCGGCCCTGATCTTCGCGCCGAACAAGACCCTGGCCGCCCAGCTCTTCAGCGAGTTCAAGCTGTTCTTCCCCGAGAACGCCGTCGAGTACTTCGTCAGCTACTACGACTACTACCAGCCCGAGGCCTACGTGCCCGAGCGGGACCTCTTCATCGACAAGGACGCGAAGATCAACGAGGAGCTGGAGAAGCTGCGGCTCAGCGCCACCCGCAACCTGCTGGAACGCCGGGACACCATCGTGGTGGCTTCCGTCAGCTGCATCTACGGCCTGGGCGACCCTTCCTCCTACATGAACCTCTCGGTGAACCTGAAGGCGGGCCAGACCCTCGATCGCTCCGTCCTGCTGCGGGACCTGGTGGCCATCCAGTACCAGCGCAACCACCTGAGCTTCGAGCCCGGCATCTTCCGGGTGCGGGGAGACGTGGTGGAGGTCTACCCGGCCTATGAGGATGTGGCTTACCGGATCGAGCTCTGGGGGGACGAGGTGGAGCGGCTGTCCAAGATCGACCCGCTGCGAGGCGCGGTGGTCGAGAAACTGGACGAGCTCACCATCTGGCCCAAGACCCACTACGTGACCCCCGAAGACAAACTCAAGGCCGCCATCCGCGACATCAAGGTCGAGCTGGAGGCGCGGGAGAACGAGTTCCGCGCCGCGGGCAAGATCGTCGAGCTGCAGCGGCTCCACCAGCGCGTCATCTACGACGTGGAGATGATGAAGGAGATGGGC
>CAIMBM010000092.1 GCA_903839205.1 uncultured Holophagaceae bacterium | reverse complement strand
CCTCTGGCTGCAGAAGGGCTTCGGCCCCTGGACCACCTACGGCGGGGTCGGCTGGTGGCGCAATCCAGGCCCCGGTAACCGGGACTTCCTCCAGTACGGCTGGCTGCTCCAGCGGGAACTGGCGGAGGGCTGGTCCCTGGGAGGGGAGCTCTTCCACCAGGAGGCCTCCGGGTCGGGCCAGCGGGCCTACACCACCTGGAACCTGGGCTTCGAGGCCAGGCTGGCCGATCACCTGCAGCTGGTGGGCAGCGGCGGGCGGATCTTCCAGAGCGAAACGGGGAGCCAGTACTACCTGGGGCTGCGGGGGAATTTCTGACCCTTTGCCGGGCGCTTCACGCCCCGGGAAAGGCGCTGAGATGTTGCCTTGAATTCACGTCCACCCAGGACATTCGGTCCTAGGCTTGTGGGTGGGAGAAGTACCGGTTGGGGAGAAGGCTGCGAGGGGGGAACCCCCTCGCAGCCCGAAGGTGAACCGCTTGTCCGCTGTTTGAGATCCGAATCAGCCGAGGTGAAGCATGACCCACGGTGAGCGATTCAACAGTTACACCCACCTGCTGGGCCTCGCCCTGGCACTGGTGGGTTCCGCCGTGCTCATCGCCCGGGCTGCGCAGCGGGGGGATGCCCTCCAGATTGTCAGCTTCAGCATCTTCGGCCTTTCGATGATCCTGCTCTATGGGGCCTCCACGCTCTACCACGGCCTCCAGGGCCCCGCCAAGGCACTCTGGGCCAAGGTGGACCACTGCTCCATCTACCTGCTGATCGCGGGCACCTACACACCCTTCACCTTGCTGACCCTGCGGGGGCACCTTGGCTGGGGCTTCTTCGGCCTGATCTGGACCCTGGCGGTGGGTGGCATCTCCAAAGAACTATTCTCGGCCCTAGATGCGGTACCGGCAGTACCTCTGTACCTCATGATGGGGTGGTGCGGGGCCGCAGTCGCCACACCGCTGCTGCGCGGACTGCATGGCCAGGGGTGGATGTGGCTCCTGGGCGGCTGTCTGCTCTACACCTTTGGCGTGGTGTTCTATTCGCTGGGCCGGAGCAGGCCCCATGCCCACGGGATCTGGCACCTCTTCGTGCTGGGAGGGACAACCAGCCACTTCATCACCGTGCTAAGGTTCGTCTCCTGAATCACGGGCCGGAACCGCTCACCTAGCCATCCCCGTCCACCTTCCGTCCGATGTAGGCCGTGTAATCGGTGGGGGCGGGGTCGTAGGACCGGGTCATGAGCGGGGACGAAATGAGAAAGTCCGCGGTGCTGCGGGTGCAGGCGATGGGAATGTTGTAGACCACGGCGATGCGCAGGAGGGCCTTCACGTCCACATCATGGGGATGCGGCTGCATGGGGTCCCAGAAGAAGATCACCACGTCGATCTGTCCCTCGGCAATCAGGGCTCCCAGCTGCTGGTCTCCGCCCAGGGGCCCAGACTTGAGCTTCCGGATGGGGGGTGTGGGCGGGGTGTCCTCAGCCTCTACCGCCTTTTGGGCGAGGGCCTCCTCCACCAGCCGTCCGGTGGTGCCGGTGCAGATGAGCTTGTGTTCGGCCAGGATGGCGTGGTTCCAGGAAACCCACTCGATGAGGTCCCGTTTGCGGTTGTCGTGGGCCACGAGGGCGATGGCCTTCTGGTGCTTCATGGCGGCCTCCCGATGGCATCCTTTCACGGGGCTGGTCCGCACTTGGTTCTTGCGCTGTAACAATTCAGGTCGGAGCCGGGGCCCAATCAGGCTTCTCGAAGGGTCCCCCGGCATTGTTACGGAAATGTTACGGTCGGGTCCTCCGGAGCCGCGCCCCCCAGGACGAAAAGGCGGCTTCGACAGTCGTCCTCCAAGCAACCTTCCTGGGAACCCGGACCCATGACCAATGACGCTTCCGAGCCCGACTGTTCGCGGCTTGAATCCACTCCCCTGCTCGCAGAACTCAGGGCTATCCTCGACCGGAAGGCCCTGACGCCCCACTTCCAGCCCATCGTGGACCTCCGGATCGGGGAGCTGTACGGCTTCGAGGGGCTCATCCGCGGCCCCAGCAATTCGGTGCTTCACGCCCCACTGAACCTGCTGGGCGCCGCCCAGCAGGCCGGCCTGCTGCCCGAGCTGGAACGGGCCTGCATCGAGGCCATCCTGGGGACCTGGGTCCAAGCGCCCCAGCGCTACAGGATCTTCGTCAACCTCAGCCCCGGAGCCCTGCTGGAGGCTCGGGACCGGGTCACCCACGACACCCTCCTGGTGGAACAGCTCGGCCTGCTCCCCGGCAACGTGGTCATCGAGCTCACCGAAAGCCAGCCGACCTTCAATTACGGCCCGCTCCTCGAAGCCGCCGAATACCTTCGCTCCCTGGGGTTCACCATCGCCCTGGACGACCTGGGCGAAGGGTTCTCCAGCCTCCGTCTCTGGTCCGAACTCCACCCGGAATTCATCAAGGTGGACAAGCACTTCGTCCAGGGCGTCGGCTCGGATCCCGTGAAGCTCCACTTCCTCCAGTCGATCCACGAGCTGGCCAGCCGCACCGGGGCGAGGGTCATCGCCGAAGGCATCGAGACCGACGGGGACCTGGCCGTGGTCCAGGAACTGGGCATCGACTTCGGGCAGGGTTTCCTCCTGGGCCGACCCGCGCCCCAGCCAAACCTCCGGCAGCCGCCTTCCCTGGTCCATCGCCTCCGGCCCAGCATGGGCGGGACGGCCTCGCGGAGCCGCACCACCCACAGCCGGGCCACCGCCGAGCGGCTCCTGGTGGCGACCCCCCCGGTCTCACCCTCCAGCAACAACCTGGAGGTCCTCTCCCGGTTCATCCGCCAGCCGGAGCTCCTGTCCCTGCCGGTGGTCCAGGACAACGTCCCCGTGGGGCTCCTGAACCGCTACACCTTCACCGACATGATGTCCCGGCCCTACAGCCAGGAGCTCTACGGCAAGCGTTCCTGCATCCAGTTCATGGAGCAGAACTCCCTGGTCGTGGACCAGGGCATCACCATCCAGGCCCTCAGCGAACGCATGGTGGAGTCCGATCCGCGGCACATCCTGCATGGCTTCATCCTCACCCGCAACGGCCACTACATCGGGATGGGCTCCGGGCATGACCTCATGCGGGAGATCACCCAGATGCAGCTGTCCGCTGCGCGCTACGCCAACCCCCTCACCCAGCTGCCGGGCAACGTGCCCATCCAGGAGCAGATCAATGCCCGGCTGGACGCCCAGACGCCCTTTGCCGTGTGCTACTGGGATCTGGACCACTTCAAGCCCTACAACGACGTCTACGGCTACCGCCGGGGCGACGAGCTGATCCAGTGGACCGGCAGACTGCTGCAGGAGTGCTTCGGCGACCCGGATGATTTCATCGGCCATGTGGGCGGGGACGATTTCATCACGGTCCTGCCCGGGGAGGACTGGGAGTCGAAGACCCGCGGCCTCCTGCTCCGGTTCGAGGCCGAACGTCAGGCCTTCTTCAGCCTCGAGGATGTGGAACAGGGGGGCTATTCCTCGGAGAACCGCAAGGGACACCTGGAATTCCATCCCCTCGTCTCCCTCTCGGTGGGCGTGGTCTGCGTGGTGCCCGGGGTCTACGCCAACCTCCACGAAGTGGCCGCCGCCGCCAGCTCCGCCAAGAAGATGGCCAAGCGGGAACCCGGCTGCAGCTGTTTCCTGGAGCGGCGATTGCCCATGGTCAAGTCGGCGCAGACCTGACCCCCCCACCAGCCCGGAGTCCTGGACCCGTCGTGAGTCGGCTAGGCCCTCACTGCGGACCGCAGGAATGTCTCGGGGAGATGGATGCCGCTCTTCTCCAGGTTGGCGGGATTGTAGAAGACCGTCAGGCGGCCGTTGATGCGCTCGAAGGCGATGGCACCTCCGTCCGCGAACAGCTTGCGGCTGCTGCAGACCACCAGCTTCTTCTCACCGAGGTAGAACTTGGTCTGGCTCGGGTTGAAGGCCCAGGCGACGTTGGCCTTGGCATCCACGGAGATCTCCTGCTTCTTCAGTTGGATCACCATGTCGAGCTCCTTGCAGGCCACCCGCCCCTCGGACCCGGCACTGGCCGCCAGGATCAGCAAGTACTTTGAGGCCTCCTCCACGGAGACGCCGTCCGCGGACAGCGGCCGGGCCGCAAGGACCACCAGGGCCGGGATCACCAGGGTCCTGGCGAGGGTGCGGGGGGTCAGAGAAAATTTAGGCGTCATGACAGGCTCCAATGTTCTCCTTATCGGTGAGGAGAATGACATCCGTGGAAAGACCTGGTGACTCCTGGGGGACTTTCAAGGGTGGATTGGCCGCTGGGTGCCACCACCGGGGCCGGCTTCTCAGGAAGCCATCAGCGTGGTCCGGCATTGGGCAATCAGTTCCTCTGGCGTGAAGGGCTTGCGGAGGGCCGGGACCCCTAGGTCGATGAGCTGCTGGTCCAGGGTGGCGCCCCCGCTGTCCCCGGTGATCACCAACACTCTGGACAGGAGCGCCGGTTGGAAATCCTTGATCCATCCAAGGATGGCGAAACCATCCACGCCGGGCATCCGCAGGTCAGTGATGACGAGGTCGAACCGGGTGCGCTCCAGGTGCTGGATGGCCTGTTGCCCGTCATGCACGCGCTCCACTTTCCAGCCCAGGCGGATCCGCAGCAGCTCCTGCACCAGGCTGGTGATGTATTCCTCGTCATCGATGACCAGCACGCGCATGCAGGGAAGGCCCGGCATGGGCAGGCGCAGAGGGTCCAGCCCCTGAGCCTGCGCCGGGAGGAGGAGCCTGTCCTCGGCCCCGCCTTCCTCCGCATGGGCCAGGGGAAGGAGGACCCGGAACTGGGTGCCCTCCCCCGGGACGCTCTGCACCGAGATCTCCCCGTGGTGCTGGCGGACGATGCCCAGACAGACGCTGAGGCCGAGGCCCGTGCCCCGATCGACGGATTTGGTGGTGTAGAACGGATCGAAGATCCGGTTGAGCTTGTCCGGGGAGATTCCGGAGCCGGTATCGCCCACGGAAAGGGAAGCGTAGGCGTCCTCGATCCCTATGCACACCTCCAGCACCCTGCGGTCGGACTGTTCCAAGGCGTCCACACCGTTGATCATGAGGTTGATGAGGACCTGCTTGATCTGGGATGCATCCGCTAGGATGCACACGGGCTCCTCGGGAAGGTCGAGCCGCAGTTCCGCGTTTGCGGCCCTGATCCGGAACCGCATGATGGAGGCGGCCTCCTGGAGGATGGCCCTGAGGTCGACCCGGCTGAGTTCCATGGAGGCGGGCCTGGAGAGCTGCAGGAGCTGGCGGATGATCCGGACCGACTCCTGGGCGCACTGGGAGATGGCGCGGCAATGGGACTGGAGCACTTCGTGGCCGCCGATGGACTCCAGTTTCAACTGGAGCAGTTCCGAGAAGCCGAGGACTGGGGCGAGCTTGTTGTTCAATTCGTGGGCGATGCCTCCAACCAGGGATTCGAAGAGCTCCGCCTTGTCGTTGATGGCCATCTTCCGCTCGATGGCCCGTTGTTCCGTGAGGTCATGGAGGATGGTGCAAATCTGCCCGGTCTCCCGAACCAGGGACGTGTGGAATTTGAACAGGCGCTCCCCGAGAACCGGAAGCTGGAGCGTGAACTCGTCCGCGTGGTTGCAGGCGAGGGAGGCCCCGGACTCATGGAGGCTGAGCAGTTCGAGGAAGGACTCCCGCTGCCTGGGAGACATCAGGTCCGCCAGGTTCGGCAGAAACCCCTCCAGCTCACCAGCGGGCCCGAGGAGGGCCTGCAGTTTCGAGTTGTGGGCTTCGATCTTGCCATCCGGATGCAGCAGGGCCACGGCCAGGGGGCTGTGCTGGAACAGTGTTTCATAGCGGCCCTGGGATTGCCGGAGCTGGTGGAGGCTGCGGAAGAGATCCCGGTTCTTGGCCATCAGTTCGTTGCGCCGGGATTCGGCCAGCTGGAACTGTTCCGCGATGAGCGCGGACTGCGCCCGGACCAAGGCGGGAACCGGGATGATCCCGATGAACATGCCCTCCGGGTCCACCAGGGGCACGTCCTGGTAGAAAGCCTCCCCTGTCCTGGAGAGGGCCTTCTCCAGCAGCTCCAGCAGGGAAATCGTGGAGACGGTGACCAGGCTCTCCGGGAGGAGGTGTTCCTGGATCAGATGGCGGCTGTGGAGCGTGAATCCGAACCGGGTGCCCAGCAGAGCCCCGAGATGTCCGCGGGAGATCAGGCCCGCATAGGCGCCTCCATCCACCACCGCCGCGAATTCCTGGGGGTGGTGCCGGAACCACTCGAAGACCTGCTCGAGGGTCTCGCCGACCTGGACGCTCTCCTGATGATCGATCAGGGCGATCGGGGAAACTCGGTCGATGAGCGGATCCTGGGCTTCGGTGGCCCTCCAGGCAAGGCCCTTCCTGAGTTGCATAAAATCATTCTCAGCATCGCCCACTCACACCAGAGGGCACCCAGGTAACGTTTCAGTAACTACGCCTAAGGTATGTAGTCCGAACAGCCCAGCCCAGCCAGCCAGGCATGAACCTCCCTTGCGACCCAGGCCCCGTCATCGAGGGGCAGGTCGTGGCCGGCGGTCGGGTGGATCCGGAGGGCGCAGTGCCAGCGGTGTGCAATCTCTTTCGAACAGCGTGGGTCGACCAGGCGGTCGCCGGCGCTGGCCAGGAGCAGCGTCTTTGCGGGCGGTTCCAGCGGGGCGCGGAACCTGGCTGCCGCCTGGAGCTGCCGGATGGCGTTCCACGGGCTCACCGGGCGGGAGCGGCGGATGGCGACCCACGCATCGATCAGCGGCTCCGGCGGACCCGCGAACCGGCTGGTGAGCTGGAAAATGATTGTTTCCCGCCCCCTCGCGGAGCGCGTGAACAGGAAGCGCAGGAGGGCCCCCCAGGCCCGGGGGCGGAACCGCCGGTGGACTGGGCTGAAGGCGCCGAAGCTGGTGTTGACCAGCACACAGGCTGCAACCTCGTCGGGATGGCCCGCCGCCCAGGCCGTTGCCACCATGGCCCCCATGGACAGGGCCAGCAGGTGATAGGGCGGCGGAACGCCCAGCCTCGCCAGTTCGGCGCGGCAATGGGCGGCCATGGCCGCGATGGCCGTCGGGCTGGTCATCCGGTTCAGCTCGCCGTTCCCCGGCAATTCCAGCTCGATGACCCGGGCCTCCGGCAGTTTCTCGAGCAGCACCTGGGGAAAGCCCAGCCAGTGACGCTTTTCCCGGGTGAGGCCCCGGAGCAGGATCCAGGTGCTCATGGCAGGCCCTCCTGTCCCATCTCCGGATACCAGTGGTCCAGGGCCCGGAGGCGGTGCTGCTCGCGCTCCGTTCCGAGGGGAATCCAGCGGGCATGGCTGCAGGCGGCCCGCACGAAGAATTCCAGCAAGGGCAGGTGCCGCCGCAGCACGCGCTGCTGGCGGTGCTCGATCAGGGGATTGAAGATGCCGAGGAGCGAGAAGAGCTGGCGGGGATTCTTCTTCACCCAGGTCCAGGAGCCCATTTCCAGCGTCATGGGCAGGAAGAGGTGTTCGGGCTGCTGCAGGGAACACAGGTAAAGGTGGTCCCAGAGGTCTCCGTGGGCGAGGTACTGGCGGCTCTGCGGTTCGAAGATGTACCGGTAATTGCAGAGCGTCTCCTGAAGCAGGTCCTTGAGCGCATGCAACTCCGCGAGATTCGGGATCGGCCTGCGGGTATGCGCATAAGGGAACCAGAGCCGGTCGTTGACGCCGAACCCCGAGTGGCAGTCCACCGACAGGCTGAACCGGCGCGGGAGGAATTCGCTGGCGATGACCTCGCACACTGCCCTGTTCTCGGCCTCGATGGGCAGGCCGGCAGAACCCCGGAACCAGGGCAGCTGGGGACTGATCCGCTGGCCGCCGATCAGCCAGGGGACGTGTTCCCTGGATTCCACGGGGGCATTGCGCATCAAGTCGACGCCGTTGGGATTGGCGCGGGTCCCCCGCCAGATGCCGCCGGGGTTCACCAGGGGCATGAACACCAGCCGGACCGACTCAAGCTGCCGATGCAGGGTGTCGTCCCACTTCAGACGCGTGGCCAGGTTCCGGAGGTAGGCCATCACCACCTCCGCGCCGATCCGTTCCAGCCCGTGCACGCCGCCAAAGAACCCCACGGCGGGCACCGCCGGGTCCGGGTTTCCCATGGTCACCACCTGGACCGGCATGGGCTGGCCCTCGCAGACCACTTCGCACAGGGTGCGCGCTTCGAAATGCCTCCCACCGGTGTCGATGATCTGGGCCAGTTCGTCGAGATGAGGGAGCCGCTGCATGGTCCCGATTATGAAGGGTGAAGAGGCCAGATTGCGCCTGGCGCGGTGGTTCATGGGGGCCGGGCGAAAAAGTGGAGGATTCGTTACAGCGCTGTCACCCCTTCGCCACACCGGCCTCGAACCGAGGCCCTATCGTCACTGTCATGGACCGTCCTCAGGGCACGGGACCTGTCTCCACCATCCGCCTGGAGGACCCTGCCATGCGCTCTCCCTCAGTACGATCCTCGTTCATGTACGGCGCAGCCATCGGGGGGGCCGTCATCTGGGGACTGACGGAATTTCTCGCGCTTCAACGGTCAAGACTCGGCGAGCGGTTCCGCCTGCGGGGCAGGCTCCGGGCGGTCTGAAGCCGGACCTGCCCCGAGGTTCTTCAAGGAAAACGGGGTGAGGCACCGCTCCCAGAAGCGATGGGTCTGTGCGTCCGCCAGCGGCGCTGCCCAGAATGAATCCATGGACCGTTTCACCACCCATCCCTGGATCCGATAGCCCTCCACGCTCTCGGTGGACAGGACGAGATGCACGGGATCGCTGCCGCGGGCAAAACGCAGGAGGGTGGCCTTGAAGGCCCAGTCCTCATGCCGCTTGAGCCCCCAGATCACCCTCGGGTTCTTCTGGTGCCGCAGAAGCATCACCTCCAGCCGGAGATGATCCCCGGTAAACAGGAGGAGCTGCCCCGCGTCGGAAACGCAGTGTTCCACCTCCGCCAGAAAACCTTCGAAGGTGCTGCTGGAATCGGGATGGTCCGTGGCCTGCTGGG
>CAIMBM010000091.1 GCA_903839205.1 uncultured Holophagaceae bacterium | reverse complement strand
TGACCGGGGACGGAGACTGACTGAGCATTCTTCCCGTCCCGTCCAGGCTCTATGATTCCGGCCTCGACGCAGGCGCGGGCAACGTCCTTGGGTGTGAACCCCTGACAGGCTTCCTTCCAAGCCTCCGACGTGAGGTAGTAGTCCCAACCGTCGCCCCCCTCCACCCTTTTCCGAGTTCCCGCCCGGTTGATGATCTTGGCGTCCCGGTCTCCCCACTCATCAAACCGAGAGAGCCCGTGTCGGCCTATGAAGGCGAGAACGGCCTCGACGCCCCCGTGGTCCTCGGAAGCACCGGTGAAGCCGCGACGATCCAACCAAGCTTTGAAGCAGACCAATGCCGCATGCTCGGCTTCGCCTTCTGGCCAAGGTAGTATTTCCATTCGCTGAGCCAGCTCACCCGCAACAGCTACCAGGGCGAAGCGGCCCGCCACCCGACGGACTTGAGGGTCCGCTCCTCCAGGAACCGCGGCGGTGAGCCAGGCGGCCTCCTTGCTCTTCAGCGTGGCCTCCAAGACATCCGAGCGAGTCGATTCGTCACATAGGGCCTTGAGGAAGGCCCGAGCCGCGTGGCCATAGTGCTGGCGAGCCTGCGCCTTGAGGTGCTCTGCGAGGTGGCCATGGCCTGGAAAACCGTGGGCATCATCAAGCATCCCGTTAGAGGGACAGGGGATGTCAGGGACCCGCACATCCTGTCCGGGTTTGGGCCTTTTGCCGTCTTCGGACAGCTTGTCCTCCAGCCCTTGTTCGCCCGAGCTAAGAAAAATCAATCTCCATTGTTTGATGGGGCGGTTTCCCCCGTCGCGGGTCATCCGGGCCTTGGCGGACCCGTTGGCGAGCATATAGGCCGCCGGGCCTGCATCCTTGGCGTCCACCTGGCCCAGCTCGTCCAAGGCCAAGAAGCCGTCATTCCGGGCCGCAGCGATACCTTCCAGGCCGTTGGAGGTGGTCCTCCAGGAAGAGAGGTGCTCTGGGTTCTGCCAGACGGACGAGGCCACCTCCAGACACGTGCTCTTGCCCTTGCTGGAGGCACCCTGGAGGTTGAAGCCGCCCGCACCATCCGGGCGGACCATGCGGAGGAGAGGCCCCGCGAATGCGCAGGCCAGGCTAAAGGCCAGGCGAGAGTTGCCAACCGCATACCGGGCGACGCCTTGCTGCCACCCGATTAACGAGCCGGCCGTGGCCCGGGAACGAAGACCGGGTGCGTCCCCGGCGTAGCGCACCGGCTCTGGTGGTTGGCCGATGGTCTCTCCGCCGGGGAGCACGAAAGCCCCTCCCTGCCAGCCCAGGGCATCCACGAGACGCACGCGGGTGCGGACCTGCGGAATTGCGCCGCATAGGTAGCGAAGCAGCGCCTTCCTGGCTGAGGGCTCAGGCGAAAGAACCAGGCCGCCTTGGCCAAGCTTCCGGGCCAGTTCCGCCCCCTCCCCGGTAATCAATTCGACGGCCAGGGCTTCCTCATCATCAACCGCGACGTCGTCTCCGAGGACATCGAGGGCTTCGAGTACACGCCCAAGCCAGAGTAC
>CAIMBM010000090.1 GCA_903839205.1 uncultured Holophagaceae bacterium | reverse complement strand
GACATCGACATCCAGCAGAAGGACCTCCGCGTCGACACCTTCTGCTCCGGCGGCAAGGGAGGCCAGAGCGTGAACACCACCTACTCCGCGGTGCGACTCACCCACCTGCCCACCAACACCGTCGTGCAGTGCCAGGACGAGCGCAGCCAGATCAAGAACATGGCCAAGGCCATGACCGTGCTGCGCAGCCGCCTCCTGCAGAAGGCCCAGGACGAGGCCGACGCGGCCCACTCGGCCCTCCGCAAGTCCCAGGTGGGCAGCGGCGACCGCAGCGAGAAGATCCGCACCTACAACTTCCCCCAGGGCCGCGTCACGGACCACCGGGTGGGCGTCACCATCCACCAGATCGACAGCTTCATGGGGGGAGCCATCGAGCCCATCATCGAGCCCCTCCGCGCCGCCTTCGAGGCCGAGCGTCTGCAAACACTGGAAGCCTGACCCGCCCCCTCCCGAATCTCCGCAGGCATGCCGTATAGTAGGGCATCCCCGGAGGGATCCCGGATGGCACGACCCCACCTCAACCCCCGCGGCGAATCCGTGCTGCGCACCCTCATCGAGACCTACCTTGAGGAGGGCGAGCCGGTGGGTTCGCGGCTTCTGGCCAAGCGCAATCCCGAGTCCCTGTCCAGCGCCACGATCCGGAATGTGCTGTCGGACCTGGAGGACGAGTCCATGGTGGCCCAGCCGCACACGTCGGCGGGCCGCGTCCCCACGGAGCGCGCCTACCGCTACTACGTGGACCGGTGGCTCGACACCCTGCAGCCGGATCCCGAACTGGAGGGGCGGCTTTCCGTCACGCTGGATGGCCTGGACCTGGACCCGGAGTCCTGGGCCCGCCATGCCAGCCGGACCCTGGCCGAGATCATGGGCGGCGTCTGTGTGGTCCTGCCCCTTCCGTTCACCCAGAGCCGCCTGGTCCGGCTGGAATTTGTTCCCGTCGGTCCCAGCCGGCTCGTGGCGGTCTGGGTGGGCAGCCTGGGCGAGGTCGAGCACCGTCTCATGGAGAACCCCTGGAACCACAGCGAGGTTGTCCTGACTGAACTCGGGAACTACGCCACCGAGAAGTTCGCGGGCCTGACCCTGGCGGAGATGCGGGCCCGGCTCCTCGATGCGCTCAGGGTCGGGGCCCTGGAGGGCGAGTCCATCCGCCTCCGGCTTCAGGAACTGGCCGCGCGATGGCCGGTGGACCCGGGGGCCGCGGAGCCGCCCGTGCTGGTGTCTGGTCTGGGTCGGCTGGGCGGGCTGCCCGAGTTCGAGGATGTGAGCCGGTTCCGCGACCTGGTGGGCGCCTTCGAGGAGCACGGGAGGCTGGCCCGTCTGCTGAACGCCTTTGCGAGCCGGGCGGCCGAGGATGTCCAGCTGCTCCTCGGCACCGAGAATCCCTACTTCGAGGCCTGGCCCCTGGCCACGGCGGTGCGGACCGTGGCCCTGGGCCCCGCCGGGTTTGCCACATTCGCCCTCATGGGGCCGCTTCGCATGGACTATGGGCGTGTCCTGGGCGGGCTGCGCTGGTGGTCGCGACAGGTCCAGAATCGGCGGGAGCGGCCCTAGTTACCCAGCCATCGCCCTTGGGCTTATACTGCCCCGATGCCGAAAGAACCGTCACGACTTCCCGATGCCCCGTCCGACCTCCCGCCCGGGGAGCCTGAGGACATGGTGGACCTCAACCTGGACGAACCCCTCGAAGGGGATCTGCAGGCCGTTGCCGATGAGGTGGCCTCGGGGTACCGCACCCAGGTCGTCACCGAGACGGATCTCCCCGAACCCTCCCGCATGGGAGGAGAGGGCCGCGTGGACCTGGAATCGGCCCTGATCGAGGCCGAGCACCAGATGGAGGAGCTGCTCCGGCGCGAGGCCGAGCTGATGGACCATCAGCGCCGGCTGGCGGCGGACTTCAACAACTTCCGCAACCGTGCCCAGCGGGACATCACCCTCGCGGTGGAACAGGCCGAGCGGAAGATCTTCCTGGAACTCCTGCCGGTACTGGACAACTTCGACCGGGGGCTCGCGGCCACCTACCAGGATGTGGATGTCTTCCGCTCCGGCGTCGAGCTGGTCCGGAAGCAGTTCCTGGAGGCCCTGAGGCGGCTCAACGTGGAGCAGCTGCCCCTCCAGGTGGGGGACCCCTTCGACGCCCTGCATGCGGAGGCCCTCACAACCTACACCGACCCGAACCTCCCCGATGGTTCGGTGGCGGCCATCTACGAACAGGGCTTCAACCTCAAGGGCCAGCTCCTCCGGGCGGCCCGGGTGGTGGTAAACAGGCTCTAGGAATCTGCCCATGAATCCGAGCGCGGCCCTGTCCGGATCCTGGAAAATCCCAGTCAGCCCTAACCCTTCTGTTGGATGAATGACCTAGAAGTCGGTACGATGATGGACACGACCCCTCGGAGCTCCACCCATGGCAGGCAAACTGATCGGCATTGACCTGGGCACGACCAACAGTTGCGTCTGCGTGATGGAAGGTGGCGATTCGCGCATCATCCCCAACCGCGAGGGCAGCCGCACCACGCCTTCGGTGGTGGCCTTCACGGACAAGGGGGACGTGCTGGTGGGCCACATCGCCAAGCGGCAGGCCGTGACCAATCCCCAGCGCACCCTGTTCGCCGTGAAGCGGCTCATCGGCCAGCGGTTCCAGTCACCCAAGGTGCAGGAGGCGCTCACCCGGCTCCCCTTTCCTGTGGTGGCCGCCCCCAATGGCGACGCCTGGCTCCGGGTCGGCGAGCGGGACTACGCGCCGCCCGAGGTTTCCGCCATCGTCCTCCGCTCCCTGAAGCAGGCGGCCGAGGCCTTCCTCCACGAGGAAGTCACGGAGGCGGTCATCACCGTCCCGGCCTATTTCGATGACGCCCAGCGCCAGGCCACCAAGGACGCGGGCAAGATCGCGGGCCTGAACGTCCAGCGCATCATCAACGAGCCCACGGCGGCGGCCCTGGCCTACGGGTTCAACAAGAAGGGCATCAAGCAGATCCTGGGCATCTACGACTTCGGCGGTGGCACCGTCGACTTCACCCTCATGGAGATGAACGACGGCGTCTTCGAGGTGCTGGCCACCAGCGGCGACACCTTCCTCGGCGGCGAGGACATCGACCAGGCCGTCCAGAACTGGCTGGTCCAGCAGTTCCGCGAGAAGACCGGCATTGACCTCTCCAGCGACCGCATGGCCCTCCAGCGCCTCAAGGAAGCCAGCGAGAAGGCCAAGTGCGAGCTTTCGACCCTGGACCGCGTCGAGATCCGGCTGCCCTTCATCGCCCAGGGCCCCAGCGGACCCCAGCATCTGGAGGCCACCCTCACCCGCGAGGAGCTGGAGGAGATGGTCAAGGACCTGGTCGACCTCACCCTCATCCCCATCAAGGATGCCCTCGAGCAGGGCGGGAAGACCCCCAAGCAGCTGGACGAGATCATCCTGGTGGGCGGCCAGACGCGGATGCCGCTCGTGCAGCGGCTGGTCCGGGACTTCTTCGGCAAGGAACCCAACCGGGCCATCAATCCCGACGAGGTGGTGGCCCTCGGGGCCTCCATCCAGGGCGCCGTGCTCCGGGGCGACGTCAAGGACCTGGTGCTGCTGGATGTCACCCCGCTCAGCCTGGGCATCGAGACCCAGGGCGGCGGCTTCGTGAAGATCATCAAGCGGAACGCCACCATCCCCATCCGGGATGCCCGCACCTTCACCACCGTCTCCGACAACCAGAGCCGGGTGGAGATCCACGTGCTCCAGGGCGAGCGCGAGCTGGCCGAACACAACAAGAGCCTGAGCCGCTTCGACCTCATCAACCTGCCGCCCCTGCCCAAGGGCGTGCCGCAGATCGAGGTTGCCTTCGACATCGATTCCAACGGCATCGTGAAGGTCTCGGCCCGCGACCTCATGACCGGGCTGGAGCAGAGCATGAGCATCCGGCCCAGCTCGGGCCTCTCCGAGCTGGAAATCCAGCGCATGATCCGCGAGGCCCTGGCCAACGTGGAGACCGATGTCAAGAAGCGGGATGCCCTGAAGTACATGGCCTCGGCGGAAGGGCTGATCTTCTCCTGCGACAAGAGCTTCATCGAGTGCGGGAAGTACCTCTCGGATGAGCAGCAGTCCTTCGTGCGGGACGTGCTTTCCAGGGCCCGGCAGGCGGTGGCGGCCCAGGATGCGGAAGCCCTCCGGGCCTGCGAAGGGCAGCTGCTGGAGGCGCAGAACCTCCTCACGGATGCCGTGCTGGCCGCCAGCGAGGCCATGATGGCCTCCCTGGATGGTGAGGACGGGACGGCTTCACCCAATTAGTCTTCGCGACTTCCTCGGCTATCCTGGAGGTTCAGGATGGGATGATGAAACGCGACTACTACGAAGTGCTCGGTGTCTCCAAGGAGGCCGGGACCGACGAACTGAAGAAGGCCTACCGCAAGCTGGCCATGGAATTGCACCCCGACCGCAATCCGGGCAACAAGGAGGCGGAGGAGAAATTCAAGGAGGCCGCCGAGGCCTACAGCGTGCTGTCGGATCCCGAGAAGCGGAAGGTCTATGACCAGTTCGGCCACGCGGGACTGGGCGGCGCCGGCGGGGGCGGCCAGCAGTTCCAGTTCGACCCGAACCAGTTCGCGGACTTCGAGGACATCCTGGGCAGCTTCTTCGGCGGTGGCCTGTTCGGCGACCTCTTCGGGGGTGGCCGCCGCAGGTCCACGGGCGAGGAACGGGGGGCCGACCTGCAGTACAACCTCAAGCTCAGCTTCCAGGATGCGATCTTCGGGAAGGAGTCGGTGGAGCTGTCCATTCCCCGCCTGGAAGCCTGTGACACCTGCCACGGATCCGGCTGCGAGGCGGGCTCCCGGCCGGAGACCTGCCCCCAGTGCCGGGGCGCCGGTCAGGTGGCCATGCGCCAGGGCTTCTTCCAGATGCTCACCCCCTGTCCGCGCTGCGGAGGGCGGGGCCGGATCATTCCCAAGCCCTGCCGCACCTGCCAGGGCGAGGGCAGGATCCACCGGAAATCCAAGGTCAGCTTCAAGGTGCCGGCGGGCGTGGACCGCGGGACGCGCCTGCGGCTTCAGAACCAGGGCGAGTCGGGCCGTTTCGGGGGCCGCAGCGGCGACCTGTACGTGGTGTTCGATGTGGAGCCGGATGCGCGCTATGAACGGGACGGCAGTGACCTGCACCGGCGGCTGGAGGTGCACTGGCCCCTCCTGGTGACCGGCGGGACCCTGACGGTGGAGACGCCCTACGGCTCGGACCATGTGAAGCTGGCGGCGGGCACGCCCGCCGACCATGTCGTGAAGCTGGTGAACGCCGGGGTTCCCCGGCTCCAGGGCAGCGGACGCGGCGACCTCTACCTGCACCTCCGGGTGGCGGTGCCGAAATCCCTCACCACCGAACAGCGGCAGCTCGTCGAGCAACTCCAGCGCAGTCTCGAGGGCGAGGCCGCCGGGGCCGACGAGGAAGGCTTCCTGGCCAAGGTCTTCGGCTCCGACAAGGGCGCCAGGAAAAAGCGGAAGTAGGGCCCTAGACCCTCACGCGATCCCCTGCCACCACCACCCGGCCCTTGCCTTCGCGCTTGGCGCGGAGCAGGGCGCGGTCAGCCTCCTCGATGAGGTGGCCGGCGCCATCCGCATGCTCCGGGAAGGCCGCGACCCCGGCGCTGAGGGAGACCTGCAGCTGGGCCTCACCCAGGTCCAGGGGCTGGTCCCGCAGCAGTTGGAGGAGGCGCTCCCCCAGCTTCCGGGCCCCCTGGGCGGTGGTGCTCGGCAGGAGGATGCAGAACTCGTCGCCGCCATAGCGGTAGAGGCGGTCATGGGCGCGGCAGAGCCGCTGGGCCGTGTTGGCCACGGATTCCAGCAGGAGGCTGCCTACTGGGTGGCCGTGGCTCGTGTTCACCCGCTTCAGGTCGTCCACATCGAGGAAGAGCAGGGCCAGGGGCTCGGCCTTGGTGGCGGCGGACCGCACCGCCTGGGGCAGCTCCGCCTCCAGGCAGCGCCGGTTCTGCGCCACGGTGAGGTCGTCCTTGAAGGAGAGGGCGCGGCTCTCCTCGAGCTGCCAGGCGTTGAGCAGGAGCGGCTCCATGTCATCGAAGCCCCGCAGGAACCGGTCCGGCGGCTCCTTGGGGTCGGCCAGCCGCAGGATGCCCAGTTGCCCCGAAGGGGCCAGGAGGAAGGCCTCGCCCCGCCTCACGAGCTCCGCCGCCTCCTGCCTGGGCAGGGGGGCCTCCGCAAAGATGCCGTCGCCGGCGCGCTGGTAGAAGACGTCCTCCCGGCGCAGCCAGATGGCCCCGCCGCGGGCGCCGGAAAGCCGGACGGCGCGAGCCAGCACCAGGCGGAGCAGCTCGTCCAGGGAGGCCAGGTGCATCATCTGGCGCAGCCAGCCCTCACTGCCCAGGTCGCGCTGGCGCAGGTGGAGCAGCGCCTCCCGCGCGGCTTCCAGGGGGCGGTCCTGCAGCAGGACCCAGCCCGGCCGGAGGTTCAGCACGGCACTCACCTCCTCCGGCTCCGCCTTCTCCACCCACCACAGGATTTCGGTGCCCTCCGCGGGGATCAGGCGGGGGTCCGGATGGTTGGCCACGATGACCAGGGAGCCCGGTCCAGGGCCCGGGAGGACCTCCTTCCCCCATGCGATGAGGGCCTCTCGCAAAGCCTCACCCCTGGCGGAGGGGTGGGCGTCCAACCAATGGATGCGGGGCATGGGGCTCCCTGATGGCAGACTCTTCGGCATGCGAGGGGGCTCCGCTTAACCCAGGGCCGCTTCGAGGCGCAGGGCCAGCTGGCGCAGATGGGCGGCCAGGGGATCCAGGGCGGGCGAGGGGGACTCCCGCTGGCCCCGCTCGGCCCGGACCCAGCGCTTGAGCAGGGTGAGGGACTGGGGATCCCGCACCCCCAGGCGCTTGGCCGTCTGGATGAGCTTGTGGGACAGGCGGGTCCGCTCCGCGCCGGCCGGGTTCTCCCGCAGTTCCGCGACGAGTCTCAGGGCCTCCTGGGCCACCTCCAGATCCTGTCGGATCAGGGGGATCCGGGCATTGATCCGGAGCAGGAAGAGCTCCAGGAAGCGCAGCAGCTCGCTCAGGAGGTCCATTCCCTCCCGCAGGGCCTGCGGCACATTCTGGGGCGATTCCAGCAGCCGACCCAGTTCGCGGATGAGGCCCTCGGCCTCCTCCCGGTCCGGTCCCCGCATGAGCGGGAACTCGGGGCTCCGGCGGAAGGCCAGGAGGTACCTGTAGGTCTGGGACAGGCCCAGGGCCAGCCGCGGCCAATCCTGCAGCTCCAGGTGAAGCTGCAGCTGTCCGAAGAGCGGGGGCACCTGCTCCCAGAGCCGCTGGATGCGCAGGCGCAGCTGCTCGCCCTCCTCCATCAGGCTGGGCGATTCCGGGAAGAGCCGGTGCTGCACCTCGGGAGAAAAGATCCCCACCAGCTCGCCCATGAGCTGCTTCTGGTGATTGATGAGGAGGCCCCGCAGGTTGTCGAGGGTCTGGGCCAGCTGGTCCGCGTCCTGGCCGGCCAGGGCCTGCTGCAGGAGGCTCCGCAGGGTCCCCTGATCCTGCTGGAGGACCTGGACCGCCCGGCGGAGGAAGGTCCGGAGCCGCCCGGTCTCGGGCCTGGATGGGTCGAGCAGGTCCCCGCGGGATGGGTCGTAGGCGCGCTCGGCCTGGCGACCCAGTTCGGATTCCATGACGAGAAAAGTGGGGACCACCGCGTACCGGTCCCGGAGTCCCATGCTCGCGGCCGCCTCGAGCGACTCCAGGAGGCCCAGCAGCGAGATGTGGCTCGCCAGGGCCCGGGCCACCACCGAGAAGGCTGGCCGGTCGTTTCGGCGCAGCTGCTGCATCAGGCGGCGGAGTTCCACGGGCATGCTCTCCCGGAACAGGTCGGCGTCCATGCGGGGCAGCGACCAGCCCAGGTTGTCCCAGAGCCAGCGCAGGCTGCCGCGGACCTGCTCCACCGCCGGCCAGTGGATGCCCCGATCCAGGGGGCGCACCAAGCTCAGCCGGAGGTTCGAGACCACATGCTCGAGCAGGAGCAGGGGTTCCACCCGGGGATGGATGTCCGCCGGAATGCAGGCTTCCAGCTGTTCGGCGAGGCGGGTCAGGGATTCCTCCAGACGCCCCTGGCCCTGGATGGCGCGGTTCACCGCCTTCATCTGGGCGTTCAGCCGGGTCACGGATGCGGCCCCGGGGTCGCCGGCCTGGAGGGCCGAGAGTATGCCGCGGAAGGCCTCCCGGTGATCCGCCAGGAAGGTGGACCAGAGCGACCGGAGGTTGCCATCGCTCTCCGAGGGGGCCAGGGACATGGCCCGCAGAGAGGCCAGGAGATCCAGCAGCTGGGTCACCCAGGCGGGCTGGTGCTGCTCCATGAGCAGTTCGCGGTGGGCCGACTCGGCCTGGTCGCCCAGCCGTCCCAGGCTGTGCAGCAGGACCAGGCCCATGGCGCTTCGGGCCTCCCCGAGCCGGCGGGGCGAGAAGGTGTGGAGGAAGGCCAGGAAGTAGCCCAGGCTCCGCCGGAGGGAGGCCTGGGCGGGCGACTCCTCATGGGGCGCAATGGGCTGTGGGACGGCCTCCATCAGGGGCTCCAGGTCCCGGGCCCCCTCTCGGAGAATATCTTCAAGCAATGCTAGATCTGTCTTTGACAGACCCTTCTCCCGGATGAGTTGCCGGGCCAGGAACAGGCGCTGTGGCTGGGACTCGGAGGGGGGCATGGCAAAAGCATACAATGGTTAAGCTTTCGAATCCCGCGCAGGGTGCTACCATCGCCTTACCCCAATCCGGAGGCAGTCGGTGGTCAGCAAGCTCGGGGAAATGCTCGTCAAGGCCCAGCTCATCACAGATGCCCAGCTGGATGAGGTTATGAAAATCCAGCGCAGGGAGGGCGGCAAGCTAGGCAGCATCGTCGTGCGTGCCGGGTTTTGCTCAGACCAGGACATCGTGAGCTTCCTGGGGATGCAGTATGGCGTCCCCGCCGCGGACCTGGAGCAGTGGCCGCCCATTGATGCCGCCGTCATCGCCCTCATCCCCCGGGACCTGGCCCAGCGGCACAAGGTGTTGCCCCTCCAGCGCACGGGCAATGTCCTGACCCTGGCCATGTCCGACCCCACGGACATTTTCGCCATGGACGATGTGCGGTTCCACACGGGCTACAACGTGGATCCGGTGGTCTCCAGCGAGATGGGCCTCGTCCGGGCCGTGGAGAAGTACTACGGGGGCAGCAGCGCCGTGCGCCTGGCGGATGGCACGCCTGGTCGAAGCGCGGCCCAGGGCGGCGGGGGTGGTCCCGCGGCCAGCGGTCCAAGCGGAGGCCCTGTCGAGGCCAGCTTCAACGAGGCGGATGAGCAGTTCGATCTCTCCGAACTGGAGCAGGAACTCGACGCCGACGCCGAGTTCGACGCCGTCGACGAGGACGAGGACAGTGTCAACGTCGGCAGCCTGCGGCGGGGCAGCGAGGACGCGCCGGTGGTGAAGCTCGTGAACATGGTGCTCATCGACGCCATCAAGCGCGGGGCCTCGGACATCCACATCGAGCCCTACGAAAAGACCTACCGCATCCGGTTCCGCATCGACGGGATCCTCATGGAGGTCATGCGCCCCAATCTGAAGCTGAAGGATCCCCTCACCTCCCGCGTGAAGATCCTGGCCAAGCTCAACATCGCCGAGCGGCGGCTGCCCCAGGACGGGCGCATCAAGCTGCGGGTCAACATGGGGGGCGGCCAGAAGGTCATCGACTACCGCGTGAGCATCCTGCCTACGCTGTTCGGCGAGAAGATCGTGCTGCGGCTGCTGGACAGCGACAAGCTCATGCTCGACCTCACCAAGCTCGGCTTCGAGCCCGAGAGCCTCGTCGCCTGGGACCGCCAGATCTCCAAGCCCTACGGCATGGTGCTGGTGACGGGCCCCACGGGCTCGGGCAAGACCAACACCCTCTACTCCTCCATCGCCAAGCTCAACACCGTCGACACCAACATCATGACGGCCGAGGATCCCGTGGAGTTCAACTTCCCGGGCATCAACCAGGTCCAGATGAAGGAGCAGATCGGCCTCAACTTCGCGGCCGCGCTGAGGTCCTTCCTCCGGCAGGACCCGAACATCATCCTCGTGGGCGAGATCCGGGACTTCGAGACAGCGGAGATCGCCATCAAGGCGAGCCTCACGGGCCACCTGGTGCTGTCGACCCTCCACACCAACGACGCGCCCAGCACCATCAACCGCCTCATGAACATGGGCGTGGAACCCTTCCTGGTGGCCACCTCCGTCAACATCATCTGTGCCCAGCGCCTGGTGCGCCGCCTCTGTATCAACTGCAAGATGGTGGATCCCCACCATCAGCCCGAGGAGGCCCTCTACAAGGTCGGCTTCACGCCCGAGGAAGTGCAGCGGGGGATCACCTTCTACAAGCCCGTGGGCTGCGACATCTGCAACAAGCGCGGCTACAAGGGGCGCGTGGGGCTCTACGAAGTCCTTGAGATGTCCGAGACCCTCAAGGACATGATCCTCACCGGCGCCTCCGCCATCGAGATCCGCGAGCAGGGCCAGAAGGAAGGCATGATCACCCTGCGCCGCTCCGGCTGCCGCAAGGTCCTGGATGGCGTCACCACCATCGAAGAGATCATCCGAGAAACCGTGTTGTAGATGAGGCTCTCATGAGCGAAGTCGGCGCCAGTTACGTTGCCCCCCTGCAGCAGCTCCTGAAGACCATGGTGGAGTACGGGGGCACGGACCTGCACATCACCACGGAATCGGCCCCCCAGATCCGCATCGACGGGCGCATGGTGCCCCTGAAGCTGCCGCCCCTGGACGCGGCCCAGACCCGCTGGCTTTGCTACGGTGTGATGACCGACCAGCAGAAGCACCGGCTCGAGGAGGACCTCGAGGTGGACTTCTCCTTCGGCCTCCAGGGCGTGGCCCGCTTCAGGGCCAACGTGTTCAACCAGCGGGGCGCCACGGCCGGGGTCTTCCGGACCATCCCCGAGCAGATCCGCACCTTCGAGCAGCTGGGCCTGCCCCCCGCCATCCAGTCCCTCTGCGACAAGCCCCGGGGCCTGGTGCTGGTGACCGGCGTGACCGGCTCGGGCAAGTCCACCACCCTGGCGGCCATGGTGGACAAGATCAATTCCGAGGATCCGGTGCACATTCTCACCATCGAGGACCCCGTGGAGTACGTCCACAAGCACAAGCGGGCCCTGGTGAACCAGCGGGAGATCCACGCGGATACCCACAGTTTCAAGAAGGCCATGCGCTCCGCCCTGCGCCAGGATCCCGACGTGGTGCTGGTGGGCGAGATGCGCGACCTGGAGACCATCGAGTCCGCCCTCACCATCGCCGAGACCGGCCATCTCACCTTCGGCACCCTGCACACCAGCAGCACTGTCCAGACCATCAACCGCATCATCGACGTGTTCCCCGCCCACCAGCAGCCGCAGATCCGCGCTCAGCTCTCCCTGGTGCTGGAGGGCGTCATCTGCCAGAGCCTCATCCCCAAGGCCAGCGGCAAGGGCCGGGCCCTGGCCCTGGAGATCATGCTGCCCAATTCCGCCATCCGGAACCTCATCCGGGAGGACAAGATCCACCAGATCTACGGGGTGATGCAGTCGGGCCAGTCCAAGTACGGGATGCAGACCTTCAACCAGAGCCTGTCGGACTTGGTGATGCGCAAGGATATCACGCAGGATCAGGCCCTCGAATACTCCTCCAACGTGGACGAATTGCGCGAGCTCATCAACCGGGGCGTCGGCGTCGGCGCCGCGGGTGGGCGGGCCGCAACGGCGCCCCCGACCGCCAATCCGGCCCTCGGTGGCCGGAACCCCAACATCAAGTACACCTAGGACTTCTCTGCTGCCGCATTCCTGCCTATCCTGAAGGCACCGTTGAGTCCAGCCCATTGCCGAGGTCCGCATGCCCGCTTATGCATGGAAAGGCAAGAACCGATTGGGGGAGGTGCAGGAGGGCGTCCTGGTGTCCAATTCCAGGGACGCCGCCGCCGCCACCTTGAAGCGTAACGGCTTCGAGGTCATGAACGTCCGGCTCATGGCCGCCGCGGGGGGCCGTTCCCTCGGCAAGGTGCCCCCCAAGGATCTGGCCATCTTCACCCGGCAGTTCAGCGTGATGATCGATGCGGGACTGCCCCTGGTGCAGTGCCTGGAGATCCTGGGCGCCCAGCAGGCCCACAAGGGTTTCCAGCGCATCATCGCATCCGTCCGGGAGGATGTGGAGAAGGGCTCCACCCTCCAGACCGCCCTGTCCAAGCACCCCAAGGCCTTCAACGACCTCTTCGTGAACATGGTGGGCGCTGGAGAAAGCGGCGGCATTCTCGACGTCATCCTCCAGCGGCTGTCGGGCTACATCGAAAAATCCGTAAAATTGACCGCCAAGGTGAAGAGCGCCATGACCTATCCCGTGGCGGTGATCTCGATCGCCATCGCCGTCGTGGTGGTCATCATGGTCAAGGTCATTCCGGTGTTTTCGGCCATGTATTCAGGCATGGGCAGCAAGTTGCCCTATCCCACCATCGTTTGCATCGCCATCTCGAACGTCATCATCAACTACTGGTGGTTGTTGATCATATCGATCGGGATCGTGGTGGTGGGCCTTCGCCAGTATTACGCCACGCCCGTGGGACGACTCCAGATCGATACCGTAATGCTGAAGATCCCCGTCCTGGGGGACGTGCTGCGCAAGGTGGCCGTGGCCCGGTTCTGCCGGACCCTGGGCACCCTCATCAGCTCCGGCGTGCCCATCCTCGAGGGCATGGACATCACCGCCAAGACCTCCGGCAACATGGTGATTCAGAACGCCATCCTGAAGTCCAAGGACGCCGTGGAGCAGGGCCGCAACATCGCCACTCCCATGGCGGAAACCAAGGTGTTTCCCCCCATGGTGGTGCAGATGGTGGGGGTGGGCGAAGCTACGGGTGCCCTGGACGCCATGCTATCCAAGGTGGCTGATTTCTACGAGGACGAGGTGGACAACGCCGTGGCCTCCATGACCAGCCTCATGGAGCCCATCATGATCGCCGTCCTGGGCGTCATCGTGGGGTTCATCGTGATCGCCATGTACATGCCTATCTTCGGCATGGCGGCCGCCTTCGACAAGAGTTGAGGGCCGATTGGCCAGTGAATTGCATCCCATTGGGGTTCGGGAGGTCATGATGAAACGGACAACGAAGGGTTTCAGCTTTATCGAAGTGCTGCTGGTGGTGGTGATCATTGGCATCCTGAGCGCCATCGCCATTCCGGCGCTCCTCGGTCAGAAGAGAAACGCCGACCTGGTGGGGGATGCCCAGCAGAACACCAAGGCGCTTCAGTTGATGTTGGAGACCAGCAAGGCCGACACCGGGATCTACGGGCCGGCGGGTGGGCCCTACACCTGGACGCCGCAGGCTGACGGCAGCTATGTCGCCAGTAACACGGCCATCGCCCCGATGTTCGGGGTCAAGGGCGGGTCGAATATGACCTATTCTCTGACGATCGCCAATGGGGGGCTCACCTACACCCTGGAAGTCGATGACAACCGCCCCGGCCACGCCGGAAAGATCTACGTGGCCGATCAGACGGGGAAACAGGTCTATCCCTGAGGAAAGGCCTCACGCCTTTCTGTCCTGCCAGCGGACGCCCTCCGTCGGACGACTGCCGTCCTGGGGCCATGGGGTCCTATTCGACGGGGACGTTCGACATGGAGAGGGGCACGGCCGTGCCCTGGTGCTTGTAGCTCACGGTGATCATGTTGGTGGGATTGCCGTTGGTGTCGTTCTGCTGGCCCGCCAGCATCCCAACTTCGCCATCGTTGGTGGCGGTCCCGGCCACGACGGCCGTGACGGTCGGCTTGTAGGCGTTCTTGCAACGGGGAAAGGTGAAGTTAGGAAGGGCCTGCACGTAGGCGATGACTGCGGCCGGGTTGGCCCCGCTCATCATCTTGGAGGCCGCCCCGCACTCCGAGACCACGGACTGGGCCATGGCTTCCGTGGCCTTCTCCCGCGCGCTTTCCCGGTTGCCCATGAGCACGGGGATGGTGATGGCGGAAATGATGCCGATGATGGCCAGCACCAGGAGCAGTTCGACGAGGGTGAAGCCCGACTGCCGACGCATGACGCCTCCTGAAGAACTGGACTGGGATGTCCCTGCCGGGCCCGCCGGAACACCGGCGGGTCCACCCTGATCATGCGCCGGTTGGCGCGGGGCCGAGCAGGTTTCGGCGGGGAATCGGCCGGGGTCGCCGTCCGCCATGGGAATGCAGAACAACGCCCAAGCCTCCGAAGGGATCGGGACTTGGGCGGGGCGGATCATCGAATCGCGCGGCTACTCGACCGGGACGTTGGCCATGGCCACGGAGCCGGCCGAGGCACCGTGCTGGTAGCTCACGGTAATGACGTTGACGTTGGCCCCATTGGCATCCACCTGGACGGCGTCCACCATGCCCACTTCCCCGTTGTTGCCGGCGGCCGTGCCGTTGATCAGGGCCGTGATGGTCGGGTTGTAGGCGTTCTTGCAGCGGGGGAACGTGAAGTTGGGCAGGCCGGCCACATAGATCCTGACTGTTCCCGTGGCGGCGGCATTCATGAGCTTGGCGGCGGAAGTGCACTCGGCCACCACGGACTGGGCCGTGGCCTCGGTGGCCTTCTGGTTGGCCCGTTCCTTCTGGCCCAGGAGGGCCGGAATGGCGATGGCGGAGATGATGCCGATGATGGCGAGGACCAGCAGCAGCTCAATGAGGGTGAAGCCTTGTTGCTTGTTCATGGATGCTCCAAGGAGGCGATGGGAATGACCATTGTTTGAATCTCGGCAACACAACACTATCCGCCCCGAATGGACGGTGGGATGAATCTGGGACGTGCACGATCGGACACTCGGTCTGAGCCCCGGGTTGAACTGGCCTACTCGACGGGGACGTTGGCCATGGCCACGGAGCCGCCGGAGGCGCCGTGCTGGTAGCTCACGGTGATGACATTGACGGCTACCCCGTTGGCATCGTTCTGGACGGCATCCACCATGCCCACCTGGCCATTGGCAGCGGCGGCGGCGCCGTTCTGCAGGGCCGTAATGGTGGGGGTATAGGCGTTCTTGCAGCGGGGGAACGTGAAGTTGGGCAGGCCGGCCACATAGCCCCGGACCAGAACCGTGGTGGCGGCATTCATGAGCTTGGCGGAGGAGGTGCACTCGGAGACGACCGACTGGGCCGTGGCTTCGGTGGCCTTCTGGTTGGCCCGCTCCTTCTGGCCCAGGAGGGCCGGGATGGCGATGGCCGAGATGATGCCGATGATGGCGAGGACGAGCAGCAGCTCGATGAGGGTGAAACCGGCTTGGCGCTTCATGGGGCCTCCAGAGGGGTGAGTGGTGTAAAACCTTGCCATGAGAAATAAAGCAAAAAACGTGTCATTTCTCGACCGGGGCCAGTGCACCCCTGCAATCCAAGATGGCCAAAAAAACGCGAAGGGAAGCCGGGGCCTCCCTTCGCGCGATCGAGGCCAGGAGGGTGGCCTACTCGATGGCGGTCACCTTGGTGACGATCTTGTTGGCAGCCGCCCCCTGGGGGTTGGCGCAAAGCACGCCACCCTCGATGAAGCCGACGCCGCCCTGCCCGGGCACGACGATGCCGAAGGCGGCCTGACCCAGGACTGTGGCGAGGCCCTGCGCTTCCAAGGTGGCCGTAGCGATGTCGGTAGCCTTGCCCGCGGTAACCGTGGTATTGAAGGCGGCCGTGGAGGGATCCCAGGGATTCTTGTCGGCACTGGTGTTCGCCAGGTAGGTGCCCAGGTCCGCGGGAATGGTCGTGCTGCCGGCTTCGCGGGCCTTGTCGTACTGGCCCACCAGGTCGCCCACGCGGCCCACCATGTTCTCGATGGAGGCCTTGTCCCGGGCGCGGGAGCGCTGGCTGAGCAGGGCGGGGATGGCGATGGCGCTGATGATGCCGATGATGGCAAGCACGAGCAGCAGTTCGATGAGGGTGAAGCCCTTCTGATTCTTCATGGGTGATCTCCTATGGGCGATGGCCGCAAGCAAAGGTATCAAGCCCCGTGCCAATTGGCTAGGCACGGCTGAAATGCCTCCATCCCAAGGGGCTGGATGGCCTGGCGGGAAGGCTGGCCCAGGGGTGGGTCCGACCCTGGCTTGGGGGACTGACGCGTTGGGTCAGCCCCGTGCTCCAATGCGTCCACCCTGGTCGCGCCCCTGGGTTCATCTTGGCTAGGCATTCGGCAACAGGGCCGAGAGCTCATCCTTTCCCGGCCCGGGGAGCATCAAGATTCCAGGTGTGCAGGGCTGGTTGGACCGCTGTCTGTCCCCAGTCCTGCCCCAAGGGTTGACACCAGGCCCCGTTGGTTTTTAGTAAAAGAAGTGTGTCGAGGTGAGAGATGACCCTGGCGATTCGGTCCGATGGGCTCAGCAGGCGGTTCGGGAAGCTCCCTGCGGTCGAGGGGCTGGACCTGCGGGTCCCCGAGGGGACCATCACGGCCTTCCTGGGGCCCAATGGCGCGGGCAAGACCACCACCATCCGCCTGCTCCTGGGGCTGCTCAAGCCCACCAGCGGCACTTGCGAGGTGCTGGGCCATCGGCCCGGCCAGGTGGAGGCCCTTCGCCAGCTGGGCGCCATGGTCGAGTCCCCCTCCCTGTACGGGCACCTGACGGGACATGAGAACGTCGAGATCACCCGGCTCATGCGGGGGGGGGCCCGCCCCGAGACGGAGCGCGTGCTGAAGGTCGTGGGACTCACACGGGACGCCCACCGGGTGGTCCAGCAGTACTCCCTGGGCATGCGCCAGCGCCTGGCCATGGCCCTGGCCCTGTTCGGAAGCCCGCGCCTGCTGGTGCTGGACGAGCCGACCAATGGGCTGGACCCGGCGGGCATCCAGGAGATCCGCGAGCTCATCCGCCAGGTTCCCAGGCAGACCGGCGCCACTGTCTTTCTCTCGAGCCACATCCTGGCCGAGGTCGAACAGATCGCCTCGAACCTGGTCGTGATCCACCGTGGACGCCTGCGCTACCAGGGCCCCACGGCCGACCTGGGCGGCCAGGGCGCCCCCTGGCAGCAGATCCGGGTGGACCAGGCCGACCGGGCCATGGAGCTGCTGCGGGGGAGCGGACTGGAGGTGAAGTACGAGGATCCCTATGTGCTCGTCCAATGCTCCGACGAAGGTGTTCCCGCCCTGGCGGCTCAGCTCGTGAGCTCGGGGGTGGCCCTGTACGAGTTGACGCCCCGCAGGGTGAGCCTGGAGACGCGGTTCCTGGACCTGCTGGAGGGTGCATGAGCACCCTGGCGTCTTTGTTTTCCGCAGAAAGGCTCAAGTGGAGAAGGAACTGGGCCACGGTGGCGGCGATCCTCTGTCCATCCAGTCTGGTCGGATTCCTCTTCCTCATTTTCTGGAACTCGGAAGTCCAGGCCAGCAAGCTGGGCCCCGGGTTCCAGGTCTGGTACCAGATTGTCTACTCCGCCTGGAACCTGATCTTCATGCCCATCACGGTGGCACTGGTCTGCCTCCTCTCCTGGGAAGCGGAGGAGGAGGCGGGTGCCTGGAAGCACCTGCTGCTGCAGCCGGTTCCCAGGCGCTTCCACTACCTGGCCAAATGCATGAGCCATGCGGCCTTGATGCTGATCGCCCAGCTGGTGCTCGCCCTGCTGGTCCTGCTGGCCAGCCTGCTGATCTCCAGATACCTCTTGTACCTGGAGATGGGGCCGCGCAAGCTCCTGCTTTTCACCCAGCTCAGCATCACCTCCTTCATTGCTTCCCTTCCCCTGGTCGGCCTGCACACCTGGTTGTCGACCCGATTACGCGGGGTCGGGTCGAACCTGACTTTGGCCCTGGTGGGCAGCCTTCTGACAGTCCTGCTGGCGGGTCTCCGGATGCCTGTGAAGTGGTCACCCTGGGCCCTGGCGGCTGCGGGCGTCAGGGTGGTTTTCGGGACCCACGCGGGGATGTTCGGGTTGTTCGTCTCAGCCTGCGGGCTGACCGTCCTCTTCGTGGTCCTGGGAACGTTCGATTTCTCCCGCCGTGAGGAACAACGCTAAGGAAACGCCATGGCTCAGTACTTGAACTTGCTTGTCGCGGAGGTTCGCAAACTCCGGCGATCAGCCGCGTTTCGGCTCCTGTGGGTCTTTCCGGTCCTGTTCCTCCTGGCGGATTTTCTTCTCTCCGGGCTGCCCCTGCTGCTGACGCGGAACTTGACGGCAGAGGCGCACCAGGGGTTGAGCGCCCTACCCATCAAGTCGCTGGCCGACACCTGGTCTGGGTATTTCCACCCCTTGCTCCTCGCCTTGCTGCCCCCGCTGCTGTTCCGGTCCGAACACCGGTTCAGCCTCTGGAAGCACCTGCATGTGCAGCCGGTTTCTCGGCGGGCGGTCTTCGCCGCCAAGGCCCTGATTCTCGCGCTTAGCTTCGGGCTGGTGCTCAGTACAATCCTGGTTTTGCTTTGGGCAGAATCCAGGCTGATCGGGTACTTGAATCCCCTGGTTCGCAGCGCCTTCCCCTGGTTGGCCCTCATTCGGGTGTTGGCCTGGTCCTACTTGGGGAGCCTGCCCTTGCTGGCGCTCTACCTCTGGCTGTCAGATCGGATCAACAATGCCGCCGTTCCCATCATGTTTGCGATGGTGGGGTTGTTGCTCACCATCTCCCTGGGGGGGAAGGAACTAACCCCTATGTGGCGACGGGACTTCATCCCCTGGGTACTGCCCTATACCTGTGCCCAGCAGGCCATCGACATTCCGGGCGCGCGACAGGAGATGCACGCCGCGCAGAAGCCGTTCTACAACGAGCAGAAATTGGACGTCCCAAAGGTCACCATTGTGGGGAAGTACCGAATCGAGATACAGGATCCCGATGAGATGCTCGGGACCCCACCGCCCACGTCCAAGTGGGCGCTCACCGCATTCAGTCTGGGGTGTGCTCTGGCCCTGCTGGCTCTGGGGCTGGTGGAGGCCGGACGGGACCGCGCTTAGCTCCTTAGTTGCCCAGCGATTCCACCAGCTCTCTCGCCCCTCGGTGTTTGGGATCCAGCTTCATGGCTTCCTGGGCGGCGTGGCGGGCCTCGTCCTTGCGGCCCAGATCGCGAAGGATCTGGCCTTTGCGCCACCAGGCGCCGGGGTAGCCCGACGACCCGCCTTCCAGGGGCTCGCGCAGGACCTGGTCCAGGGCCGCCAGCCCGTCAGCTCGGTGCAGGCCGCTGGCGGCGGCCACTTTCCCCAGCTGCAGGCGGAGGAGGCTGGGGACGTCCACCTGGGGCAGGGCTTCCTGGAGGACCTGCCAGGCGGTCTCGGGCCGGCCCCCGTGCAGGTAGGCGTCGCTCACGGCCGCCACCCCCTGGGCGCGGGAACGCACGCCAGGCAGCAGACGCTGGGCCTCGGCCAGGAGCCGGGCGTTCTTCCCGGCCTCGCCGAGGGCCTTCTTGGCGGGGCGGCTGTCCAGGGCGTCCAGCCACTGGCCCACCACCTCGGGGTCCTGGGGCGCCAGGGCCAGGGCCCGGGCAAACCAGGGCTCGGCTTCCCGCCACCGGTCCTCTTCCACCAGGATCATGGCCTGCAGGAGGTTGCCCCGGGCCGGGGCCAGGGCCTTCAGCCGATCGGCGCACTGCAGGGCCTTCCGGGTGGAGCCTCCCAGGAGGCCCGGCGCCATCTCGTAGGCCAGGCCCAGGCTGGTCCAGGCCGGGGCCAGGGTGGGGTCGGCCTCGGTGGCGGCACGCAGGTCGTCCATACCCGCGATGGCCGGGCGCAGGCTGCCGAGATCCCTTTCCTTGATGGCTGCACCGATGCGCGCCAAGCCCCGGGCCAGGAAGGCATCGGCCAGGCGGGGGTTCAGCGAGACCGCCCGGTCGGCCGCGCCCTGGGCCTCGCCAAAGCGCTGGAGGCTCGACAGGGCCTGCGACTTCGCGGCCCAGGCCAGGGCGTCGCCCGGATCCTGGCGGAGCCGCTGGTCCGCTTCCGCCAGCACCTTGAGGTAGTGGCCAGCCTCCAGGTCGGTGCGGAAGGCCGGGACCTGGGGCTGGACGAGGGCAAAGATGAGCGCTGGAGCAAGGTGAAGCACGGGACCTCGGGAAACAGGCAGAGGCAGGATGACGCAGAAGGAAGGGGGGGAGGAATAGGATTGGGGTGCGGGCTTCCTGACCTTGGGTATAGCGCATCTCCGTGGTTCTGGGCTATCCTAAGTGATTGTTCGGACACGACTCTGGAGGAGATCGCATGGGGACCACGGGCGGATTGCTGGAGGGCAAGCGGGGCCTGATCATCGGGGTGGCCAACAAGCGCTCCATCGCCTGGGGCATCGCCCAGCGGGCCTCGGAGGCGGGGGCCCAGCTCTGCCTGACCTACCAGAACGAACGCCTGGGGGAGAACGTCCATGAACTGGCCGCCGAGCTCAGGGACCCCCTGGTGCTGCCCCTGGACGTGGGCAGCGACAGCCAGATCGTCATGACCTTCGACGAACTCCGCAAGAAGTGGGGCAAGCTCGATTTCGTGGTGCACGCCGTGGCCTACGCCCCGCGCCAGGCCCTGGAGGGGCGCTTCGTGGAGACCAGCCGGGAGGACTTCCGGGTGGCCCATGACATCAGCGCCTACTCCCTGGCGGCGGTCAGCCACGCGGCCCAGTCCCTCATGCCCGAGGGCGGGTCCATCATCACCGTCAGCTACCTGGGCAGTGTCCGCGTGGTGCCCGGCTACAACGTGATGGGGGTGGCCAAGGCCGCCCTGGAGGCCAGCGTGCGCTACCTGGCCGCGGACCTTGGGCCCCAGGGCATCCGCGTGAACGCCATCTCCGCCGGACCCATCAAGACCCTGGCCGCCTCGGCCATTCCGGGCATCGGTTCCAAGCTCAAGCACCACCGTTCCCACACCCCCCTGCAGAAGGACACGGACCAGCTGGAAGTGGGGGATGCCGGCGTCTTCCTGCTCAGCGACATGGGCCGAGGGGTCACGGGCCAGGTCCTCTATGTCGACGGCGGCTTCAGCATCATGGCGGGCTGAAGCCGGATCGGTCCAGCTGGCCCCTGAGCATTGGCCCCAAGCCTCCGCTACCTCCGGTGGGGCAGGCCGTTCAGGATGGCCATGGCACGCTGGGCGGCCTCCAGGCGCTGGGGTCCGGAGAGGGTTCCCTCGCTCAGCTGGACGATGACGCCGCCAAAGAGGTCCAGTCCCATCCGGCGGGAGGCGTACATCCAGGCCATTCCTTCGATGCGGTCCACCTCGAGGCCCTTGCCATGCCACAGCATCTGGCCATAGGCCAGGCAGGCGTCGGCGTCCCAGGCCTGGGCCCGCTGACGGTAGGCGGGCAGGGCCCGCCGGTACCAGCGGTCAGCCGCCTCACTGTCGGAGCTGCGCAGCTGGTCCCCCGCAAACACCATGGCGTCGGGCTGTCCCTGTCCAGCCGAGGCCTGGGCCCAGCGCAGGGCGCCCTCGAGATCCGGGGTCAGGCCCCGCCCTTGAAGGAGAGCCCTGGCCAGCAGGAGCTGCCCCTCGGCGTCGCCCCCCTCGGCCGATTTCCTGAACCAGTAGGCGCCCTTGGCCGCGTTTTTCTTGAGGATCCCGGCGCCACTCATGCGTAGCAGGCCCATGGTACGTTGGTCCGCCGGATGTTGTAGGGCCGCTCCAAGCAGGCTCGGCCAGGTGGATCGACCATCCCACAGGGTCACCACCAGGAAACTGAGCGGAAACACCAAGGCCATGGTCTTAAGCATGCGGACGTAGGCCGGGCGGCTGGCCAGACCCTGCAGGGTGAGGCGCACGGCTTGAATAGCGCCCGCCAGCAGGGACAGGCCCAGGGCGACCACCAGGGGCAGGAAGGCGGCGATTCCGAGGTAGGACCAGTTCATCTCAGCCCTGCAGCTTTGCCAGGGTGTCCAACACGGCCTGGACGTGCCCCTTCACGCTGACCTTGGGCCAGACGTGGCGGATGATGCCGGCCGGGTCGATGAGGAAGGTGCTGCGGAGGATGCCCTCGAGTTCTTTGCCGTACATGACCTTCCTGCCGAAGGCGCCCAGGGGCTTCAGGAGGGCGCAGTCGGGATCGGAAAGCAGGCGGAAGGGGAGGCCCTGCTTGGCGATGAAGGTCTGGTGGCTCTTCAGGCTGTCCCGGCTGAGGCCATAGACCTGGGCTCCGAGGGACTGGACCCGGGCCAGGTTGTCCCGGAAGTCGCAGGCCTCCGTGGTGCAGCCTGGGGTGCTGTCCTTGGGATAGGCGTAGAGCACGGTCCACCGGCCCTTGAAGTCCTGGGCCGTGACCGTGGCGCCCTGGTCGTCCTGGAGGGTGAAGGCGGGAAGGGGCTGTCCGAGGAGGGGGCTCATGGAGCCAAGGGTAGCGCAGAGCCTGTGACCGGGACCATGCTTGGATCCAGACAGAATGAAGTGGCGAGGCCCCCCATGAACCTGACCGATTACCTTTCCGCCGAATGGCGCCCCGCCCTGGGGTGCACGGAGCCTGCCGCCGTGGCCTATGCCGCCTGCCTGGCGGCGGGGCAGGGCCGGGGCGAGCCCCGCATGGCGAGGCTGGTGCTCGATGCCCGCACCTACAAGAACTGCCACGCCGTGGGCATCCCCAACAGCGGGCACCGAACCGGCGTGCTCTGGGCCCTGGCCCTGGGGGCCGTCCTGCCGGACCCTGGCCTGGGCCTGCAGATCTTCGAATCCGTCACGCCCGAGGCGCTGGCTCAGGCTGGCCGGCTGCTGGAGCGGGGCGCCGTACACGTCGACGTGGACGCGACCCGGACCGAACTCTACGTCGATTGCATCGTGGCCTGCGAAGGCGGCGTGGGCCGGGCTGTGCTCGAGCAGGAGCACACGCGGCTGGTCCGGCTGGAGGCGGACGGGGTCCCCCTGGCCCTGCCCGGCCGGGACTTGGATCCCCGGGAGGGCGGGCGGGTCCGGGAGCAGGTGGGGACCATGTCCCTGGCCGAGCTGGTCGCCCTGGCGGGCACGCTCACCGAGGCGGACCGCGCAAGGCTCCGGGAGGGGATGGCCCTGAATCTGGCCATGGCCGAGCAGTGTGTGGGCCACCTGCCCGCCGGGTTCGTGCCCGGGGTCGGGGCCGATCCCTGGCTGCGCATCCCCCGGCTGGTGAGCGCGGGTGTGCTGGGGCGGATGTCGGGGGAGCCGCTCACGGTGATGTCCCTGGCGGGTTCGGGCAACAAGGGCATCACGGTGTCCGTGGCCCTGGGCCTCTGGGGCCGGCAGGCCGGGCATTCCGATGCCCGCATCGAGGAGGCCCTGGCCCTGGCCTGCCTGCTGACTACCGCCACCACCCAGAAGCTGGGCACCCTGTCCGCGGTTTGCGGGGCCTCCAATGCCGCGGGCATCGGCATCGCGGTGGGCCTGGTCCACCTCGGCGGCGGGGGCGCCGACCAGATGGATCTCGCCATCCACAACATGGTGGGCAACCTGGCGGGGCTGATCTGCGACGGCGCCAAGATCGGCTGCGCCATGAAGGCCATGACCGGCGTGGAGGCCGCCTTCCGGGCCGCCACCCTGGCCCTGGCGGGCTTTGGCATCCCCTCGACCGATGGCATCGTGGGCGGGGATGGCCTCGCCTCGCTCGTCAACCTGGGCCGCCTGGCCCAGGTCGGCATGGCCGGGGCCGACACCGAGATTCTGGACATCATGCAGGCCAAGCTGGGCTGATCAGCCGTTACCCCCCGGCGCCGAAGTCCAGGCCAGCAGGAGCACCGTCGCCAGGGCCGCCCAGCCCAGGGGGGAGGGATCGGCACCGAGCCGGGGCAGCTCCTCCGCCAGCAGGCGGCCCAGGCTGTCGTGGCCCGGCCCGGGGCCCAGACCCAGGGTGGCGAGGGTGGCCTCGCCCCAGAGGGCCGCGAGCCAGGCGCTGGGGAAGAGGGCGGCGACCTGCTGCCAGCCCCAGGGCGCCCAGCGCCAGAGGGTCGAGGACCAGGGTGCCCCCAGGGTGCGCTCGGCGGCCCAGGCGGGGGAGCGCCGGAAACCATCGACCTGGGTCCGCAGGGCGGGCTCCAGGTGCGGGGCCAGGAGGCCCCCCAGCAGCAGGCCGAGGGGGAGGGCCGGCAGCCCGCCCAGGGCCGCGGCCAGGGGCAGCAGGAAGAGCAGGGGCGGCAGGCTCCGCAGGGCCGACCAGGCGCCCTGGAGGCGCTGCCCCCGCCAGGCGAGCAGGAGCCCCAGGCCCAGGGCGAGCAGGGCGCAGCCGCTGGCGAAACCCAGGCTGCGGCCCGCCGCCAGCGCCAGGCGCAGGAGGGCGTCCCGGCCCAGGTCGTCCGTGCCGAGGGGATGCCGCATGCTGGCGGCCAGCCCGCCGCGGAAGGGATCCAGGGCCAGGTCCGGGAGGAGCAGGGCCCCGAGGCAGGCCAGCCGCCACCTCATGGAACCTCCTCCTCGGGGCCTTGGTTCAGGCTCCAGAGGAGGGCCAGGGCGAGCACCCACAGGCAGAGACCGGTCCGGTCCCGGACCACCACCCGGGTCATCCAGTCCGTGCCAAACCCCGGCCGGCCGAGGACCTGTTCCAGGACCAGGGTGGCCGTGAGCCACACCGGCAGGCGGGCCGCGAGCCAGCGTCCCCACAGGCGGGTCAGGCTGAGCTGCCTCACGCGGCGCACGGCCGCTCCGCCCCAGGCCTGGGGGAAGGGCCACTCGCCGGGCAGGGCCTGGGCCAGCCACCGGGCCTCGCCGGGCAGGGCCGCCGCCAGGAAGGCCAGCAGCCAGGCGCCCACACCCGGAGGGCCCCAGGTGGGGGGCCATAGGGCCAGGACCAGGGCCCCCCAGAGCAGGTCCGGCGGGGCCTCCAGCAGGGCCAGGACGCGCCGGCGGGCCAGGCCGGGGCCGGTCCTCCAGGCGAGGAGGGGGGCCAGCAGGGCCAGGGCGACCAGGGCCAGGACCGTGGGCCCGAGCATCTCCCAGGGGAAGAGGGGCGGGCGGGCCTGCTTCCAGGCGGCCCCGGGTAGACCCAGGGCGAGGGCGAGGCCCAGGGCCCAGACCCCAAGGCCCAGGCCTGTCCCTTTCCTCACAGCCGCCATCGCCAGCCGGCGGCCCCCGGCGTGGGGAGGTACAGGCCCATGGGGCTGGGCTCCACCTGCAGGCGCCTGTCCACCCAGATGACACTCTGGAAGTCCAGGAGGGGCAGGGCCGCGGGCTCCCGGGCCCAGAGGTCCTGGAGGTCCCCCCAGGCGGGGCCGCCGGGCTGCCGGAGTCGGGCGAGGAGGTCCGCCAGCCGGGGGTGTCCCCAGCCGGTGAAGTTCATGGGGCCCTGGGGCTCGAGGTACTCCAGCACCGCCCAGGGGTGGGGCTCGAAGACCACCATGGAGCAGGCCAGCTGGAAGTCGCCCTTCTGGAGGCGCTCCGCCAGGAGGCCCTGCTCCAGGGGCCTGAGCTGGAGATCGATGCCGTCCCGACGGGCCCGCTCTCGCAGGGCCAGGAGGAGCTTCTCCAGGGAGGCCTCCCCGGCGCCGTAGAGCAGCCGCAGCATCGCGGGACCCGGGTCCGGCGCCGGGTTCCCGGCAATGGCCCGGGGCCTGAAGCCGAGGGTCTCAGGCCAGAGGCCCCGGCTGGGGCGGGCATTCTGCCCCAGGAGGTGGGGCGGGAAGGCATCCTTCCGCCACTGCTCCAGCTGCCGCAGGGGCCCGGCACCGAGACGGCTCCAGACCACCAGCTGGGCGTGCATGGGCTGGATGACGAGGCGGTGGGTGGGCGGGGGCTGGGCCTGGCGCCGGGTGGCTGGCGCGCCGAGGCTGAGCCAGCCCTTTTCCAGGGCGGTCGCGACACCACCGGGGTCGGGCAGGAGCCGGAACCGGATCCCATCGATGCGGGGCCGGAGGAAGTGCTCCCGGCGCGTGAAGACCCAGGCCCCGGGCTCCTTGCGGAAGGCGAAGGGACCGGAGCCGCCCTCGGGGTGGCCCGCCTGGGCGATGGGCACCCGGGCCAGTTCCATCAGCAGCCGCCCCGGGGGCCTCGGCGAGCGGATCCAGGGCTGCCCCCCGTCGCTGCCGACGGTGGCGCCTTCGAGGACGGCCCGCTTGGTGGGGCTGGCCTGGGGCTGCTGGAGCAGCTGCCGGACCGTCCAGACCACGTCCTCGGCCCGGACGCGGCGGCCATCCGGGTAGCGGGCGTCGGAGCGGAGATGGAACCGCACCGTTCCATCCGCCTGGGCCTCCCAACGGTCCGCCAGGCGGGGGACCAGGCGGCCTTCCGCAGAGAGGCCGACCAGCGCGTCCCCGGCGAGGGACTGGAGGATCCACTGCTCGTAGCTGTCGCCCCGGATGAAGTCCAGGGGGCCGGGATCCTGGGCCAGGGATTCCTCCACCATCTGGGCGGACATGGGGGCAAAGGTGAGCAGGACTGTCACGACCAGACAGAGGGCCTGCAATGGATGGCGCATGGAAGATCCTGTGATCGTCATTAGGGTGCACCGGTTTGTTCTGGAAGGAAAGATGCCTCCTGGCATCGGGGCTGATTGGGTGTTGCTACTCTGATTTGCAGGAGGCCCGATTGGCGGATCTTTCAAGGTCGAAGCTGTGGTGGTGGTGGCCGCTCATGGCCCGCCACCGGCGCACCCTCTACTGGGGCCTGGCGGCCACGGTCTGGTGCAGCGTGGCCGCCTCGGTGGTGCCCTACTGGTCCGGCCGGGCCGTGCACGCCCTGGAGCACCAGGACTGGCATGGATCCCGGATCTTCCTGGCCTGGATGCTGGTCTTCACGGGCGTGGCGGGCCTGGGCCGCTACCTCATGCGCAACACGCTCATCGGCCTCAGCCGGGTGGTGGAGCGGGAGCAGCGGGAGTCCCTCTACGGCTTCCTGCTGTCGCGGCCCTTCGCCTTCTATGAGCGGCAGCGGGTGGGCGACCTCATGTCGCGGGTGGGCGACGACGTGGGGACGGTCCGCATGGCCACGGGGCCGGGCCTCATGAGCTTCCTCCAGGTGTTGTCGATCCTGCCGGTGACCCTGGCCCTGATGATCCACACCAGCTGGCGTCTCACCCTGGCGGTCATGCTGCCCTTCACCTTCCTGGTCCTGGGCTTCTACGTCATCGGGAAGTGGAGCCACCTGGTTCAGCAGAAACTGCAGCTGGCCTTTTCCGCCCTCTCGACCTACAGCCACGAGACCATCAGCGGCGAGCGGGTGGTGCAGGCCTTCGGACTGGAAGGCGTGCGGGTGGCCCAGTTCGGCGCCCTCAGCCGCCGGCACGCCATGCTGAGCATGAAACAGTCGGTGATCTTCAGCGCCTACGCGCCGCTGTCGGCCTTCATCGGCGGTGCCTCGGCCCTGGTG
>CAIMBM010000089.1 GCA_903839205.1 uncultured Holophagaceae bacterium | reverse complement strand
GGGTGTTGCCCTGCCGGTGCAGCTCGCGGAAGAGATCGAGCACCTCGGTGCCTGTCTTGGAATCCAGCGCGCCCGTGGGCTCGTCCGCCAGCAGGAGGGCGGGCCGGTTGGCCAGGGCCCGGGCCACGGCGACCCGCTGTTTCTGGCCTCCGGAGAGGGTGGCCGGCAGCTTGTCCGCCTTGTCGGCGATGCCCACCTTCTCCAACAGGGCCAGGGCCCGCTCGCGGCGCTCCCGGCGACCCACGCCCGCGTAGAGCATGGGCAGTTCCACATTGCGCACGATGCTCGCCTTGGGCAGGAGGTTGTAGCTCTGGAAGACGAAGCCGACCTTCTCGTTGCGGATCCGGGCCAGCTCGCCGCCCGAGAGCCCCTGGACCTGTCGCCCGTCGAGCGTGTAGGTGCCGGCCGTGGGGAGGTCCAGGCAGCCCAGGATGGCCATGAGGGTGGATTTGCCGGATCCCGAGGGGCCGATGAGGGCCACGAACTCGCCCTTCTCCACCTTGAGGTCGATGCCCCGGAGGGCGTGGACCGCCGCCCCGTTGGCCCCGTAGACCTTGGTGAGACCGCGAGTCTCGATGATGGGCGCGCCGCTAGTTGTTTTCGTCATCTTTCTCGACCTTCTTCTTGCTGGGATCTTCCAGGCTCACCTGGTCGTCGGCCTTGAGGCCCGACAGGATTTCCACCCGCTCAAGGGTGGCGATGCCGGCCCTGACGGGCACCACGTCGAAGTATTCCTTCCAGTGGTCCGCCAGCCAGATGAACTTGCCGCGGCCGGTCAACCCGTCCTTGGCCCGGGCGAGGTCCTTGGAGGTGAGGCCCTCCTTCAGCCGGTAGACCACGGTCTGTCCCTCCCGTCGCTGCAGGGCCTCCAGGGGGACGCTGACGGCCTTGTCGCGCTTCTCGCCCAGGATCTCCACGTTGGCGCTCATGCCGGTCTTGAAGGAGTCCGTGAGTGCGTCCAGGTCGATCTCCACCCGGAAGACCTTGATCTTCTCCACCAGGTCCGCGGCCGGGGCCACGAAGCGCACCTTGCCCGTGAAGGCATGCTGGGGATAGGCGTCCAGGGTGATGCGTACGGGCTGGCCCACCCGCACCTTGGCGATGTCCACCTCGTTGAGGTTCACCTTCACGATCAGCGAGCCCAGGTCGGCCACCGTGAACACCACGGTGCCGGCATTGAAGGAGCTGACCCCGGAGGTGATGGTGTCGCCCAGTTCCACGCCCTTCTTGATCACCACGCCGTTCATGGGGGAGGTGACCCGGGCCAGCTGGGTGGAGGCGTTGCCGCTGATGGGAATGCCCCGATCCTCCACGATCTGGTAGCGGGTCTGGGCGCTCTTGTAGGCCTCCTCGGCCAGGTCCTTCGTGGTCCGGGCCAGGCGGTAGGCCTGATCCGAGATGAGTCCCTCCTTGAAGAGGGCCGCCTGCTGAGTGAAATCGCGCTCCGCGTTCTTGAAGCTCACCCGGGCCTGGGAGACGCTGCCCTGGACATCGGAGAGGGTCTGGGCCTGGTTCACGTCGGGTTCCACCTCCGCCAGCACCTCGCCGGAGCGCACCTTGGCGCCCTCGCGGACCTTCAGCCCGACAATGCGCCCCGAGACCGCCGACTTCACGTCCACCTTGATGAGGGGATCGACCACCCCCACCTCCCGCACGCTCACCTGCAGGTCCTCGGTCTGGACCTTGCCCACCCGGAAGGGGGTGTTGGCCTCGGCCTTCTTGGCCTTGCCATCCCCGCCCCTCAGGGTGAAGAACATGCCGGCCGCCAGCGCGGCCCCGGCCACGGAGACGACGACCCATCGCTTCTGCATGCAACCCCCCTGATGGGAAAGACGCCGGACCGGTCCGGATGATGGAAGGACTACGGACCAGAGTCTCGCCCCGTTTAGAACCGGGACGGTCCTGGAATCGGCCACCGGGCGGGCGGAGTCGGCCAACGCCCACTCAGGCCAGGGAACCAACGGCCCAGGGTGGACCCGGATTGGCGGGGAAAGGGGAGGGGATTAAGCTGACGGTTTCCCATAAAGACGGCATCTTGTAAGGAAAACCCCAGGAACGGTTCAGGAATTCTCAGTGGAGAAAGGGTCTCAGAGGAGGGTTTGATGTTGGATCTTGGGACCGTCACCCGGTTTCCTCCCAATGCGGTCGCGTTCAAGATTGCAGTCGCTCTGGCCATCGGCATGCTGGTGGGCTTCGAGCGTGAATCCGCCAGCAAGGATGTCGGCATCCGGACCTTCGGGCTGACCTCCCTGCTGGGGGCGGTGTCCGTGATGGTCTCGCCTGCCTATGGCCTTGTGGCCATGGTCGGTGTGATCGTCCTGGTGGCGCTCCTCAACCTCCGGAGCCTGGTCGCCAATCAATCCCTGGAAATTACCACTTCAGCTGCGCTGCTGGTGACCTATGCCCTGGGCACCCTTGTGGGCCTCGGTCACAGTTTCACGCCGGTGGCAGCGACGATCCTGATGACCCTGCTGCTGGCGTGGAAGGTGGAACTGAGGAAGTTTGCCGGCGGCGTGACCATGGATGAACTGCGAAGTGCTGTGCTGCTCGGACTGATCGGCCTGGTGATCTACCCCATCCTTCCGGACCGCTTCGTCGATCGCTGGCAACTTGTGAATCTTCAGGAGGCCTGGATCACCGTGGTGGTGATTGCCGGCATCGCCTTCGTCAACTACGTCCTGCTCCGGCTGTACGGCAATCGGGGCCTGTACTGGACGGCCTTCCTGGGTGGCCTGGTCAACAACCGGGCCGCCATCGCCGAACTTATGAACGTGGTGGCCGGTTTGCGGATCGTGGGTGTGGTCCTGCTCGCCACGCTGGCGATGTACCTCCGCAACATCGCCCTCCTGGCCCTGTTCGCACCCAGGGCGCTGCTCACTGCCATCGGCCCCCTGCTCGCAATGGCAGGGGTCTCCCTGCTGCTCCTGACCGGCAGGCGGGAGGATGAGCCGGGCCGCGACCTGGCCCTGACTTCTCCGATTTCCTTGCGACGCGTACTGTCCTATGCCGTCCTTTTCCTCGCCATCCAGGTGATCAGTACCCTGGCCGAGCGCCTGTTCGGGAACTTGGGCTTCCTCGCCGCCAGCGGTCTCAGCGGGATGGCCAGCAGTGCCAGCGCCACTGCGGCGGCCGCCAACCTCAGTGCCGCCGGGAAAATCGTCCCCGCGTTGGCTGGCACGGCCGCGGTCGTCGCATCCATGGCCAGCACCCTGACCAATCTGCCCCTGGTCTTCAAGCGCCTGCCGCACGCCCTCCGGTTGAAGATCGCCGTTTCAACGACGCTGCAGATCGCGATGGGGCTCGCTGTGCTCGGGGCCCAGAGGCTCCTCGGCTTTCACTAGGGGGCCAATTGGGCCAATCGGCCCGGACTGTCTCAGGGGAGGGGCAGGTCCGGCCCTAGCGGATGGTTTCCCGGGCGATCATGAGCTCTTCGTTGGTGGGCACGACCGTGACGACCACGCGGGAGTCCGGGGTGCTGATGATGCGTTCCCCCTTGCCGCGCTCATTGGCTTCGTCATCCAGCTTCACGCCCAGGAAAGTGAGCTTGCTGCAGACCCTCGCCCGGACGTAGCTGCTGTTGGTGCCGATGCCGGCGGTGAAGGTGATGGCGTCCAGGCCGTCCAGGACCGTGGCGTAGGAACCGATGAACTTGCGCACGCTGTAGGTCAGGAGGTCCCGGGCCAGCCGGGCCCGGTCATTGCCCTGGTCGGCGGCCAGCTCGATCTCGCGGAAGTCCGAGGACACGCCGGAGATGCCCAGGAGGCCGGACTTCTTGTTGAGGAGCTCGGTGACGGCCTTCTGGTCGAGGTGCTCGTACTCCATGAGCATCTCCACCACGCTGGCGTCGATGGAGCCGCTCCGGGTGCCCATGATGACGCCCTGGAGGGGGGTCATCCCCATGCTCGTCTCCACGCTCTTGCCGTTCTCCACTGCACAGATGCTGGTGCCGTTGCCGATATGGCAGGTGACGATCTTGAGGGCGCGGAGGGGCCGGCAGAGCAGGATGGCCGTGCGGGCCGCCACGAAGGCGTGGCTGGTGCCGTGGAAGCCGTAGCGGCGGATGCCGTACTTCTGGCTCAGCTCGTAGGGGATGCCGTAGATGCGGGCGTAGTCAGGCATGTTGTGGTGGAAGGCCGTGTCGAAGACCGCCACGTGGGGCACGCCCGGGAAGGCTTCCATGGCGCTCCGGATCCCCATGGCGTTGGCCGGATTGTGCAGGGGGGCGTACATCGCGAAGGTCTCGATGTCCTTCACCACCTCTTCGGTGATGAGGACCGAATCGCCGTATTTGGGCCCCCCGTGCACCACCCGGTGGCCCACGGCGTGGATCGGAGTGTCCTTCAGGACCGTGGCCCGGAGGCGCTCGAGGATGGCCTCCAGGGCCTCCCGGTGGGTGGGCAGGTGGAGGGCCTCCTTGCGGCGGTCGCCCTCGATGGTGAAGTCCAGGATCGACTCGGCGAGGCTGATGCGCTCTGCGATGCCTTCGGCGATGGAGTCTTCCTTGTTCATGTCGAACAGGTTGAACTTCAGGCTCGAGGAGCCTGCATTCAATACGAGCACGAGCACTTTTTCCCCCGGATTTAGCCAGCCAGTTTAGCTCATCGGGGGTGGGAATGGTACCTAATTATCGATCCAGCCGTCATCAGAGCCGCCCCAGCCTCCCGGGAAGGTGCGGGACTGCCCGGTGGCCCCGACCTGAGGGGTCCCGGGAGGCCAGGCCAGAGGGCCGGGGCGGCTCCGAGTGGCTGGTGCCCTGTCCTCCCGGGGAAGGTGGATCTAAAAAATCAAAATTAATCATGCATGCACCATCATTCCGTTGGGTCACTTCCGCCCTTCCCCACCCTCGGGTGGCCGGTGGAACTCGGTGCTGTCAAGATCAAGGGCCTGGGCCCGATTCGATTCCACATCGCACACTGGCCCAGGCAACCTGCTATTTGAACCAGACCCTCTGTGCATTTCCGTCCGTTCGCTCGGCGCGACTTGGCCCTTCGGATCGGCACCGCAGAGAAGGCTCTTCGGGTAGCCATGGACTTGAAATTGCCAGGATCCGGCACTCGAACAGGCAGGCAGTCGTCATGCAAATCGTCGAAAAAGAAGTGAACCTGGAGTTCCCCCTCGGGCACCACCTCCATTGCCTGGTGGCCCAGATCCCCAACCACCTGCGCCGGTCGGAGAACGGCTGGGCCCTGGCGGATCCGGACCGGAAGTGGGATCAGGTGCGCTCGGTCCTGGACCTGGTGGCGGCTGGCAAAGGCAACCTGAAGAAGCTCCGTTTCCTCATGTTCCCCGAAGCCGCCATCCCCTTCGCCCGCTTCGACGACATGCTGGCCTTCCTCGGGAAGAAGTTCAGGCCCAATACGGTGACCATGTTCGGGGTGGAGCAGGTGCGCCTCCGGACCTACCGGGACCTGCTGGAGCGGTTCAGGGCGGATCACGGCGAAGCGATCGAGTTCGTGGATCTGGATGTCGAATCCGGCGACGTGCTGGAGATGCCCGTCAACTGGTGCTGCACCGCCGTCAAGGAGGCGGACGGCCGGCTGCGCGTCTTCCTCGAGGCGAAGTCCCATCCGTTCTCAGGCGAGGAATTCCTCGACAAGTTCCAGGATCTCTACCGGGGCCGCCATTTCTTCCTGTTCCGCAGCCAGCCTGCCTGCTTCAACTTCATGACCCTGATCTGCATGGACTACCTCTATCGCGACCTGTACGCCTCGAACATCAAGCAGATCATCGACCACGCCAACCGCCTCTTCTTCACCACCCGCCAGGGGCTGGACGCCCTGTTCGTCATCCAGTGCAACCCCAAGCCCGAGCATCGGGCCTACCAGGAGGTGATCAGCGGCTTCTACGGGGAGTATCTGGAGGACACGCCGGGGGTGCGGGAGACCATCACGGTCTTCGGCAACACCTCGGATGAGACCAACCTGGAGGATGTGGCCATCGAAGGGGGCTTCGGCCATTCCTTCGTGGTGATCAACCCCCGCCACAAGCTGGCGGCCGTCCAGCGCTCCGAGTTCGCCACCGATGATTTCGGGGGCGCGCCGGTCTGCCGGCTCCGCTTCGGCCCGGGCACGCGGCTCTACTACTTCAACCTGCCCCTCCACCACGAGCTGGACCCCCGCACAAGCCGGGTCGCGCTCAAAGTGCACAGCATCCTCCGTTATGCCGAGGAAGAAGGGTGGGTCCGGGTGACCGGGCCGGAAATGGTCGATGCTTAGCCGGGGATCCTGACCCCTGCAGGGAGCCCCGTAATCAGGTCAATGGAGCTTGAATCTCCGGGTCAGGCCCTGGAGCTCCTGCCCGAGGCGGGCCAGCTCCTCCGTGGTGCGGGCGGTCTCGTGGACGGTGGCGGAGAGCTGTGTGGCAGCCGAGGCGTTGCGCTCCACCATCTGGGTGGCCGAGCCCATGGCCTGGACCACCTCCTCGCTGGCCCGGCCCTGTTCCTCCATGGCCGTCGCGATCTCCTTGAGCTGACTCGCGTTGTCTCCCACCAGTTCGCCGATGCGCTGCAGGCTGCGGGCGGCCTCCTTCGCGGAGTCCGTGCCGAGTCCCACCCGCTCGCCGCTCTCCTGGATGAGGGCCGTGATCTCCTTGGCCGCGGCGCCACTCCGCTCGGCGAGCTTGCGGACCTCCTCGGCCACCACGGCAAAGCCCTTGCCCATGGCCCCGGCCTTGGCCGCCTCGATGGCCGCGTTGAGGGAGAGCAGGTTGGTCTGCCGGGCGATGTCGGTGATCACCGTGATGATGCGGCCGACCTTGGCAGAACTCTCCTCGATGGCCTCCATGGCCCTGCCTGTGGCCTGCACGGCCCCCAGCCCCTCCTGGCCCGCCTGTTGGGACCGCGAAGCCAGTTCCTCCGCGCGCCGGGCGCTCTGCTTGACCTGCTGGATGTTGGCGTTCATCTGCTCCAGGGCGGCGGAGGACCGCTCCATGGCCAGGCGCTCCTGTTCCGCGCTGTGGCGGAGTTCCTCCGTCGTGCGGTTCACCTGTTCGGTGGTCGCGGCCAGTTCCGTGGCACTGGAGGCCGTGCCCTCCGCCGCCTGAGCGATGGCGTGGATGTCCTTCCGGAGCCCCTGGACCACCTGCCCGAGGCCCGCGGCCACCCGGGCCAGTTCGTCCTTGCCCTCGGAGGCGGGCCGGGCGGTCAGGTCCCCCTTGGCGACCGTGTCCATGGCTGCCTCGATGTCTCGGGCCGCCTGGCCCACCCGGTTCCCGATGGACCAGCTCAGGGCGGCGCCCACGAGGATAGAGCCCAGGCTGATCGCAAATATCCAGACCTTGCCGGCGGCGGCGCGGCCCCGGTCCGCCAGGATGGCGGCCTCGGCGTTCAGCTCCGCTGCCTTCTGGAGCTTGAGGATCCGGTCCCGGGCCAGGCGCATCACCTCGACGTTCCGCTCCATGAGCCGGGAGACGGTCTTGGCGCCGCGGTCCGAGCGGGCCTCGGCCAGGAGGGCGGGGAAGCCATCCTCGTAATTCTTGAAGGCTGTCAGGGCCTCGTCCAGGAGGGCTTTGTCCTCCCTGGTCCAGGAAAGCCCCTGGAGGGTCTTCAGGTCCTTCTGGAGGGTCTCCGAGTATTCCTTGAGCTTGGCCTCCCGGGCGCTCAGGTAGTCCGGGTCCGCGGCCCCTCCGATCAGGCTGGTGTGCAGGGTACGGGCGATGTTCATGCCGTTCAGCACCCGGGAGAGGGCAGCGGTCTTCGTGAGCTGGAGCGAGAGGTTTCCCTGTCCTTGCTGGAGCCCAGCTACGATTCCCCAGCCAAGGCTGCCCACCAGGATCAGGGCCAGGGTCTGGATGGCGAGGATCAGGTTGAACTTCCCCCGCATTCCGAGGTGGTCCGTGAATTTCTCGAGATTCATGTCGCCGCCTGAATTCAATCTAAATTCTCTTCGACCTGAACGCGGGAACCCTGAATATCAGCGGGGAGCGGCGGAGAACAGGCCGGTCATGAGCGAGGCCGGATCGGGCCAGGGGGCCTCCAGCGCCGCCTCGGCCGCGGCCAGGAGCTCGGCTTCGAGCCGGGGGGCGAGACCGGGGTCCAGGGCCCAGCCCCGGAGCCCCATCCAGGCCTCGAAGCGGGGCAGGGGGTCCTTGGCGGCCCATTCGGCCAGCAGGGCGGGGTCCACGTAGCGCTGGTCGTCGTGCTCAGCATGGCCGGACATGCGGAAGGTCTCGCAGACGAGGAAGACGGGGCCCTTCCCCTCGAGGCAGCGCTGCCGGGCCTGGGCCGCGGCCTGGTAGACCTTGGCGGCGTCGTTGCCATCCACGGTCAGGGTGAAGGCCCCCTGGGAGCGCTGGGACATACGGCCGGCCATCTGGCGCTCCGGCGGGGTCGAGAAGGCGTAGCCGTTGGATTCACCCACCACGATGAGCGGAAGCTTCTGGACCACGGCGAAGTTGAGGCCTTCGTAAAAGGCGCCGGTGGAGCTGCCGCCATCGCCGATCCAGGTCATGGCCACCCGCCGCTCGCCCTTCTGCCGGAAGGAGAGGGCCACGCCCGCCATGACGGGGATGAGCGCCCCCAGCATGGACGTGGGCGCGATGATCCCCCGTTCCACCGAGCCGAAGTGGTTGTTGTGCTCCCGTCCACCCGTAGGACCCGGGGCCCGGCCCAGATACTGGAGGAAGACTTCCCTGGGGGTCACCCCGCGGACGAGTATGGATCCCAGATTGCGGATGAGCGGGGCGATCACATCGTCCGGGCCCAGGGCCATGGCTGAGGCACAGGCGGTGGCCTCCTGGCCCAGGCTGCGGTACACACTGCCGAGGGTCAGGCCCTGGCGGAACAGCTTCACCAGACGCTCCTCCGTGAGGCGCGTGAGCAGCATGAGCTCATAAAGGCTCAGGGCGGTGGCTCGGTCCATGGGGATAGGATAGACGCATGCTGACCCTCCGTCCCGCTGCCCCCGCCGACGCCCCCCAAATCCTGCAGTACATCCGCGAACTGGCCGAGTACGAACGGGAACCGGAGGCCGCCGTCGCCACCGAGGCGGACATCCTGAAACATGCCTTTTCCGAGCCGCCCCTGGTGCACGTGACCATGGCCGAGTGGGAAGGGCGGCCCGCCGGCTTCGCCCTCTGGTTCCTCAACTTCAGCACCTGGGAGGGGAAGCCCGGGATCTACCTGGAGGACCTCTTCGTTCGTCCGGCCCTCCGGGGCAAGGGCATCGGCAAGGCCCTGCTCCAGCACCTCGCGGCGCGGGCCGTGCGGGAGGGCTGGACCCGCTTCGTCTGGCAGGTGCTGGACTGGAACACGCCGGCCATCGAGTTCTACGAGGCCCACGGCGCCAAGGTCATGCGCCCCTGGCTCACCTGCCGGGTCGAGGGCGAGGCGCTCCTGCGCCTGGGCAGGGGGGTGGATTGACCTGGGGCCCCCTGCTCCGGCTCAAGGAGGCCCTGGGCCCCGAGGCGGAGCTGATGGTGGTGGGCGGTGCGGTCCGGGATGAGCGGCTGGGACGGTCCCATGCGGACTGGGACCTGGCGACGCGGCTCCTGCCCCAGGTCGTGATGGAGAGGGCGCGGGCCGCCGGCCTGCGGGTGATCCCCACGGGTCTCCAGCACGGGACGGTCACGGTGCTCCTCGAGGACCTTCCTGTGGAGGTGACCACCTTCCGCAGTGATGGCGGCTACCTGGACGGCCGCCGGCCCGAGTCGGTGCGCCTGGGCGTGGGCCTGGAGGAGGACCTGGCGCGCCGCGACTTCACCATCAACGCCATGGCCCAGCCCGTGGGCGGGAGCGACCTGGTGGACCCCTTCGGGGGCCAGAGGGATCTGGCGGCGCGGACCCTCCGGGCCGTGGGGGATCCCCTGCAGCGCTTCGCTGAGGACGGGCTCCGCCCCCTGCGCGCCTGCCGCTTCGCCTCGCAGCTCGGGTTCACGGTGGAGCCGGCCACCCTCGCCGCGATTCCCCTGCGCCTGGGGGTGGCCCGCAAGGTCGCCGTGGAGCGGGTCTTCACGGAACTGGACAAGCTGCTGCGGGGGGATGAGCCTCACCTGGGCCTGACCCTGCTGGCGGAAAGCGGCCTCCTGGACCTGTGGCTGGCCGAGCTCCGGCCCATGCTCGGCTGCCTCCAGAACCGCCACCACCGCCACGATGTCTGGACCCACACCCTGGAGGTGGTCCGCCAGGTGCCCGCCGAAGCCGGCCTGCGCTGGGCCGCGCTCCTGCATGATGCGGGCAAGCCCGGGACCCGCAGCACCGGTCCCGACGGGGAGGTGCATTTCCACGGCCACGAGGCCCGATCCCTGGAACTGGCCGAGACCATCCTCGAGCGCCTGAGGTCCAGCCTCAGCCTGCGCCGGGAGGTTGCCGCCCTCATCAGGCACCACGGCACCCATCCCACCGAAGCCTGGAGCGATGCCGCCTGCCGGCGGTTCCTGGGCCGCCTGGCCGAGGACAGCCTGCCCCTGGAGCGCTGGGCCGCCTTCCGGCTGGCGGACCAGCGGGGCAAGGGGCTGGATCTGGAGTCCCGGCTGGACGGGCACCAGGGCCTCCTGTCCCGCCTCAGGGCCCTGGCGGCCGCGGCCCCACCCCTGGCGGTGCGCGACCTGGCCCTGGACGGCGCGGCCCTCATGAAGCTGGCCGGGCGTCCCGGCGGTCCCTGGCTGGGCGAACTCCAGCGTCAGCTGCTGGTGGCCGTGCTGGACGATCCCGGCCTCAACCGGGCCGAGGCCCTGGCCGAGGTGGCCCGGAAGCTGATGCCCCCGGACTAGCCCAGGAAGGCGAGGACGAAGAGGGGGATGCCCGACAGGCCCAACAGCAGGGAGCCCCACCAGACCGCCCGGCTCCGGGTCAGGGCCGCCAGGGCGCCGAGGGCGATGGAGACCTGGAAGAGGGCCACGGCGTTGGCGAACCGATGGTGCCGATGCAGCAGGTGGTCCGCTTCGGCGGATTTCTCATCGCGCTCCCCGCTCCTTCTCCTCGGCAGCCTTCTTGATCTCCGCCTGTTCCTCGGCATAGCGCTTCGACTGTTCGCGCAGCCTGCCTGGAACGGGCTTCCCGGCGGCCTCCCAGCTGGCCGCCGTGGCTTCCTGGACGGCGGCCTTCAGGCCCTTGGCCTGGTAGTAGGCCCACTGGTCGGAAGCCTGGGCCTGGAGCCGCGTGGATTCGGTCTTGAGCAGGAGGGACTCATTCACCGTGGCCCCCGCCTTCAGGGCCGCGATGGCGGCAAAGGCGGCGAGGATGGCGGTGCTGAGGGCGATCCGCTTGAGGAACCCGCCTCCTTCCTTTTCCATCTCCTCCTGGATGGCCTCGTGGAGCCGTTCGGTTTCGATTTCCGGACCTTCGGGCATGGCATCCTCCCTGCCTTCTTCATACAGCAAAACGCCCGGCGGGTGCCGGGCGTTTTGCTGGGAACGGGTGTGATCAGCCCGCGCCGCCCCCGCCCGCGGTGGCGGGCCGGTAGGTGAGGCTGGCCTTGATGAAGTCGCGGTTCATGCGGGCGATGTTCTCCATCTTGATGCCCTTGGGGCAGGCGGCTTCGCACTCGCCGTGGTTGGTGCAGGTGCCGAACTCCTCCGCATCCATCTGGGCGACCATGTCCCGCACGCGGGTGTAGCGCTCGGGCTGGCCCTGGGGCAGCAGGCCCAGGTGGCTGATCTTGGCGGAGAGGAACAGCATGGCGCTGGCGTTGGGGCAGGCGGCCACGCAGGCAGCGCAGCCGATGCAGGCAGCGGCAT
>CAIMBM010000088.1 GCA_903839205.1 uncultured Holophagaceae bacterium | reverse complement strand
GCAACGCCCTGGTGATCCTCATGTGCGTCGAGCTCATGCTCAACGCCGCCAACCTGAACTTCATCGCCTTCGCCCGCCATAGCGGGTCCGTCTCCGGCCAGGCCTTCGCCCTGCTGGTGATGGGCTTCGCTGCCGCCGAAGTGGCGGTGGGCCTTGCCCTGGTGGTGGCCCTCTACCGCAAGCGCGACACCGTCCAGGTGGACGACATCAACCTGCTGAAGGGATGACGACGACCATGGAACATGCAATGACCGCGGCTTCCCACCCCAGCAGCTACCTCTGGCTGATCCCCTTCCTGCCGTTCTTCGGCTTCCTCATCAACGGCCTCAGCGGCCGCAGGCTGAAGAGCACCAAGGTCGTGGACTTCTTCGCCCTGGGCAGCGTGGGCGTGGCCTTCCTCCTCACCCTGTACTACTTCATCCAACTCGCCGGACTGCCCGCCGAGGGCCGTTCCATCCACCAGAGCCTGTGGACCTGGTTCGACGTGGGCGGCGCCCGGGTGCTGGGCGGCCTCACGACCTACAAGATCCAGTGGGCCTACAAGTTCGATGTACTCAGTGGCTGCATGGCCCTGCTGGTGACCGGGGCGGGGTTCCTGATCCACCTCTTCAGCACGGGCTACATGGCCGAGGAGCGGAACGACGGCCGCTACTACCGATTCATGGCCTACCTCAACCTCTTCGTGTTCAGCATGCTGAACCTGGTGCTGGGCGCCAACATCATGATGATGTTCCTGGGCTGGGAGGGCGTGGGCCTCTGCTCCTACTTGCTCATCGGCTTCTACTTCGAGAAGGAATTCGCCGCGGTCGCTGGCAAGAAGGCCTTCGTCACCAACCGCATCGGCGACTTCGGCTTCATGATCGGCTTCTTCCTGATCTTCCAGATCTTCGGAAGCCTCGACTACGACACTCTCATGGGCTCCGTCCGTGCGGTGGCCCACCTGCCGGCCATCACCCTGTATGGCCACACCGCCAGCCCCACCTGGTGGTTCAACCTCATCGGCTGCTGCCTCTTCGTGGGCGCCATGGGCAAGTCCGCGCAGATCCCCCTGTATGTCTGGCTGCCGGACGCCATGGCGGGCCCGACCCCCGTGTCCGCGCTGATCCACGCCGCCACCATGGTGACCAGCGGCCTCTACATGATTACGCGGATGAACTTCATCTACGTGAATGCTCCCGTGGCCCTGGCCGTGGTCCTCGCCTTCGGTTCTCTCACCGCCTTCGTGGCGGCCACCATGGGCCTGGCCCAGTACGACATCAAGAAGGTGCTGGCCTACTCCACCGTCTCCCAGCTGGGCTTCATGTTCATGGGCATGGGCGCGGGCGCCTTCAGCGCCGGCATGTTCCATGTATTCACCCATGCCGCCTTCAAGGCCAGCCTCTTCCTCGGCTCCGGGTCCGTCATCGCCGCCTGCCACCACGAGCAGGACATGCGCAACATGGGCGGTCTCAAGAAACTCATGCCCATCACCGCCATGAGCATGATCCTGGCATCTTTCGCCATCTCCGGAATCTTCCCCTTCTCGGGCTTCTTCTCGAAGGACGAGATCCTCTGGAAGGTCTTCGAGGGCTGGTACCAGCACGGCCACTACACGGGCCCCACGCTGAACCTGGTGGCCTGGATCCTGGGCATGTTGGGCGCCGCTTGCACCGCCTTCTACATGACGCGCCTCATCGCCATGACCTTCTACGGCGAGTACCGGGGGGCGGGCCACGATCCGCATGGGTTGAGCGTGCCCTCCGAGGCCCATGGCCACGACGATGCGCACGGGGATCCCCACGACGATCACGGGCATGACGATCACGGGCACGCCGCGCCGGGTCATGCTGCCGCGCATGGTCATGCCGCGCCTGACTCCCACGGCCACGGCCCCACGGAAGTGTCCTGGCGCATGTGGCTGCCCGTAAGCATCCTGGCCGGTCTGGCCGTGGTGCTGGGTTTCCTCAACTACCCCGAGAGCCTGCATCGCATCCTGCCCATCGTGCCGTCCGAGCTCTTCAGCAAGTGGATCGAGCCCCTGCTCTACCAGGTGGCTCCTGCCCACCACGGTGAGCACGTGCCCCCGGCCATCGAGTACGGCCTCATGGCCTGGGCCACCCTGGTGTGGGCGCCGGCTGCCATGCTGCTGGCATGGTGGATGTACAAGGTGGATCCGAGCTGGAGCCGGGCCAAGGCCTTCGTGGCCCGCTTCCCCGTCCTCTACCGCTGGGTCAATGCCAAGTACTACGTGGATGAATTCTACGAGGCGGCCCTCATCGAGCCCATCAAGCGCTTCTCTGCGCAGCTCTGGAGCTTCGACACCTGGGTGGTGGACGGCGTTGTGAATGGCGCGGCCCGCGCCACCCTCATCTGGGCCGGGCTCATGAACTGGGTGGACGAGTACCTGGTGGACGGGGCGGTCGACCTCGTCGAGTACTTCGTCCAGGAGACCAGCGGCGTGTTCCGTGGCCTCCAGACCGGCCGGGTGCAGAACTACGCCTTCGTGATGTTCCTCGGCTTCCTTGTCTTCGCCTTCTGGAAATTCCTCGTCTAGTCCTTCCCTGGTTGGAGTCCCCATGTTCACCGCAAACACGACACTGATGCTGGTGGCGACCTTCTTGCCCCTCCTGGGCGCGCTGGTCCTCCTCCTTGTGCCCAAGGACCAGCGCCGGACCTTCGAGATCGGCTCCCTCCTGGTGATGATCGCCAGCCTGCTGCTGAGCCTGCCCTTCTGGTTCGGCTACGACCGGGCCAGCGATGCGGTCCAGTGGTTCCAGGCCTGGTCCTGGATCCCCTCCCTGGGCGTGAAGTTCGCCGTCGGCATGGACGGCATCAGCCTCCTGCTCTGGCTGCTCACCACCTTCATCGGCCCCATCGCCATCGCCTGTTCCTTCGGCTCCATCAACGAGCGCCAGAAGGAGTACTACATCTGGATGCTGGTGCTGCAGACGGCCATGCTGGGCGTCTTCATCACCCAGGACATGTTCCTCTTCTACCTGTTCTGGGAAGTGATGCTGGTGCCGATGTACTTCCTGATCGCCATTTGGGGCGGTCCGCAGAAGCTCTACGCCGCCATCAAGCTCTTCCTCTACACCCTGGCCGGCTCGGTGCTGATGCTGGTGGCGCTCCTGGCCATCTACTTCCTGCAGCACAAGACCACCGGTTCCTATGACTTCTCCCTGGCCAGCTTCCAGGCCATGGCTCCGGTGATCGCCCAGCAGAGCAAGACCTACCAGCATCTGATGGCCCTGGCCTTCTTCATCGGCTTCGCCATCAAAGTGCCCATGTTCCCCTTCCACACCTGGTTGCCGGATGCCCACGTGCAGGCCCCCACGGCCGGTTCCGTGATCCTCGCCGCCATCCTCCTGAAGATGGG
>CAIMBM010000087.1 GCA_903839205.1 uncultured Holophagaceae bacterium | reverse complement strand
TCGAGCAGTACCGCATCCCGACCTACCACGAGGCCAGCTACAAGCCCTTCGTCATCAGCGCCCTCATGTTCCTCATGCGCGTGAAGGATCCCGCCGCCAGGCTCGGCGACATCGTCCAGCGCGCCCGCAACCTCAGCATCTAGCCCTGGAGCCGCCATGACCCGCACCGTCGTCATCGCCATCGGGGGGAACTCACTCATCTCCGACAACGACCACCGCACGGTCCTGGACCAGTACGACGCGGCCGCCCAGACCTGCGCCCACATCGCCGACATGCTCGAGACCGAGAAGCTTCGGCTGGTGGTGACCCACGGGAACGGCCCCCAAGTGGGCTTCATCCTGCGCCGCTCGGAGCTGGCCGCCCCGGAACTCCACATGGTGCCCCTAGACAGCTGCGTGGCCGACACCCAGGGCGCCCTGGGCTACCACCTCCAGTGCGCGCTCTACAACGAGTTCCGGCGGCGGGGGATGGCGCGCCAGGCGGCCACGGTGGTGACCCAGGTCCTGGTGGACGGAAAGGATCCCGCCTTCGCCAGGCCCAACAAGCCCATCGGCTCCTTCATGAGCCCGGAACAGGCCCAGGCCCACCGGGAAAAGGACGCATGGGATCTCATGGAGGATGCGGGGCGCGGCTGGCGGCGGGTGGTGGCCTCGCCTGTCCCCCAGCGGGTCCTGGAACTGGATGTGGTCAAGAGCCTCCTGGATGCGGGCGTGGTGGTGGTGGCCTGTGGCGGCGGCGGCATCGCCGTGGTGGAGGACTCCTCGGGGAACATCTCCGGGGCCGCCGCGGTCATCGACAAGGACCTCGCCTCCAGCCTCCTGGCCAGAGACCTGGGGGCGGACCTCCTGGTCATCTCCACCGCGGTGGAGAAGGTCTGTCTGGATTTCGGCAAGCCCACCCAGCGGAGTCTGGAGCGCATGAGCCTCGCCGAGGCCAAGCGCTACATCCAGGAGGGCCACTTCAAGCCCGGCAGCATGCTGCCCAAGATCCAGGCCGTCGTGGACTTCCTGGAAAATGGCGGAAAGGAAGCCATCATCACCGACCCCGCCCACCTCGGCGCCGCCCTGGCGGGCCACGGCGGCACCCACGTGTTCCCCTGAGGCTCCTCTCCCCCGAGCCTCAGCGGCCCAGGAAGGCCCCGAGGACTTGGGTGTAGGCCCTCGGGGCCGCCTCCAGCTGGTCCAGGGCGATCCACTCGTCCACGGCGTGGGCCTGCTCGATGGCGCCGGGGCCGAGCAGGAAGGCGGGGATGCCTCTGGCCGCGGCAGCCGAGGCGTTGGTGGTGAAGGGGGCGGCGAAGGGGGTGGTTCCCAGGGCGCCCAGGAGACGGGCTTCAAGGGCCGCATCCTGGTTCTTCCAGGCGGGGACGAACTCCGGCATGGCCAGGTCCAGGCCGCTGTGGCAGCGCCGGCGGCTCTCCATCAAGCGCACCGAGACGCCCTCCAGTCCGTCCAGGGCGCGGCGGGTGCGGTCCAGCACGGTCTGGGCGGTCTCCCCGGGCAGGAGCCGCAGGGCCAGGCGGGCCCGGCAGAGGTGCGGCACCATGCCCGGCGAGGGCCTGGGTTCGGAGTCGATCTCGATCAGTTCGCAAACCCCCGGGCCCAGTTCCGGATCCGCAGGCAGCGGCAGGGCCCTGAGGCGGGACACGGCCTCCAGCATCTTGTAGATGGCGTTGTCCCCCAGCTCGGGCCTGGAGGTGTGCGCGCCGCGCCCGGTGGCCTCCACCAGCAGGCCCGCCCGCCCCTTCTGGGCGGTACCCAGGCGCAGGCAGGTCGGCTCGCCCACGAGCACCAGGTCCGCCGGGTGCCGCTCCAGCACCAGGGCCAGGGCCGCGCCGGTCAGGTCCTCCTCGCAGACGCTTGCGGAAACGATGAGGGTCCCCGGGAAATCCTCCAGGGCCGCCGCCGCGCACAGCATGGCCGCGAGGGAGCCCTTCGTGTCCGCGGAACCCCGCCCCCAGAGCCGGCCCTGGCCGATCTCCGCGCCAAAGGGGTCGTGCCGCCAGGCGGCGGGATCGGGCACCGGCACGGTATCCATGTGCGCGTCCAGGATCACCGTGGGCCCAGGGCCCCTGCCCTTCCGCAGGCCCAGGACGCCGCCGGTGGAATCGGATTCCACGCTGAACCCCATAGCCCCCATGCGGGTCGCGACGGCCGCCGCCAGCTCGCCTTCCTGGCCCGAGAAGCTGGGGATCCGCACGAATTCCCGGCAGAGTTCAAGGACGGGGCTGGAGGAATCGGGATCAGCCAAGGGGAAGCTCCTCGGCAAGGCCCCCTGAAGCGGGAGCTCCTGCCCGGTTCATTGTCCACCGGAAGCTCCCCATCGTGACCCCGGTCACCCCGGCCCCGCGGAGCCGCCATTACTCTGAGGTGGCCACTCCCGGCCCAGGGCCGGTGCGGCTTTGCCTGGAGGCCCCGTGAATGCCCTGCTCGAGTCCCTCGAACCCAAGACCATCTGGTCCTATTTCCTAGAGTTGTCGAAGATCCCCCGGGGCTCGAAGAACGAGGCCGCCGCGGCGGACTGGGTGGCCGGTCAGGCCCGGGCCCTCGGCTGCGAGGTCGAGCGCGACGGGGTCGGGAACGTCATCATCCGGAAGCCGGCCACCCCGGGCCGGGAAGGCCGTCCCACCACCTGTCTCCAGGCCCACGTGGACATGGTCTGCGAAAAGAACGAAGGCACCGAGCATGATTTCACCAAGGACCCCATCCAGGTGTGGAAGGATGGCGATCTCCTCCGGGCCCGGGGCACGACCCTCGGCGCCGACAACGGCATCGGCGTCGCCGCGGCCATGGCGGTGCTCGCCAGCCAGGACCTCCCCCACGGCCCCATCGAGGTCCTGATCACCATCGACGAGGAGACCGGCCTCACGGGCGCCGAAGGCCTGCAGCCGGGCCGGCTCAAGGCCAAGTTCCTCCTCAACCTCGACAGCGAGGAGGAGGGCTACCTGACCATCGGCTGCGCCGGGGGCGTGGATACCATCGCCACCCGCAAGCTCACCCGCACAGCCCCTCCCGCGGGGAGCCGCGCCTACCGTCTGAAGGTCTTCGGCCTCAAGGGGGGCCACTCCGGCATCGACATCAACGCCGGCCGGGGGAACGCCCTGCGCCTCCTGGCCCAGGTACTGCGCGTCCTCAAGCCCGAGTTCAGCCTGGCCCTCGTGTCCATCAAGGGCGGCAACAAGCGCAACGCCATCCCCCGGGAAGCCTCGGCGATGGTCTTCCTGGACCCGGCCAGGGAAGCCGCCCTCCGTCAGGCCCTGGCCGCCCAGGAGGCCCACTGGCAGGCCGCGCTCGGTGCCTTCGATCCGGGCCTCCACCTGGCCCTCGAGGCCGGTGAAGGCACCCAGGCCATGGCCGATGCCGACGCGGAGGCCCTCATCCAGCTGCTCCTGGCCCTGCCCCACGGCGTCGAGGCCATGAGTCCCGACATCAAGGGCCTGGTCCAGACCTCGACCAACCTCGGTGTCTGCGAGACCCGCGGGGACACGGTGGAAGTCAACCTGCTCACCCGCAGCTCCATCGACGCCTCCAAGGTGGCGCTGACCGAGCGGATCGCCGCCACCTGCGCCCTGGCGGGCTTCGAATCCCACACCTCCGGCGGTTATCCCGGCTGGAAGCCGGAACCGGGCGCCTCCCTGGTCCGCATCGTCAACGAGACCAACCAGGCCCTCTTCGGGAAGCCCCTGGAGGTCATGGCCATCCACGCCGGCCTCGAATGCGGCCTCATCGGCGAGAAGTACACCGGTATGGAGATGGTGTCCTTCGGCCCCGACATGTGGGACGTCCACACCCCCGACGAGCACGTGAGCGTGCCCTCGGTGGGCAACTTCTGGAAGCTGCTGGTGGCCGTCCTCGCGGCCGTGTAGCCCTTCCGATCACGGCCCTTGGCCAGAGTCCGGGGCCGTGATAACCTTGCTGCTTCCGCCCAGGCGGAGCCACGGGAGAGTTGTCCGAGTGGCTGAAGGAGCACGATTGGAAATCGTGTAACGGTCAAAAGCCGTTCGGGGGTTCGAATCCCCCACTCTCCGCCAGAAGTAGTGCCAACCACCTGAGCAATCAGGTGGTTTTCTTTTTGCGCCTTCCTAAACCCATACATGCACCCGCACTTAATTGGATCTGCCTACCTCTTTGCCCCCCTGTGGTAGCGCCCATGGCTGAGGAACTCGAAGGCTGGAGGTTCCTCTAGGCTGGTCCTGCAGGTCCATATCATTCAGCGTTGGAAGCCCCTGGCCCTGCCCTGAGCCCCATCCGGCGACATGCGGGGCGAATTTAGAGCTGATTTTTCAGGACGCTTCCAGGGTCTAGACGCCGAAACTCATGGAAGGTTGCAGGTGTACCGAAATCCAGACGAATGGGCTTATTGCCATCATTTGCTCTACACCACCTAAGAACTGTGGGCTAGCACTCAAGGCTGAAGTGAGGCTGTGTATGTCAAGAGTTAGCTCGCTTCAATCTCGGCGAGACATTCTCAGGGCCGTCTGGCTAACCTTGGCCGTATTTGTGGCAGCTCTGATTGGAATTGAATTAACCAGAGAATCAGGCCGTGTCGCTTCCATCTGGCTGGCAAATGCGGTGGTTGTGCTGGCGCTTCTACAGACATCCAAAACCAAATGGGCTGGTTGGCTATTGTGCGGATTGGCAGGCAACTTAGCCGCCAATATGGTGACGGGAGATACAAGCTTACTGGGAACGACCCTTGCCCTTTGCAACACCATTGAAATTCTCCTGGTTGGGTGGTTGTTCCTCGCCTGGGACCAAGCGGGCCGGCCAGATTTGACCAGGTTTAGATCGCTATTTAGGTTCATGTTCATAGGAGGTTTGGTTGGCCCTGCTATATCAGGTGCCCTCGCTGCTTTCGCCCTGCATGTAGGCCAGAGTCTTCCCTTCTGGGTTGTGTTCAAGACCTGGGTTCCTGCCGATGCGTTAGGGCTGTTAATTCTGGTGCCCTTATTCGCCGGAACTACCGGGAAGGGATTCCTGGAGATTCTTAAATCTCCCTCAAGGTTGGAAGCCCTTGGGATCTTAGTCCTGATTCCCGTAGTGGCCACCGCAATTGTTCTAGGCGAACAATTCCGGTGGCTCTTCCTGCTGATGCCAGTCTTCCTATGGTCCACCTACCGATTCGGATTTGTGGGTGCAGCCTCGGCAATCTTCTTGGCAGCCGCTAGTAGCCTTGGTTCTTACGCATACATGGCTTCTCATGTCGGCCAAGTAATTCACGTTCGTGAAGAGATTTTGTACCTGCAAATCCTACTTTTCTCAAACGTTCTGATATGTCTACCCATTGCCAACCTGATCACTGCCCTAAAGAAAATCGGAGTGCGGCATAGGAGCATCCTAGAAACGACCCAGGATGGATTCTGGATTGCTGACTCGCAGGGGCGTCTTCGAGAGGTCAACGCGGCTTACTCCCAGATGAGCGGCTACAGCCAGCAGGACCTCCTATCCATGAACATCGCTGATTTAGACGCGCTTGAGAGCCCAGGCCAAACCATTGCCCACATGCAACATATCTTGGTTGAAGGATCCGACCAATTTGAAACGCGACATCGCCGGAAGGATGGCAGCACCTTCGAGGTGGAGATTAGTGTCCAAGGCAATGCTCAAGGTGAGGATGCATTCATTGTATTCATAAGGGATATTACTGAACGCAAGCGAGCAGAGTCAGCACTGAAGGGGAGTGAACAGCGATACCGCATTGTGGCGGACTATACCTATAATTGGGAATATTGGCTTGCCCCCAATGGAAGCCTCCTCTGGATGAGTCCGTCATGTGAGCGAATCACAGGATATCCCGTAGATTCCTTTCAGCGTGACCCTGATCTCCTCCACCGAATTTGTCATCCCGAGGATCGGGTTCTGTTCGTGGATCATGTGCATGAATCCAACGAAAATGGTCGTTTCTCTACTGTTGAATACCGTATCCAGCATCGGGATGGTCATCAGATTTGGCTCAGCCACCTCTGTGTCCCGGTGGTGGACGACCAAGGGAAACCTGCGGGCCGCCGTGCAAGCAATCGGGATATCACTGAACGCAAGCAGGCAGAGCAAACCATTCGAACGGCTGAACAGAAATTGGATCTGCACTTCAAGCAAGCCCCACTTGGCGTAATTGAATGGGATCTGGACTTCCGTGTGACCCGGTGGAACCCCGCTGCTGAAAGAATTTTTGGTTACAGTGCTGCCGAGGCCATAGGGCAACACGCCACTTTCATCATTCCGGAACCCGCCCACCCATTCGTTGAGCCCATCATGAAGGCCCTCCTTGAAGGGCGGGGTGGGGAACGCAGTGACAACGAGAATGTCCACAAGAACGGCACCATCCTCCAGTGTGTTTGGTACAACACAACTCTTAAGAACGAGGAGGGGGAGGTATTGGGTGCTGCCTCACTCGTAGATGACATCACCGCCCGAAAGATGGCTGAGGCCGAGTTGCGGGAGAGCCACCAACGAATGCAACTTGCCACCGAATCCGCCTGCCTAGCTGTTTGGGACTGGGATCTCCGGGCGGGAACCATGGTTTGGGATGATCGGATGTTCCAACTCTACGGAACGACCCGCGAAGCAATCCATGGAACCGTACAGGACTGGAAAGATGGCCTGCACCCCGAGGATCTGGAACAGGCTGTGAGGGAATGCGAGGCCGCCATTAAGGGTGAGTCCCCGTTTGATACAGAATTCCGCGTCATTAATCCAGATGGGAAGATTCGTTGGGTCAAGGCAAATGCCATTGTATTAAGAGACTCGGAAGGCAACCCCGTGCGGATGATCGGGCTGAACCGAGACATCACGGACCTTCACCAGGCAGATGAAGAGAAAGCAACTCTTCAAGCACAGCTATTGCAATCCCAGAAGATGGAAAGCCTGGGCACACTGGCGGGTGGTGTCGCCCACGACATGAACAATGTGCTTGGAGCCATCCTGGGCCTGGCCTCAGCTCATATCGGAACCCAACCTTACGGTAGTCCTCTCCATAAGGCCCTTGACACCATCTGCAAGGCCACCGAACGGGGTGGCAAGATGGTTAAGAGCCTGCTGACCTTTGCCCGTCAAAACCCCGTTGAGAGCCAGCAATTCGATTTGAACGCGGTCATCATGGAGCAGGTTGGGCTCTTGGAACGAACGACCTTGTCGAAGGTCCAAATGCGGATGGCCCTTGAGCCTGAATTGCGACCCATGCGTGGTGATAGCAACGCCATTGCACATGCCCTTATGAATCTCTGCGTCAACGCTGTCGATGCCATGACTGACAACGGTACCCTCACCATTCAAACCTGCAATGTGGATAGCGACTGGCTCGAGGCTGTGGTAGAAGACACGGGTATGGGTATGTCTAAGGAAGTCCTAGCCAAGGCGCTGGACCCATTCTTCACGACCAAAGGGACCGGTAAAGGAACAGGGCTTGGCCTTTCGATGGTGTTCAGCACAGTAAAGGCTCACCAGGGGCAACTTTCCATTCAGAGTGAACCCGGCAAGGGAACTCGGGTGCTCCTGCGTTTCCCTGCCTGTGAACATGAAGCCCAGACTGAAAAGTTTTCGGATGCTGATTCCACCCAAAACTCACTTGGAACCAAGAGGGCCCTTCTGGTGGATGACGATGAACTGATTCAAAGTTCTTTCAAGGCGATCTTTGAATCCCTTGGCAACATAGAGGTGACCATAGCCAAAAGTGGTGAGGAGGCGTTGGACCTGCTTGAAGCAGGACTCGAACTCGATTTCATCGTCCTGGATATGAATATGCCCGGATTGGGCGGGGCGGGGACTCTTCCCCTATTGCGTAGTTTGCGTCCGGAGGTGCCCGTCTTACTCTCCACAGGGCGGATTGACCAGTCTGCGATAGCCCTAGCCTCGGCTTATCCAGGTGTCACGATTCTTTCAAAGCCCTTCGGATTGAGAGAGCTTGAGAGACACCTACAAACCCTCGGGATTGAGGTAAGTATTTGATCTGCGAGTGTTGGTTTTCAAGCAGAGGGACTGCCCCACATCCTCGGAGACTCCTTTGTTGCTTTTGGCATCAATCTGCTGAGGGCTTCACAGTCCTTCCGGCGCGCCGGATCAGGGATGATTTGAAGGTAGCTTTCGACACTTGCCTTAGTGGCCCTGATTTTGTTCTCAGCCATGGTGGCTCCCGATGAGCATACTGAGGCACCTAACGGATGATTCCAAACGGCCCCACATGCAGCGAGGTGCCGGGCGAAGGCAGGGGAACCAAGAGTAAAGGACCACGAACGGCCCTCTAGATACGGACTGGGGCGATCGGGGGGCCGGTCAAACGAGGTACTCACCCATGCGAAGGGTGGGATCCCGGGAAGGGTATGAAGTCGTATTCACCCATTCCCTGCAGGTTCAGAAAGGTGGCCGAACTCTGACCCGCATTGGTGACCAGATGAGGCCGAAGTGGCGGAATGGAATACGATTCACTGGGGCCGAGTTCGATCATTTCCTCTGGATTACTGAGCAAAATTCGGACCCGGCCTTCAAGGACATAGAACGTGTCTTGAGTGTGGTTGTGATAATGCCAAGGCACAAACTGGGTAGGCGAAATCCGCAATTCATTGATTCGAAACCCAGGCCGATCGGCATGAGTGGCCTTGAACTCGACCTGATAGTTGGGTGTTGAATTGCTGGGCGGCGGCATAGGTGACTCGACGATCCAGGGGTTACCGATCGGATGAAGCTTACCGGCCCCGCCCTGCACTGAGGTGAGGAGCGGAGCCCAGGAAGCAGGAAGCTGCGAAAGAGCGGAAGGCAGGGCGGGGTGGGTCCGAGTTGAGCTTGGGGTCAGGCCCATTGTGATCGGTGCCGGCGGCGGTAGCTCTTTAAATTCATGGCCGCTGTGAATTGGCAGCGACGTCATCCCCGCGGTGCAGTCCGGCCCATGGTGCCGGAATCCGCCCAAGCACGGGCTTCTTATTCAGGCGAGGAGATCGGCACGTCCCGATGAAGGGTGCGCCCGGGGGATACCTTCAACCTCGGCGTTAGAAAAGGTCTCTATGGGTCAAGGGACTGATGATCTCGCCGGGGGAGGTAGGACCATGACCACTTTCAGGAAATTCAGCCTCTCAACTCTCGCCCAGGACCTGCCCTCCGAACCTTCAGCCACCCGGGCTATGGGCATGCGGTGGCTGCAACGCTACTTCCTGATGGTGCTCCCGCCATTGCTCCTGTCACTGCCCATGCAGGCTCAAGGAACTCAGGGGGGCTCCGGTCGCGGCGGCCAGCAGCACGCCCCTGATGCGAAGCCCCAGACTGCCGCCTCCTTTCGTCTGGAGGGTTCCTCACCAAGAACCCCATGCCCCGACATCAGCCATCTGGCTGGGGCCCCGGGGAAGCCTGGCCATCAGCATCCGCCGTTCGAACACAGGCAGGAGGAAAGGGCCGTCACCGATGAGGCCCCACCCCTCCAGCCCATGTCAGCGGAACAGGCCATGTTCGTGGCGGAGTCGGTAACTGGAGGTAGGTCCGATTCGGTTCGTCAGATTGATCTGAACGCCGCCTCGGGGGGTTATGAAGTGATGGTGCACATGCCGGGAAATGGAAGGGCCTATCGCGTGATCGTCGACATCGACACGCGCAGCGTGCGAAGCACCTACCCGATTCCGAACTCACAGCAGATGGTCAACAACCGCCGGGATGGCTCCGGCAATCCATCGGGCCAGGGACTGGCCGTCCTTCCAAAGGCTGAGCGGAATTGGAACACTTCTCCAGCCGCCGGAGCCACCCCCGTGGCATCCCTGAGAGGTCCCACCGAGATGCACGTCTGGCGGGATTCCAATGGCATCCTGAACATCACCAGCTTCCCCCCCCGGATGGACCTGCCCTGATCACGCAGAAGGGTCGAAGCCATCTCGGTATTGAGGATTTCCGTGCCCTTCGCCTCGCAGGCTGGCCCGATCCAAGGGGCTGAATACCACCTGATCCAGGATCCTTTCCCCGGATTTTAGGTCATTCTTGACACCAGCAGAAACCCAGTCCGGCAAAGGGGGGCTCCATGAAACTCATGCGGTGCCTTCCCGCTCCATCGATGGGGTTCCTGCTCCTGGTGCTCATCGGATTTGGATGCGGCGGGGGCGGAGCCAGTGCCGGATTCTCACTTGGTGGTGGGACCACCACCACCTATTCGGCTTCCGGCAACATCGTCACCTCGGACGGCACACCCCTGGTCGCGGTGACCGTGGCCTTGACCGGTTCTGCCAAGGCCACCACCACCACCGATGCCTATGGCAATTTCTCTTTCAGCGGATTGGGAGGCGGCGCATATACCCTCACACCGGCGTTGCTGGACTTCACCTTCGACCCGACATCGGCCTCATTCTCCATAAGCAGTTCGAGCGCGACGGACTTGAAGTTCGTGGCAACTTCCCTTTCCACCACCACGGGTCTGATCAGAACCTACCTGGCCGACCTGCGATCCCGGGCCGACATTCGTTTTCTCGCGGAGGATCGGGCCATCGCAGGTTCCACTGGTGCAACTACCGCACCCATGACCGCGGACCGCTGCCTGCGGTCCGAGCTCAATTTCGAGAACAGCGTGCAGGCCTTTCTTGACGACTCGCTGGCCTTCCTTGTCTCCGGTTCCCATCCCGCACCGCTCGACAAGGCGGCCGTCGTTCGGCTGCTGGACGCCCAGAAGGCCGACGTCAAGACCTTCTCCAGGACCTATTACAACGGAGCCGCCTGGGAAGCCTCGTCGCCAGAGTCGGCGGCCAGGTTAGCCGCCACCGTCTCCTCCATCGACACCTACCTTGACAACGCCTATCAACGGGTCACTGCTCAGGTCCAGGCCCTCCCATGAAGGCCCAAGGCCAGGCCCACGCGACCCCAGCCGAGAGTGCGGCCCATACCTTTGGAACAGGAAGTTCCGGTGCTGTCTTCCATCCGTGCCGTGACCTCTGCTGTTCAACCGTGGTCTGACCTGGTTGAACCCAGGGCATCATAGTTCCCATGTGTGGCCGCTACACCTTCACCTTCGACGCCGGGAGCCTCGCGGAGGCCTTCGGCTTGGTGCCCCCCGGGTTCACCATCGTGAAGGGCTACAACATCGCCCCGGGCCAGCACATCGTCATCGTCCGCCCGGAGGGGGGCCAGCGGGTGGCGGATGTGGCCTTCTGGGGACTCATCCCGGGCTGGGTGAAGGATCCGAACACCTTTTCAAAACCGATCAACGCGCGGGGCGAGACCCTCACGGAGAAGGCCACCTTCCGCACCGCCTTCAAGCGCAAGCGCTGCCTCATTCCCGCCTCGGGGTTCTACGAGTGGAAGGCAGGTGGGAATGGAAAACAGCCCTTCTATATCCACCCCACCGGCGGGCACCTTTTCGCCTTCGCCGGGCTCATGGAGGATTGGCAGGGGCCGAATGGCGAGATGATGGTCAGCGCCTGCATCATCACGACCGAGCCAAACGCGCTCATGGCGGGACTGCATGACCGGATGCCCGTCATCCTGCCCAGGGGGGCCTGGGGCCTGTGGTTGGATCCGGCGGCCCAGGTCAGGGAGGTTCAGCCGCTGCTGGTTCCCTGTCCGGCCGAATCGATGGCCCTTCACCCTGTGAGTGCGGCGGTCGGAAATGTACGAAATGACGGACCGGAGCTGATCCTGCCCGTGGCCTAGCGGCCCCTTGCGTCCACCCGGGCATTCGGCGCCCGGGAGACGCGGCCCAGTTCGCTCAGAACCGCATGGCGTTGCCGAAGGTGACCTGCCAGCGGGACTGGTAGGGTTCGCGGTTCAGGGGCACGGCCAGGTTCAGCAGGATCACGCGGCCGATGGAGCTCTTGAGGTTGCCCAGGCGGAGACCAAGGCCCACATCGGAGTAGACCCGGGACCACCCCGCCCCATCCAGCTGGTGGATGGAACCCAGGTCCAGGAAGGCGGCATAGCCCAGCCTCACGAGGTCCAGCCAGCGCTGGTCCGTCAGCAGCCGGTACTCGAAGGAGGCCTGCCAGCGGGCATCCCCGGGGTGGAGCCAGTTGGGGAAGCCCCGCAGGCCCTGGTCTCCGCCCAGGTAGTACCAGCGCTCGGGGTCCGACCGCTGGGCCTTGTCCACGGCCACCAGCCCGGCGAGGATCTGGTCAGGAGTCCATTTGTGGTACTGGACGAGGGCCAGAGAAAGATGGCTGTCCTCCAGTCCGGCGGCGGGCCTGCGGCCATCCCAGGAGGCGGTCAGGAGGGTGAGATCCTCCGGCGCCGTGGACCAGCCGTCCCCCCCCTGGATGCGGAAGAAGGGGGCCGCCATGGAGGAGCCCCAGGCCCGGCTGTAGGCCCCCAGTTCCAGGTCGCCGTTCCAGGCCAGGTCGTAGTCCTCGGGGAAGTCCATGGCCTGGAGGTCCCGGAAGCTCTCGAAGGCATCCTCCTGGGTGGAGAGGGTGAAGGCGGGTCCCCGCAGCCGCCGGTCCGCCAGGGTGGGCGGGGCCAGGAGCCCCGCCGGGGCCAGGGGGAGGACGGGCCCGTAGCGGGTGTCCTGCCCTTCGAAGGCCAGCCCCCCCCGCCAGACCCGGTCCCCGGCTTCGAACAGGGCGTGCGCCCAGTAAGTCCGGAGGCTGTCCTGGGTGAAGGGCACCTGGTAGACCTGGTTCCCCTGGTCGTAGAAGTAGAGGCTGGAATGCAGCTGGGACAGGGCCAGGCCCGTGGCCCAGGGGGTGCTGAAGGCGAAGAAGGGCCGTTCCAGCTGGAGGCCCCGCTGGAACCCGTCGGTGAGGTACTGGGTCTGGAGGCCCAGGGTCCACCGGCTCCCGAAGAGCTGGGGATCCGCGTAGGCGAGCCCCCAGGTCCTGCGCTGGGGGTCCCGGGACCAGCCGAAGGCCACGCTCTTGCCGGTCCCCAGGAAGTTCTTCTCGTCGACCCCGAAGTTCTGGCTGCGCTGGCCCCCCACCTGGGAGTAGCCCGCGTTCACCTGGGTGGTCCAGGCATCCTGGATCTGGACCAGGGCCACCAGCGTCCCGTCCAGCCGCACCACCGGATCGATCCGCGCGTTCTTCACGAAGGGCAGGGCCCGGAGGAGCCGTTCCGTTTCGTAGATGCGCTTCTCCCGGACAGGGTCGCCTTCCCTGAAGAGCAGGACCCTGCGGATCACCTCCTCCCGGGTGGTGGCGTGGAGGCGATCAGCCATCCGGCCGATCCAGGTGTTCTCCACGGGTCTGGAGAGGTCGAAGACGTCACTGATCTCCACTTCGATCCTACCGATGGCGGCATTCCGTGCCTCCATCGCCTTCCAGGGCTTGAGGACCTCGGCGGCCCTCAGGGACAGGCCGAGGACCACCAAGGCGCAGGATAACCAAGTTCCTGCTGGTCGGATGCTGCCCAAGGCCTCTCCCCGGAGATGGGATGCGAAGCCTGACTTTCTCACGGTCAGGCCTTCCGGGCCATCCCGCGGTCAGGGGGTCGGGGCCTGCACTGGTCCCGTGTCAGGCAGCCGCACGGGCAGGGTCCGCGTGAGTTCCAGGCTGGCCCCGGCCGCATTGGTCACGAGGCAGACCAGGCTGAGCGTCGGCCCAGGACCGACCGAAAACCGCAGGCAGGGCTCACCCTGGCCCAGGAGGATGGAGCCTCCGGTGACCTTCCAGCGGTAGCTCATGTCCGCCTGCCCGGGCACACAGGCCTTCATGCCGGTGGCCCCGGCCACCGGATCCCCCGGACATTCGATCCGGCCCCGGGGGCGTTCCACCACCCGCACCTCGGCCTGGCTCCCGGATTTTCCGGGCGGCACGGAGGTCTCCACATGGAAGGTCCCGGGCGTTCCAGGAGCCTGGTACCCGCCCGCCTGATCGATGGCCCCCCCGCCTTCCCCGACCACCCGCCAGCACAGAGGGGCCTCCAGACGCCCCGAGAGCTCGATGCCGAATTTGAACCCTTCGCCGGTGGACAGGACCACCCGCTCCGGTCGAATCTTCACCTGGGGCTCGGGAGAGGTCTCGATGTCCATGGACGAATCCACCGAGTCCCCAGCCACGTTGGTCACCCGGCACCTCAGCACGACGTGGGGGACCACCCCGGCCTCGAAGGTCACGGCAGGGCCGTCCAGCGGCGGGCTCAGGGTCCCCCCGGTGATCGACCAGCGATAGGTGCTCCCCTCCTGCGGAGGGACCTCCGCCCGCAGCCCCCGGGCCCCGACCCGGACATAGTCGGGCACTCGGATGGTCCCATCCGGGCGCGGCACCACCCGGATGCGGGCCAGCCCCTGGGCGCGCCGGGGCCCGGACTCCCAGGCCTGGAGGCTGTAGAGGCCAGGCGAAGCCGGGGCCGTATAGGTTCCGTCCGGGGCGACGGCCCCGCCCCCGGCTTCGACCACCCTCCAGGTCACGGGATAGGCGCTTCCCCCGGACAGCTGGGGCACGAAGCGCAGCCCATGCCCGCAGCTCAGGGTGGCCTCGGAGGGCAGCAGCACCACCACGGGTTGCATCAGGGGGGCCGGCTTGCGGCAGGAGGCGAGACCCGCACCCAGGAGCACCAGCACGGGAAGGGCACGTCGAGGGTCCAGCATGGCGCCTCCTCGGAACTCAGTGGCCGGGGCTCATCCTGCTCGACCCCCGGCCTGCTCCGGAAATGAGAAAAGGTTCACAGGCCCCTTTTCGATCGCCGGTAGCGGCGGATCAGGTGGTTCGTGGAGCTGTCGTGGTCCAGCCTCGGGTCGGGGTCGCTCTCCAGTTCCGGCACGATGGCCTGGGCCAGGGCCTTGCCCAGCTCGACGCCCCACTGGTCGAAGGAATCGATGTTCCAGATGGCACCCTGGGTGAACACGCTGTGTTCGTAGAGGGCGATGAGCTGGCCCAGGACCTCCGGCGTGAGCCGTCCAGCCATGAGGACACTCGAGGGGCGGTTGCCCTCGAAGACCCGGTGCGGAACCAGCGGTTCCGGTGTGCCCTCGGTCCGGACCTCCTCGGCGGTCTTGCCGAAGGCCAGGGCCTTGGCCTGGGCGAACACGTTGGCCAGCAGCAGGTCGTGATGCCGGCCGAGGGGGACGAGCGGGTGGTCGAAGGCGATGAAGTCGCAGGGGATCAGCCGGGTGCCCTGGTGGATCAGCTGGTAGAAGGAATGCTGGCCGTTGGTGCCCGGCTCGCCCCAGTAGACGGGCCCCGTCTGGTAGTCCACGGGCTGTCCTTCGAGGGTCACCCGCTTGCCGTTGCTCTCCATGGTCAGCTGCTGGAGGTAGGCCGGGAACCGCTTCAGGTACTGCTCGTAGGGGAGGACGGCGAGGGTCTCGGCGCCCAGGAAGTTGGTGTTCCAGATGGCAAGGAGCCCCATCAGCACCGGCATGTTCTTCGCGAAGGGTGCGGTGCGGAAATGCTCGTCCATCCTGTGGAATCCCCCGAGCAGCGACCGGAAGTGGTCCGGTCCGATCGCCAGCATCGTGGAGAGGCCTATGGCCGAGCCCATGGAATAGCGGCCGCCGACCCAGTCCCAGAAGCCGAACATGTTCGCCGGGTCGATGCCGAAGCTGGAGACCTTCTCGGAGTTCGTGGAGACCGCCACGAAATGCCGGGCCACGGCCAGGGCCTCACCTCCCAGTCCCCGGATCAGCCAGTCCCGGGCCGTCTGCGCGTTGGTCATGGTCTCGAGGGTGGAGAAGGTCTTGGAGGCCACGATGAACAGGGTCTCCGCCGGATCGAGATCCCGGGTCGCCTCCAGGAAATCGCTGCCGTCCAGGTTGGACACGAACCGAAAGTCCAGGTGCCGGTCACTGTAATGCTTCAGCGCCTCGAAGGCCATGACGGGGCCCAGGTCGGAGCCGCCGATGCCGAGGTTGACGACATTCCGGATGGGCTTTCCCGTATGGCCCTTCCATTGGCCGCTCCGGACCTGCTTCGAAAAGGTCGCCATCTTCTCGAGCACGGTCTGGACCTCGGGCACCACGTCCTCCCCGTCCACCCGCAGGGTCGAGCCCTTCGGGGCGCGCAGGGCCACGTGCAGGACGGAGCGGCCCTCCGTCGCATTGATCCTGTCGCCCCTGAACATGGCCTGGATCCGGGCACCCAGCTCCGATTCCTCGGCCAGCCGGAGCAGCAGCTGGAGGGTCCGATCCGTGAGGCGGTGCTTTGAATAGTCCAGGAACAGGTCCCCAGCTGTGAGGGTCAGCCGCTCGCCCCGGTCCGGGTCCTCGGCAAACAGGGTCCTCAGGTGCAGGCCGCGCACCTCACCGTGGTGGGCGGCCAGGGCCTTCCAGGCAGCCCGCTGGGTGAGGGGTCGGGGGCTGGCGGGCATGGTCATGGTTTCCCCTGCGCTCAAAGGGCCGGTCCATTCAGCTTGAACCTGTGCGAGGCCTGGTCCCGGCAGCTAGCAGTGTAGTCCGTGAGGAAGAGGTTGCGGGTCCCCAGCGCTTCCGCGGTCTGTGTGGACACCATCGTCATGTCGAGCGTGGTCCCCAGCGCGGTCAGCGCGGAGCCCCGGTGGAGGCCATCGTCGAATGGGCACCCCTGGGGCACAATTGGGTAAGTACCGCTCCGATGGCGGCGCATCTTCCTGGCATGAGGCCTTCTTGAAACAGCAATTCGGAACACCCCCGGGGGCGGCGCATTGAGGGGACGACTGATTCAGGGGCTTCTCTTCCTGGGGGCCATCTCGCTGGCGGCGGGACCGCCCTACCTCACCGATGACCCCGAGCCCGTGGCCCTGCACCACTGGGAGGTCTACCTCTTTTCCATGGGGCAGACCCTGGGCGGCGTGCGGTCGGGCCTGGGGCCGGCCATGGAGGCCAACTACGGCCCCTTCGCCGACGCCCAGCTCCAGTTCCAGATCCCCATGTCCTACTCGGACCAGGATCCCAGGCCCGGTGGCGGCACTAGCCACGGCTTCGGGGATGGGGAAGTGGGCTTCAAGTACCGGTTCCTCCACGAGACGGAGGACCTGCCCCAGATGGCGGTGTACCCCCAGGTCTTCGCCCCCACGGGCTCCGAGGAGGAGGGCCTGGGCGCGGGGCACTGGA
>CAIMBM010000086.1 GCA_903839205.1 uncultured Holophagaceae bacterium | reverse complement strand
TCCCGGGCCGGTTCCGTCTCCGAGCGCGTTTTCGCCTCGCTGTGGGACAATGGGCTCATGTCCGAACAGGGAACCTTCTTCCAACCCGATCAGGCGGGCCAGAACCCCATGCGCCACGCCCTGCTCTGGCGCCTGGCCAGCTACCTCCGTCCCTACTGGGTCGGCCTGGTGGTCCTGTTCTTCCTCATGGCGCTCGGCGCGGGCCTCGAGGTGATGCCCTCCGAGCTGACCCTCCGGCTCATCAACCGGTTCATGGCCCAGGGCAGCCTCAGAGGTACCGCGCCGCTCCTGGCCGGGTTTGTCGGTATCCTCATCGCGGGTTTCATCGTGAGCTTCGCCCGCTATTTCCTGCTGGCCAAGGTGGGGCAGAAGGCCATGCTGGACCTCCGGATCGAGCTCTTCGCCCACCTCATGGGCCGCAGCACGGACTTCTTCCACCGCAACCCCGTGGGCCGCCTCATGACCCGCGTGACCGGCGACGTGCAGAACCTCAACGAGATGTTCGCCTCGGGCTTCGTGGCCATCGTGGGGGACGCCTTCTCCCTGCTGGCCATCATGATCTGGATGTTCTGGACCCACGCGGGCATGGCCCTGGTCGCCGTGGGCATCCTGCCCTTCCTCCTGGTGGCCACGGAAGTGTTCCGCCGCCGCGCGGGCGAGGCCTTCCGGGAGACCCAGCGCCGCTACGCCGCCATCAACGCCTTCCTCCAGGAGCAGATCTCCGGCATGGGCCTGATCCAGGTCAATGGCCAGGAAGCGCACAGTCTGGGGCAGTTCCGGACCCTCAACGAGGACTACTTCCAGGCCTTCCTGCGGACCATCTTCGCGTACGCCGTGTTCTTCCCCGTGGTCGAGTTCATCACCTCGGCCACCACCGCCGCCCTGATCTTCTATGCGGGGATCAAGCTCAAGGCCGGGGCCATCACCTGGGGCCTGCTGCTGGCCTTCGTCCAGCAGTCCAGCCGCTTCTTCCGGCCCATCCGGGAACTGGCCGAGCGCTACAACGTGATGCAGACGGCCCTGGCCTCCAGCGAGCGCATCTTCCGCCTGCTGGACGACCGCAACGAGATCCCCGAATCCCCAATGGCGAAGCCCGCCACCTTCGCCCGGGAGGTCCGCTTCGAGGACGTCACCTTCGCCTACGAGGCGGGCGGCCGGCAGGTGGTGCGCGGGCTCAGCGGCGTCATCCCCCGGGGACACCGGGTGGCTGTCGTGGGCCACACCGGGGCCGGCAAGAGCACCCTGATCAACCTGCTCATGCGCTTCTATGACGTGCACGGGGGCCGGATCACCGTGGACGGCGTGGATGTGAGGGACCTCCGGATCCGCGGCCTGCGGGACCTCTTCGGGCTGGTGCTCCAGGACGTGTTCGTCTTCTCCGGCAGCCTGCGCGACAACATCGTCCTGGACCGGCCCATGGACGAGGCCCGGCTGGCCTCGGTGCTGGAGCAGAGCCAGCTGAAGGACCTCGTGGGGCGCCTGCCCCTGGGCCTGGACACCCAGGTGGGCGAGCGGGGTCAGAGGCTCAGCGCCGGCGAGCGGCAGCTGCTGGCCTTCGCCCGCATGCTCTACCTGGAGCCCGCCGTGCTGCTGCTGGACGAGGCCACGGCCAACATCGACTCCGAGACCGAGGCCAAGATTCAGTCCGTCATCGAGCGCGTGAGCCACCGCCTCACAACCTTCACCATCGCCCACCGCCTGTCCACCATCCGCGAGGCCGACGAGATCTGGGTCCTGGACCAGGGGGCCCTTGTCGAACGGGGCACCCACGATGGACTCATCGCCCAGGACGGCGTCTACGCCAGGCTGGTGCGCCTGCAGTTCGCGGACGGTGAGGCGGCCTAGGCTCTAGACTGGAGCCATGCTCCAGCTGCCTCCCCTCTATCCCATCACCGATGCCACGCGACCCGAGTCCCTCTCCGCCCAGATCCGGCGGCTGGGCGAGGCTGGGTTCCCCCTGGTCCAGTTCCGGGGCAAGCCCCTGGATCCGGCGACCCAGTACGAGGAACTCCACAAGGCCCTGCAGGAGGCCGCCGCCAACGGCGGCTGGCCCTTGATCTGCGTGAACGACCGGGCGGATCTGGCGATGCTCGCGGCCCGGGAGGGCCTGGCCCCCTGGGGGCTGCACCTGGGTCAGGAGGACCTGCCCGCCACCGAGGCGCGGAAACTGCCGGGCTTGTCGGCCACGCACCTTGGCGCCTCCACCCACGGGGCTTCCGAATGGGACTCAGTGGACGCCGCCTGCGACCACGCGGGCATCGGCCCCGTCTGCACCACGGCCACCAAAGCCGACCATGCGGAACCCATCGGGCTGGAGGGCCTGCGCACCGGCTGCGCGGCCCTGCGGGCACGGGGCCTGGCCCCCGTCGCCATCGGGGGCCTCACCCTGGCGGATGCCGCCGCCTGCTTCGAAGCCGGGGCCGAATCCCTGGCCATGGTGGGAGAGATCCACCGTGCCACGGATCCCTCTGCCCTCGGGTGGGAAGCCCAGCGGCAGCGCTGGCGCGTCCGCCCGCCCTTCCGGCGGGGCCAGGGCCTGGCGCTGGTCGGCGGCAGCGGCGCGGGGAAGACCACTGTCGGGCGACAGCTCGCCTACCACCTGGCCCTGCCCTTCCACGATCTGGACGCGGCCATCGAGGATCAGGAGGGGCGAAGGGTGGCCGAGATCTTCGCGGCGAAGGGGGAGGGCGCCTTCCGGCAGCTCGAGGCGGAAGTGCTGCCCCGCCTCCTGGCGGGACCCGCGGTGGTGGCCCTGGGGGGCGGAGCCTGGGAGGACCCGGGAAACCGCAGTGCCGTGGTCTCCTCGGACTTTGCGCCGCTCTGGCTGGCGGCCCCGCCCGCCCGGGCCTGGGAACGGGCGGGGCGGGATCCCCATCGGCCCCTGGCCCAGGACCGGGCGGCCTTCATGCGCCGCTGGGCGGCGCGCGTGCCCGCCTGGTCCCTCGCGCCCCTGGTCCTCCCATTTGGTCACAGTTCCGGAGAGCTGGCCCTGGCCTTGTTAGGGGCCATTTCAGAGTAACCAGCGCTTTTCTGGTTGCTCTGTTAGGGCCCCTTATGCCGATCTCGTTGTCCGGAAGACTAGGTACGAACAGAACGAAGGCCTAGACTGAAGGCCCACCCCCCGGATATCCCACGTGGACCTGATCCTTTCCGATCTGCATTCGAATCTGCATGCCCTCCGGGCCGTGCTGAGGTTCTCGCGGCGGCGGGCGATCCAACGCTTTGTCATCCTGGGTGATCTCGTCGGCTACGGCGCCAATCCCAACCAGCTGCTGGACCGGGTCCGCGAGCTGCGCCCCCGTTTCATGGTCCGCGGCAACCACGACAAGGTCTGCGCCGGCCTGGAGCCCGACAGCACGTTCAGCCTCCCGGCCCACCAGGCGGCGGACTGGACCCGGGAGAAGCTTCGCCAGGACAACTGGCGCTTCCTGGTGGACCTGCCCGTGGGACCCCTCTGGGTGGGCGACGACTACCAGATCGCCCACGGGTCCCCCGTGGACGAGGATGCCTACCTGCTTCACATGCGCGAGATCAGCCTGGCCTTCGACGCCTTTGAAGGGCAGCTCTGCTTCTTCGGCCACACCCACCTGCCTGGATGTTTCGAGCTGAACGAACCCCTGGGCCAGCTGAACTGGATCTGCCTCCAACCCGGAGAGTGGTTCCAGCTCCAGCCCCAGTGCCGGTACCTGGTGAACCCTGGTTCCGTGGGCCAGCCCCGGGACCGGGATCCGCGCGTCTCGTTCATGACCTTCGACCCCAAGCACCGCCGCCTGCGCCTGCACCGCCTCGAGTACGATGTGAAGGGCGCGGCACGAGCCATCCTCGCCGCTGGCCTGCACCCCAACCTGGCAGACCGCCTGGGCCAAGGCATTTGAAAGGCATACCCCATGGGCCACGCATCCCTCCTGACCGCCCCCGTACTGGAACAGTTCCTCCTCCAGGCCCGCCTCACCAAGGCGGTGGCCAGCCTCAGGCTCCAGGGAGCCGGCTCCCGGCTGCTCGGGGACCTGCGGATCCAGGCTTTCCGGCCGGGTTCGTCCCTGGAACTGTCCGGCCTCAATGCCCGGGATCTGGTGCCCTCCGAGGGCATGCCGGTGACCCTGACCGTCCTCCTCGGGGAGGAGGTGCTGACCCTCGAATCCCTGCTCCTCCCGCCCATCCAGGACAAGGCGGGGAACACGGTGCTGCGCCTCGACTGGCCGCACGAATCGGCCCGCCTCCACCACCGGCGGGATGTCCGCGTGGCCGCGCCCGACCAGTCGCCCCTGAACGTGCGCGTGACCCTGGAGTCCCGGCAGTTCGACGCCCTCCTGATGAACCTCACGGAGACGGGCCTCGGACTGGCCCTGAAAGAATCCCTGATGGTGGATCTGCATGCCTCGGTGGGGATCGACGCGGAACTGCCCGATGGCACCCTGCTGCGGTGCCCCGCCGAGATCCGCCATCTCACCTACCTTGAGGGCCAGGAGTTCCCCACGCGCCTGGGCCTGGTGCTCACCCCGGGGCCCGACACCGACCTCGAATCCGTCCACCGCTTCATCCAGGTGCGGCGGACGGACCGCTCCCAGAGCTTCCGGAAGCCGTAGCCAGCCGCAGGGTCACACCTTCCGGAGGCTCACCGCCATGCCGCCGGCCCCCAGGAGCAGCATGATCACGGCCTGGACCAAGGTCTTGTAGGAGATCTCCGCACCGCCGAAGAACGAAGCACGTAGGAACAGCAGACCCGCCACGAGCAGCAGGCCGTAGATGACGAGCATCACCCGGCGCGCCTTCTCATTGGTCTCCGGGGTGTCCGCCGCGAAGATCCGGTCGTAGATGACGAGGCCGATGGCCGCCACGACGTTCAGGGCCACGAAGATGAGCCAGAAGGAGCGCGCCGCGGCGGCCGCCCCGGGCTGGCCGACGAGGGGCTTGAGCATGGATCCATAGAGCATGCCGCCCAGGCTCGAGCCGATGAGGCTCCCGATCACGCCGTAGAGGAAGGCGTAGCCCATGTAGACCGCCTTCTTGTCCGCCGGCGCCACCAGACCCACGTAGCTGTAGTACTTCGGGTGGGCGGTCATCTCCCCGATGGAGAAGACGGACATGCCGAGGATGAAGACCCAGATGTTGGTGGAGGCTGCCAGGCACAGGAACCCGAGGGTCCCGATGACGATACCCGTCACCATGGTCGGCAGGGGGCGGATGTTCTTCACGAGGCGGCTCACGAGGACCTGGAGCAGGATGATGGTCCCGCCGTTGATCACCGTGACGTGTTCGGCGTCGAACTTCAGCGGCACGCCGAAGGAGGCGAAGAACCGGTCCACGGGCGTGGCGTCCAGGAAGTCTCGGAGGTACCAGAGCACCGAGCCGAAGGTCTGGAAGTAGAGCACCCAGAACCCTGAGTAGATCACGATCATCAGCATGAACCGCGCGTCGCCCAGCACCATGGCCGCGCTGCGGGCATCCTCGCGGAGGCTCCGGGTGTTCACGGGCCGGGGCGGGTCCACGAAGAGGAACACCGTGGGCAGCAGCATGGCCGCGCAGTAGATCCCCGAGGCGATGAACACGTAGCGCCAGGAGAAGCCCTTCAGCACGCTGACGGCGAGGGGCGCCAGGAAGGCGCCGATGTTGATCATCCAGTAGTAGATGCCGAAGCCGAAGCCGGAGTTCTCCTCGGTGGTCGTGCGCGCCAGGGTGCCCGAGATGATCGGCTTGAACAGCCCGGCCCCGGTGGCCATGAGCAGCAGCGACGCGAACACGGCCCCGTACAGTGTGACGCTGCCGGCGATGAAATACCCCGCCGACAGGATGGAGAAGGAGAACAGCAGCATCCGCCGGTAGCCGTAGCGGTCCGCCAAGGCCCCGCCCGCGATGGGGACGATGTAGGTGAACGCGTAGATCAGGCTCTGGAGGAACCCCACGGACTGTTCGGTGAAGCCCAGGCCCCCTTCCGAGATCCTGTTGGAGAGGTAGACGGCAAGCACCGAGTTGAGGCCGTAGTAGGCGGCCCGCTCGAAGAGCTCCATGACGTTGGCCAGCCAGAAGACCGGCGGGAAGGAGCGGAGGATGCCGGCGGGGCGCTGAGTGGGCATCCCGGGATTATACGGGAGGCCCCGGCCTTTCCCCTTGAGGAGATGGTCCCATGGCCTCCTGACGCAGTTCCAGCGACTCCGCCTCCGTGTAGAGCCGCGACCGGGTGAGGAAGCGGAGCCCCTCCGGGCCTTCCAGCGAGAACATCCCGCCCCGGCCGGGCACCACGTCGATGGCGAGCTGGGTGTGCTCCCAGTAGGCGAACTGGGCCCGGCTCATGTAGAACGGACAGCCCCCGATCTCGCCGAGATGAACATCGGAATCACCCACCAGGAACTCGCCGCGCGGGTAGCACATGGGGGAACTGCCATCGCAGCAGCCCCCGGACTGGTGGAACATCAGCGGGCCATGCTTGGCCTTGAGGGTGTCGATCAGGCGCAGGGCCGCCTCGGTGGCAAGGACGCGTTGGACCATGTCTGCCCTCTTGAAAAAGCAAAAGATGGAACCACAGATTCCACAGATTCCACAGCTGATCACCAACCCGACCTGCCGCTTTTTTTCTGTGTGAATCTGTGAAATCTGTGGACCGAAAGCCTTTCCTTCAACTTCTGCGCAACCTTGTGATCTCAGAAGAAGCCGAGCGCCTTGGGGCTGTAGCTCACCAGCAGGTTCTTGGTCTGCTGGTAGTGGTCGAGCATCATCTTGTGGGTCTCGCGACCGATGCCGGACTGCTTGTAGCCGCCGAAGGCCGCATGGGCCGGGTAGGCGTGGTAGCAGTTGGTCCAGACCCGACCCGCCTTGATGGCCCGGCCCATGCGGTAGGCTACGCTGCCGTCGCGGCTCCAGACGCCAGCGCCCAGGCCATAGAGCGTGTCGTTGGCGATGGCCAGGGCCTCCGCCTCGTCCTTGAAGGTGGTCACCGCGAGCACGGGACCGAAGATCTCCTCCTGGAAGATGCGCATCTTGTTGTGGCCCTTGAAGACCGTGGGCTGGACGTAGTAGCCGCCGGCGAGGTCGCCGCCCAGTTGCGCGCGGGCGCCCCCGATGAGGCACTGGGCCCCTTCCTGCCTGCCGATGTCCAGGTAGGAGAGGATCTTTTCGATCTGCTCCTGGGAGGCCTGGGCCCCGAGCATGGTCGTCGTGTCGAGCGGATTGCCCTGCTTGATGGCGCCCACCCGCTTCAGGGCCCGCTCCATGAACCGGTCATAGATGGATTCCTGGATCAGGGCCCGGCTGGGGCAGGTGCAGACCTCGCCCTGGTTGAAGGCGAAGAGCACGAAGCCCTCGATGGCCTTGTCGAGGAAGTCGTCATCGGCGGCGGCCACATCGGCAAAGAAGACGTTGGGGGACTTGCCGCCTAGTTCCAGCGTCACGGGAATGATGTTCTGGCTGGCGTACTGCATGATCAGGCGGCCGGTGGTGGTCTCGCCCGTGAAGGCGATCTTGGCGATACGCTTGTTCGAGGCCAGGGGCTTGCCGGCCTCCAGGCCGAAGCCGTTCACGATGTTCAGCACTCCCGGGGGCAGCAGGTCGGCGATGAGCTCCATCAGCACCAGGATGCTGGTGGGCGTCTGCTCGGCGGGCTTCAGCACCACGCAGTTCCCGGCGGCAAGGGCCGGAGCCACCTTCCAGGTCGCCATCAGGATGGGGAAGTTCCAGGGGATGATCTGACCCACGACGCCCAGGGGTTCGTGGAAATGGTAGGCCACCGTCGTCTCGTCGATCTCCCCGAGGCTGCCCTCCTGGGCGCGGATGCAGCCGGCGAAATAGCGGAAGTGGTCCGCGGCCAGGGGGAGGTCCGCGGCCAGGGTCTCGCGAATGGGCTTGCCGTTGTCCACGGTTTCGGCGTAGGCCAGGATCTCGAGGTTGGCCTCGATGCGGTCCGCGATCTTGTTGAGGAGGCCGGCCCGCTCCGTGACGGAGGTGCGGCCCCAGGCAGGGGCGGCCGCATGGGCGGCGTCCAGGGCGAGCTCGATGTCCTCGGCGCCCGAGCGGGCCACCTGGCAGTAGGGCCTGCCCGTGATGGGGCTGACGTTGTCGAAGTACTCGCCCTTGACCGGCGGCGTCCACCTGCCGCCGATGAAGTTGTCGTACTTGGCCTTGAACTGGACTTTGGCGCCCGCGGCGCCCGGGGCTGCGTAGATCATGCGTGCCTCCTTGGGGAAATGAAGGTGGGTCCTGACAGGTATGCCGAGGGGAGGTTCACAGCGTCTGAATACCTGAAATCCATGAAGGGCAACAGACAATATGCTGCTTTTCAGCCGTGGATCCATGGAAAATTCCTGCTGCCCTGGAGATCCCTCCGCGAGGGGCGGGCCGGGCTGCCTTGTGGCGGGACCCGATCGCGGTTGGAATGGAACCTTCGAGGCATCGCATGACATCCATCTCCCTGCGCGTGGACGTTGACACCCTGGAAGGCTCGATCAGGGGCATTCCGACCCTGCTCCGCCTCCTGGACAAGCACCAGATGCGGGCCAGCTTCTACTTCAGCCTCGGCCCCGACAACAGCGGCAAGGCCATCCGCCGCATCTTCCGCAAGGGCTTCCTGGCCAAGATGCGGCGCACCAACGCCACCAAACTCTACGGATTCAAGACCATGATGTACGGCGTGCTGCTGCCGGCGCCGATCATCTGGAAGCGGGCCGCCGCGCAGATGCAGGCCGCGAAGGCCGCCGGTCATGAGGTGGGCATCCATGCCTGGGACCACGTGCAGTACCACGACCTGCTGGACCGGAAGTCCAGGCGCTGGCTCTCGGATTGGTTCTCGAATGCCCACGCGGCCTTCGGTGCCGTGTTCGGCGAGAAGCCCCTGGGTGCCGTGAGCCCCGCCTGGCGCTGCAACGACACCACCCTGGAGCTGCAGGAGGCCTACGGACTCGCCTACGCCGGGGACTGCCGGGGCTTCGCGCCCTTCTATCCCGTGGTGAAGGGGCGGACGCTCAGCACCCTTCAAATTCCCACCACGCTGCCCACACTGGACGAGCTGCTGGGCCTGGATGGCCGCACGCCGGGCCAGGTGAACCGGGAGCTCTGGGGCCTGGTCCGCGAGGACGCCCTGAACGTCTATGCCCTGCACACGGAGGTGGAAGGCGGGGCCCTCTTCGAGACCTTCGACGCCTTCCTGGGGGGCCTTGTGGAGCGCGGCATCGGGGCCCGCACCCATGCCGACTGGCTGCCTGGGCTAAAGGCGGCGAATCCCCCTGCCAAGGCCGTCACTCGACGCGACATCCCCGGACGGGCGGGCTGGGTGAGCTGGGAAGGCTGAGCGGCTCTTCCCTCGCGAGACGATGGATCCTGGTTTACCCTTCGGAGGTAGCCTCCGAGGATCCCATGCGACGCCTGACCCCCTTCCTGTTCTGCACCCTGGCCCTGGGGCCCCTCGCCGCTCAGGGGGGCCCCGGGGAGGTCCTCCTCAAGGGTGTGGAGAACCGCATCGACGGCCTTCAATGGAAGCTGGATGCGGTGCGGAAGGCCACCGACGACCAGCTCTGGTTCCAGCGCCTTTCTGATATAGCCCTGGTGGACAAGGTGACCTACACGGGCCCGCCCAATCCGAAGGGCCAGGAGACCTATGGCATCAGGAACGAGCGCCATCCGCTGAAGATCCAGCAGTATGTGTTCGTCCCCCGCAAGGCCGAGCCGGGCCGGAAGCTGCCCCTGATCGTACTGCCCCACGGCGGTGTCCACGGGGACTTCGGCACCTACCACGTCCACATCGTCCGGGAGATGGTGGAGCGCGGCTACATCGTGGTGGCCCCGGAATACCGTGGGTCCACGGGCTATGGCAAGGACCTCTACGAGGCCATCGACTACGGCGGATTGGAGGTGGACGACGTGGTGGCCGGCCGCGACTGGGCCGTGGAGCACCTGCCCGTGGACCCGAAGCGCTGCGCCATGGTGGGCTGGAGCCACGGGGGCCTCATCGCCCTCATGGCGGTCTTCGACCATCCGGGGAAGTTCGCCGCCTGTTACGCCGGGGTGCCCGTCTCCGACCTCCTGGCCCGGGTGGGCTACGCCGGAGAGGAATACCGGGACGATGCGGTCGTCCGGACGATGTTCGGGGGCAAGACGCCCAGCGAGGATGTGGACCTCGTGCGGCGCCGCAGCCCCGTGTGGAACGTGCAGAAGCTCCACACTCCCCTGCTGGTGCACACCACCACCAATGACCGCGACGTGAATGTCGTCGAAGTGGAGGAACTCATCACCGCCCTGAAGGCCGCCGCCAAGCCATTCGAGTACAGGATCTACCAGGACGCCCCCGGCGGCCACAGCTTCAACCGCATCGACACCGCCCTGGCCCAGGACTCCCGCAAGGAGATCTACGCCTTTCTGGAGAGACATCTGAGGTAGTTACAGACGGAAATCGTGGCCCGAATGGGCCACGATTTCCGCAGGAAAACAACAGATCATGCGTGTTGTTTTAGTTTGTCCTTGCCGCCGAACCACTGGTCCCAGTACACCACCACGGGGCTGGCGATGTAGATGGACGAGTAGGTGCCGGTGATGACACCGATGACCAGGGGGAAGGCCAGGTCATGGAGGGCCGGGCCGCCGAAGAGCCACAGGCAGACGCTGACGAACAGCACAGACATCGAGGTGAGGATGGTCCGGCCCAGGGTCTGGTTGATGGAGTCGTTCACCAGCCTGGAGATGGATACGCGCCGGTATTCGGGCCGGTGGCTGTTCTCCCGGATCCGGTCGAAGACCACGATGGTGTCGGCCATGGAGTAGCCCATCAGGGTGAGGAAGCTGGCCACCACCGGCACGTTGAACTCGTAGCCGAAGGCCGCGAAGAGGCCCAGGGCCATGAGGATGTCGTGGATCAGGGCCACGATACCGCCCACGGCGAAGCTCGCGGTGAAGCGGAAGATGACGTAGACCAGGATGGCCACCATGGCGAGGGCCACGGCGGTGAGGGTCTTGCTGGTCCACTCGCCGGAGATGCTGGGCGAGAAGCTCTCGTCCTTGAGGATGCCCACGGCGCCCAGCCGGTAGCTCTTCTGGACCGTGTCCCTGACCGCCTGGGGCAGGTCCTTCGGCAGCTCGCCAAAGGACTGGTAGAGACCCGAGGACAGGCGGTCCCGGCTGGAGATGATCTTCTCGGCCAGGGGCCCGTAGGTTCCCGTGAGGACCGTCTCGTCGAGGGTGGCGTGGAGCGGGTTGGCCCTGGCGAGGGTATCGGCCAAGGTCTTGGAGCCCTCCAGGTTGAGGACCGGCATGGTGCTGCCGGCGGCCTCTGGGTCCATCTGCTTGAAGATGCCGCGCAGCGCATTGGCCTGGATGGTGCTGTCCTTCTGGTCGCTGTCCTTGCGGGCCTTCACCTTCACGGAGAAGTCCCGGATGGACTTGTCGGCGTTCTCATAGGCCACCACGGTGGCGTCGGGGTAGCCATTCCTGGCCAGGGTGGCCCGGATGGTCTCCGGCTCCATGGCTCCGCGGAACCGCACAGTCATGTCGTTCCCGCCCACGAACTGCATGCCCAGCTGGATGCGCTTGTTGTGGGTGAGATTCCAGGGCTGCACGAAGAGGAAAGAGAGCACGATGATGCCCCAGCTGATGGCCAGGGCCGTGCCCTTGTACTTCATGAAGTCGTAGGAGGCACCCTTGAAGAAGGTGTGGATGCCCACGGACAGGGTCTTGGTGCCGGGATGCCGCTCGAGCACCCAGTCGTAGATGAAGCGGCTGATGTAGATGCTGGTGAACAGCGAGGCCACGACGCCCACGGTGAGGGTGACCGCGAAGCCCTTCACGGGGCCTGTGCCGAAGATGAAGAGCAGCAGGGCCGCGAAGAGCTGGGTGACGTGGCTGTCCACGATGGTCCAGAACACGCGGTTGAAGCCCGCGTCGATGGCGCCGGGCACGCTCTTGCCGAGGCCCAGTTCCTCCTTGATGCGCTCGAAGATGAGGATGTTGGCGTCCACCGCCATGCCCAGCGTCAGCACGAAGCCCGCGATGCCCGGCAGGGTCAGGGTGGCCCGGAAGGAGCCCAGCAGGCCCATCATGACGATCACGTTCACCGTGAGGGCGATGATGGCGTTGGCCCCGGACCAGCGATAGAAGAACACCATGAAGCCGATGATGGTGATGAAGCCCACCAGCGCCGACCGGACGCCCGCGTGGATGGAGTCGCGGCCCAGGCCGGGGCCCACCACGCGCTCTTCCAGGAACTTCATGGGGGCCCGGAGGGCGCCGCTGCGGAGCTGACTGGCGAGATCGTCCGCCTCCTGGGCGGAGAAGTTGCCGCTGATGCGCACGGCACCGCCGATGATCTTCTCCTTGGCGCTCAGTTCCGTGATGATCTTGCGGTCCAGCACGATGGCAATGAGCCGGTTCTCATCGGAGGCGATGCCGGTCAGCCTGGCGAAATCATCATCCCCCTTCTTGTTGAGGGTGAAGTTGACCTCGTTGGCCTCGGTCTGGGAGTTGGTGGCGCGGTGGGAATCGATGATGTCGGCGCCGTCCACGGCCACGCGGCTTTCCAGGAGCACCCACTTGCTGATCTTCTCCTCGCCGGCCTTGGCCTTCACCACGGGCTGTCCGGCCCGGCGGGCCACCCGCTCGCTCTCGATCTCGGGCAGCAGCTCGAACTCCGGAGGGATCGCGCCCTTGAAGGAGGCCAGGGCCTCTTCCTTGGAGTTGAAGTAGATCTGGGGGGCCTTGGCCAGCAGGCGCTGCTCGAGGTGGCCGGGCGTGGACAAGAGCGTCTTGATACGCTCGCGGTCCCCCTCCTCGATGCCGGGGATCTCCACCACGATGCGGCTGCCGTCGGCGCCGCTGGCGGTGATCTCGGGTTCCAGCACGTTGGCGGGGTCGATGTCGCGGATGCGCTTCTCGATGACCTCGAGGGCGCGCTTGTTGGCGTCAT
>CAIMBM010000085.1 GCA_903839205.1 uncultured Holophagaceae bacterium | reverse complement strand
CGATCTGTTCATCCCCGCGCTGTCCTTTCGGAGATGGACTGTTAGACAGCCGCCACCAGTTACTTTCTGTGCCTTCACATCCTCCTAGTGGATTGGCAACAGGTGCGCCTTCCTGACTTTGCTTTTCTTCGCGGTCTTCCTGTCTTCGTGGTGAATCTTTCTTTTTGAAAGATCACAGCCCGAGCGGATCGTAGGCCAAGTCCATGGTGCCCTTCCACGCGCCGAAGAGGCGGGTGTGGGTCCAGTCTCCGGTATCGGGTCGGAGGCGGCGCAGGCGGCGGGAAAGGAACCAGACACTACCATCCTTCATCCGGAACTCGTCGTAGGGCGCCAGGCGTACTTTCGCCATGTCCTCGGGTGCGACCTTCCCAGGGAACACGGACCAGGCCCAGCGTGCCGCGGCCAGGCCCTCGGCCCAGGCCCGGCTTTCCAGGAGGGTGGGCTCGGTGACCACCGTCAGCGCCGCGATGCCGGCCTTGCCGTAGATGAACCCATCGAAGCGGACCAGGGTGTTTCCCTGACGGATGAAGGGGCCCGTCTCCGGCACGCGCCACCGGGACAGACAGCCCAGCAGATCGTCCTGATGGGATTTGAACTGGAAGTCCAAGGTCGTTGGATCGATGACCCGGACCTCGCCGCCCATCCGCCGGACCTCGGGACCGAGGGCCGTTGCGGCTCGCGTGGCATCCAGCATGGTTCCATCCTGCATCGGCCAGGCAGGTCGGAGGGCGATCCGCCAGCGCCGACCGTGGCGCGTCGACTGGAGCCCTGAAGCCAACTGGCCTGCCCAGGCACCAGTGGAGGATTTCTCGACCAAGGTGAGGTCGGACTGTTCTGCGAGCAGCGCCTCCAGGCCCGGCCCCGCAGGCATCAGGACCTCCAAACGGGCTGCATCCTCGCCAAATTCGGGGCTGGCCCGGACGTAGCGTTCCCGGCCTTCCGCCAGGGGGATGGGCACCAGGGTGTTCTGGTAGGCCAGGTACCCCGCCCCGGCGAGCGCGGCCAGCACCAGCGCGATGGACAGGGCTAGGCGCGGCTTCATCTCAGGCTCCACGGAGCAGAGGTGCCAGTGGCTCTATGCGGCGCAGGGCCTCCTCGATGTCGGCCAGGGTCAGGTCGCGATGGGGAATGAAGCGGATGGCCGAACTCACCGGCAGGACGCGGACGCCAGCGCCTTCCAGGGCCGCCAGGGCCGCAGCCGCATCGGGCACTGGAACCAGAAGGATGTTGGTTTCCGGGATCGGAGCGACGATGCCGAAACCGCGCAGGCCTTCAGCCAGGCGCTGCGTCTTCGCATGGTCCTCGGCGAGCCTCGGCAGGTAGTCCAGGGCCACCAGGCCCGCCGCGGCCACCACACCGCCTTGGCGGACGCCGCCACCAAGCATCTTCCGCAGGCGCCGGGCCTCGGCCATGGCGGGTTGCGAGCCGCAGAGCAATGAGCCCATGGGCGCGCCCAGCCCCTTGCTGAGGCAGACCTGGACCGTGTCCACACCTTCGGTCAAAGCGGAGAGCTGTGTGCCCAGGGCCACGGCAGCGTGCCAGAGGCGTGCGCCGTCCAGGTGCAGCGCAAGCTTCGCGGCCCTCGCGGCGCTTACCAGGGCGCGATGCTCGGCCTGGGGCGTCACCGTGCCGCCGGCAAAATTGTGCGTGTTCTCCAGGCAGAGCAGCCGGGTGCGCAGCGTGTAGTACGGCCCGGGCGAACCGGCGGCTTTCGTCACCTGCGCAGGCGTGGGACGGCCGGGGCCGCCCTCCCAGGGCAGCGCCTCGGGCATGCCCCCGGCCAGCCAGGCGCCCGTGCCCAGTTCCGAGCCCAGCACGTGGGCCTGCGCCGGCGCGAGGAACCGGTCGCCGCGCCGCAGGTGCAGCATCAGAGCGATGAGGTTGCCCATGCAGCCCGAAGGCACCCACAGGGCGGCCTCCATGGCCAGCAAGTCCGTCACACGTTCCTCCAGCCGGGCCAGGGTGGGATCACGCTCCAGTACGTCGTCGCCGACCTCCGCCGAGGCCATGGCCGCCCGCATCT
>CAIMBM010000084.1 GCA_903839205.1 uncultured Holophagaceae bacterium | reverse complement strand
GGCAGCCCCGAGACCACCACCGGCGGCAACGCGCTCAAGTTCTACGCCTCCGTGCGCCTCGACGTGCGCAGCATCCAGAGCATCAAGGGCAACACCGGCGATCCCCTGGTGGCCGCCAAGGACGAGGATTCCTCCGTCATCGGCAAGAAGACCAAGGTGAAGGTGGTGAAGAACAAGGTCGCGCCGCCGCTGAAGGTTGCCACCTTCGACATCATGTACGGCGAGGGCATCAGCCGCACCAGCGAGCTGGTGGAACTGGGCACCCAGCTGGAGATCATCCAGAAGAGCGGCTCCTGGTACAGCTACAAGGACAGCCGCCTGGGCCAGGGCGCCGAGAACGTGAAGAAGCTCTTCAACGACAACCCCGAGCTGGCGGACGAGGTCGAGGGCCTCATCCGGGAGCGGCTCGGCCTGAAGGTGGCCGTCGAGGTTTGACCGACCGCGAAACCTATGCGGGTGGCGAGGAAGGCGGCATCGGCCGCCTTGCGAACCGGGCACCCGCAAGGCCGAGCATCACAACCAGGTTGGCCACTATCTCGATCTGATTCCCATCCAGCTCAGAACGCTTCGGACAGATTCCATCACTTCCAACCATCCCCCTGCGCGCCCTTGGAAGGGGTCGGCAGACGGCGGCGGTCCCCAGGGGCCGCCGCCGTTTTTTGCGCTGCGGGTGGACTAGTTGGGGTCCTGCACGCCCAGCCCCGCGCCCTGCAGGTGGCGCGGCAGGGGCGCCGCTCCCTGGGCGTTGAAGGGAAGTGGCCCTGCACCCGGTCTGGGGGCCGCCCGCCGGTCCCCCCCGGGGGCCTGGAGGGCCTTCATCTGTTCGGCGGTGGCGAAGCGTTCCAGGCGGGCGAGCTGTTCGGGTGTCGGGAAGCCCTCGTAGCGGACCCGGCGAGGTCCCCAGAAGGACAGGCCTTCGCCGCGAAGCTCCTGGATGCGGGGCAGGGTCTGGCGCGAAAAGATGCCCAGCGGCGCGCCACTCCTGTCGGCGAAGGCGATGAGATCCGCCTCCGGCAGCAGCACCGGCGCCCCCTCGGTCCACAGGGCCATGAGAAGGGGCTTGCCCTGGTTGGTCTTCACCATGGAGACCGGGGCAGGCACCCCCAGGGCGGGATCGAGGTCCTGCTCCTGGGCCTGCAGGGCCTCGATGACGTCCATGTGCTTCAGCTCCCGCTGGGGGGCCGACATGGGATGGGGATCCTGGAGCCGGGCCGTCATCAGCTGATCATCGATGCGCTCGATCACGGCCAGCTGAAGGGGCTTCGAGCCGGACTTGAGGCTGCGCCCCACCTCGTCCATGAGCTTGGGCAGCAGGATCTGGGGCACCGCCAGCAGGGTGTCGGCGGCCGGAATGGCGAGGAAGGGATGCTGGTCCTTGAAGAGGCCCTGCCAGACCTCCGGCAGGAGCAGCCGGGCGGCATCCAGGCCGTCGTGCCAGGGGCCGCGGTAGGCCCCGGAGGGCAGACGCTCGAAGGCCCCCTCGCTCCGGTTCCGCAGGTGATCCAGGGCCAGGTCCAGCACATCCTCGGCGGGCTGGTCCCAGAGCGTCAGCCAGGCGGCAGGCACCGCCATCTCGCCCACGCGGATGCGCTGGCTCAGGCCATCAATGAAGCCCCGGCTCCAGCGCCCCTCGCGGTCGGCCCGCCAGGCGGGAACCAGCTCAGGGAGCACCTGGTCCTGGGCCTCGATCCAGGGTTCCGGAAGGGGGATCCCACCCGCATGGCACAGGGCCACGGCATCGGCCCAGACCTCCCGATCCTCGGCCCTCCGGTGCGCCTCGAAGCCCGGAACCAGGGCCGCGAGCCCGGGCAGGTCCGCGGGCAGGCCCCGGGCCTCCAGCAGGGTCGCCAGAGCCGGCAGGGGCGCCTCGTCGGCGCGGGAACGGAATCGGTCGAAAAAGCCCATATTTTCTTGTCCACCCAAACAATCCATTGTGCCTCAGGAAAGGAATTTATGCTTGGGGGATATGGAAACCCCGGACGCCCTTGGCCGGCCCCTCAAGGCCCTCCGCATTTCGGTCACGGACCGCTGCAACTTCCGCTGCACCTACTGCATGCCCAGCGCGGTGTTCGGCCCCGACTACCCCTACCTGCCGCGGGAGGCCGTCCTCAGCTTCGAGGAGATCAGCCGCCTCGTCCGGATCTTCGCGGGCCTCGGCGTCTCCAAGGTCCGCCTCACGGGCGGCGAGCCTCTCCTGCGCCGGGAGCTGCCGCGCCTGGTGCGGATGCTCGCCTCCGTTCCGGGCCTCGAGGATCTCGCCCTCACCACCAATGGCGTCCTGCTGGGCGAGCTTGCACCCGAGCTCAAGGCCGCCGGCCTGAAGCGGCTGACCGTGAGCCTGGACACCCTGCGGCCGGAACGCCTCCGGGCCATCAGCGACACCGACCTGCCCCACGCCAGGATCCTGGAGGGCCTCGTGGCGGCCCGCGCGGCGGGCTTCGGCCCCCTGAAGCTCAACTGCGTCCTCCAGCGGGGCGTGAATGACGACGAGGTCCTCGACCTCGCCGCCTACGCCCGGGAGCAGGGGCATATCCTGCGCTTCATCGAGTTCATGGATGTGGGCCGGACCAACGGCTGGCAGCTGGGCTCCGTGGTCCCCGCCGCCGAGGTTCACCGCATCCTCCACGCCCAGTGGCCGCTGGAGCCCGTCGACATGCACGTGGGGGCCGTGGCGCGACGGTGGCGCTATGCCGACGGCGGGGGGGAGGTGGGGCTCATCGCCTCGGTCACCGCCCCCTTCTGTGCGGGCTGCGACCGGGCCCGGCTCTCCGCGGACGGCCATCTCTATACCTGCCTGTTCGCGGGAGAGGGCCTGGACCTCAGGGCCTTCCTCCGCAGTGGACACGGGGACGGAGACCTCTCCGCGCTGCTGGCCTCCCACTGGAGACGCCGCGCGGACCGCTACTCTGAGCAGAGGAGCGCCGCCACCCCCGGGCTGCCCAGGGTCGAAATGTCCCACATCGGTGGATGATCCGAGGAGCACCATGCGACCACTCAAGCCCCTGCTGCTTGGATTCCTGACCGTGCTCCTGGGGGCCGCCCCGCCCGTGGCGGTCGTCCACGGCGGCGCGGGCAGCCCCCGGGCGCGCATGGACGGTACGGACCGGGCCGCCACCCAGGCCATGGCCCTGCTGAAGGGCGGCGGCAGCGCCCTGGACGCGGCCCTCGGCGCCGTCGTGGTCCTGGAGGACGATCCGCGCTTCAACGCGGGCACCGGCGCCAACATCCGCCTCGACGGAAAAACCATCCAGATGGACGCGGCCTGCATGGACGGTGCGACCGGAGCCTTCGGCGCCGTGGCCGCCATCGAGCGCGTGCGGAACCCGGTCCTGGTGGCCCGGAAGGTCATGGACACGCCCCACCTCCTCATCGTGGGCGAGGGCGCCACGCGCTTTGCCCGGGCCATGGGCTTCCCCGACTTCGACCCCACCTGCGCCGAGAACCGCGCCCGCTACGAGCGGGTGAAGGCCCTCCTCAAGGGGGCCGACCCCGGCCAGGTCGAGGCCTGGCAGCGCTACGACTGGAAGCGGGGCTGGAACTTCCCCACGCCCCTGAAGGAGGTCCTGGGCTCACCGGACACGGTCGGATGCGTCACGCGGGATGCAAAGGGCCGCTTCGCCGCCGCCATCAGCACCGGCGGCACCACCATCACCTTCTACGGCCGCGTGGGCGACGTGCCCATGTTCGGCGCAGGCATCTACGCCGGCCCCAGGGGCGCCGTGGCCTGCACCGGCAACGGCGAGGACATCATCCGGCACCTGGTGGCCAAGGGCGCCTACGACCTGCTGGCCAGCGGCCTGCCGGCCCAGGAGGCCGTCGACCGGGTCCTGGCGGAGTTCCCTCCCGCCATCGACCTGGGCCTGGTCGCCGTGGGTCCCGACAGCACCGGCGGCGGTTGCAACTACTCCGCCGAGAAGAAGACCTTCGTGAAGGACTATCGGAACCAGATGGCGTGGTCCGTGGCGAAGTGATCAGGGCTCCCGGATCATCTGGGCGATGAGGAAGGCCATCTCCAGGCTCTGGCTACGGTTCAGGCGGGGGTCGCAGCCGCTGCGGTAGGCCCGCTGCAGCCCCGCCTCGTCCAGGCCCTCCACGCCGCCGGTGCACTCCGTGACCGGTTCCCCCGTGAGCTCGAAGTGGACGGCACCCATGCGGGAGCCGTGGGCCCGGTGGAGGGTGGCCACTTCCTGAAGCTCCTGGAGGATGTCCCCGAAGGCCCGCGTTTTAAGTCCGCCGGCGGCCTGCCGGCCGTTGCCGTGCATGGGGTCGCAGCTCCAGAGCACCGGATGGCCCTCGGCCCGGGCGGTCTCGATGAGGGCGGGCAGCACAGCCTCCGCCTTGCCCGCGCCGAAGCGCGTGATGAGGGTGAGGCGGCCGGGTTTGCGCTCCGGGTCCAGCTTGGACAGTACCTGTCGCAACGTCTCGGGCGTCATGGAGGCGCCCACCTTCAGGCCGACGGGGTTGGCGATGCCCCGGAGGTACTCCAGGTGGGCGCCATCGAGCTGCCGGGTGCGCTCGCCGACCCAGACGAAGTGGGCCCCCAGGTTGTAGTGGCGGCCGGTCTCGGGCACCAGGCGGGTGAGGGCCGATTCGTAGGGCAGGTGCAGGGCCTCGTGGCTGGTGAACATCTCGCCGGTGCGGAGGTGCTCGGGCAGCCCGCCCAGGCGCTGGATGAAGTCCATGGAGTTGCGCACCTGGTCCAGGGTCTCCAGGTAGTGGCCGGCGTCCTCCCGGCTCCAGGACAGGTCCCAGTGCTCGGGGTGGTGGAGGTCCGCGAAGCCGCCGTCCATGAGGGCTCGCAGGTGGTTCAGGGTGGCCGCCGCGCGGTGGTAGGCCTCCATCAGCCTCCGGGGGTCGGCCTCCCGCTGGTCCGGCCCCAGGCCGTTGATGAGGTCACCCCGGTAGACCGGCACCTCCTGGCCGTTGATCGTTTCCGTGAGGCCGCTGCGGGGCTTGGCGTACTGGCCCGCGATGCGGCCCAGGTGGATCACCCCGGTGCGGCCCCCATGGGTGATGAGCACGGACATCTGCAGCAGCACCCGCAGCTTGTCCTGGATGATGGCCCCGCGGCAGTCGGCGAAGGCCTCCGCGCAGTCGCCGCCCTGGAGCAGGAAGCGCTTGCCCCCGGCGGCCTCCGCCAGGAGCCGCTGGAGGAAGTCCACTTCCTCGGCCACCACCAGGGAGGGCAGCTCCCGCAGCTCCGCCAGCACTTCATCCACGGCCGCCGGATCCCGGTAGACGGGCTGCTGGGCGGCAGGCAGACCCCGCCAGGAATCAGGGCTCCAGGGCTGGGTCGGGGACGCGTTCATGGTTCGGCTCTCCGGGTTCATCGCGGGACCTCCGTCAGGGCCTGGGGATAGCTGCCCAGCAGCTTCAGAGAGGCGCAGGCGCTCTGCAGTTCCGCCAGGGCCTCGACCATGAGGGGATCCTCGGCGTGGCCTTCCACGTCCAGGAAGAAGGCGTACTCCCAGAGCTTGCGCCGGGTGGGGCGGCTCTGGATGCGGCTCAGGTTCAGGCCCCGGCGGGCCAGGGGCTCGAGCAGGCGCAGAAGGGCGCCGGGGCCGTCCTGGGCCATGGCCACCAGGGTGGTGCGGTCCCGGCCCGTGGGCTCGGCGGACCTGGGGCCCAGCACCAGGAAGCGGGTGGCATTGGCCACCAGGTCCTGGATCTTCGTCTCCGCCACCCGGAGCCCAAAGAGCTCGGCGGCCAGTTCCGAGGCCACGGCCGCGCCCTCCGCATCCTCCCGGGCCAGGCGGGCGGCCTCCGAGGTGGAGGGCGCCTCGATGCGGTCCGCCTGGGGGATGTGCGCCTCCAGCCAGCGGCGGCACTGCCCCAGGGCGTGGGGATGGGAATAGACCCTCCGGACGCCGCCCAGGTCCAGCCCCGGCCGCAGCAGCAGCGCCTGGTCCACGGGCAGCAGGATCTCCGCGCAGATGCGCAGGGGGCTGTCGAGGAAGGCGTCCAGGGTGGTGTCCACGGCGCCCTCCGTGGCGTTCTCCACGGGCACGACGCCGTAGTCGGCCCGGTCCCGCTCCACGGCCTGAAACACGGCCTGGATGGTGCCCTGGGGCAGGGCCTGGCTGGAGCCGCCGAACTGGTGGCGCGCCGCCAGGTGCGTGAAGGTGCCCTCGGGTCCCAGGAAGGCCACCCGCAGCGGCTTCTCCAGGCTGAGGCAGGCGCTCATGATCTCCTGGAAGATGGTGCGCACGGCCGCGTCCGGAAAGGGACCTCCGTTCGCGGCTTCGAGGCGGGCCAGCACCTCCCGCTCGCGCTTCGGGGCGTGGAAGAGGGCCTCCGGCGAGGCCTCCGTCTTCAGGCGCCCCACTTCGGCGGCGAGGCCCGCCCGGCGGTTGAGGAGGGCCAGGACCTCGTCGTCCACCGCATCGATGGCCTGGCGGAGACGGGCGAGGGGCTGGGGATCGGATGGAGTCATGGGTTCTCCTGAAATGCGAAAACCCCCGAGCCGTGAGGTCTCGGGGGCGATGGCGGAAGCGGTGTGGGTTCTAGACGCCGCTTACCTTCGCACCCGAGGGGCGAAAGCTAAAGGCGAAAAAGCGGCGGGAGGTGGACATGGCTGTAGAGACACTGTGCCTGATCCGGCCCCGGGACGCAAGGCCCGGGAGGCTCAGGGCCGGGGCCGGGTGGGCTGAGGCCGCGGGTCCGCCTTCGCGGCGGGCCGGGGCTCCCCAGATG